>NZ_JANSIU010000003.1:0-277874 GCF_047462275.1 Synechococcus sp. H70.2
CTCGGTGCCAGCCCACCTACCCTCAGCCCCCACTAGGGGGATTCTTTTTCCCCAACCAACTCACCGCGGCGCTTGCAGTCCCGTCAGCTAGCAGGGAGAGGCTATTAACGGACTCAAGAGCCGCACTTTGACTTAACCAGGCTTTAAGGTGATAGGTAGCTCGGCAGTCGTCCTCGTTGTAAATGAGTGACTGTTCCAGATAGCGGCGATCTCGTGTTTCCAACCACTGGCTGTACCAATAGATGGAGTGGGCTCCATTAGCCTCCGGTAGTCGCCACTTGAACCCCAGCCAGCGGGCAATGTTTTTCAGAGAGTAGCTCTCAATGGGGAGCACTACCGAGCGTCGAACCCAGCTGTGTAAATCCACGAAGCGCTGCAACAGTTGTCGCACCTCTCGCGGATCCGTTTGGTACTGCTCCCCCAGGCGTCGGCAAGTCTGTATTTCAAAGTCATGAAAATGATAGATGGGCGCCTCAGGGTAACGTTGAACCAATTGTAAAAACTGTTGCCAGGCTTGCCCTTCTTCCTGCAGTTCGGCAGCCAAGCAGCCGTGGTAGTTGACAATTGTGTTTCCCTCTGCTTGTTCTACCACTAGCAAGCCTAACAGGTAGGCGACGTTGTGGCGGGGATCCGCCTCGATATCGAAGTACAGCTCCACGGACGCTGTTGGCAGAGCTTGCGGCGGGGATTGCAGCCAAAGGGGCTTGCGGCTGAGGGTGGCACGGGCTTGAAGCTGCAGTTGCAGGGCCACGCCGTCTCCCAGCTTGGGGATAGCCTGGAGCATCTCCAGGCGGGCGTTAGCTAAGGCCTCAATCGAGTTGATCCCTGCCTCTTGCAACAGGGGATAGCGGGATCCGGTTACGCCTGGCAGCAGGCTGAGGGGCTGGGTGGCGGCGTTTAGCTGTCGACAGTGCTCCCGCCAGTGGCAAAGATGACAGCGGCTGCGGGCCATCAACACCTGGGGCGGCTCCGGCTGCTCAAGGGAGCGCAGATACTCTTGCAGCAGGCGGCGCACCTGGGCGCGGCGTCGGCTGAGGTGGACAGGGTGCCACTTCCCATCTTTTAGAATCAAAAAGCCGCGTTTGGGCAGCTGCCCCTGCAGGGATCCCAGCAATTCTGCCTGCAGCACTAGCAACAATTCGTACTCCGGCTTGGGTCGCTTGCTAGTGCGAATGTGCACTGGCAGGTAGGAGGGTTGGCCCTTGCCAATGCCAGAGGGATCCCGAATCAGGAGATCCAGGGAGCTGCTTACCCAAAGGGAACGAAACTCTGGAACAGCCGCAGGCGGCAGTGCAGGGTTGGAGGGTGTCTTGGCGGTGGAGTGGAGCTCAACCTCTGTCTCAGGGGAAGGGGCGAGGGCAACTGCAGAGCCGGCAGGCTCCGCCTCAGCAACTCCCTCGGGATCCACTTCCCAGAACAGCTTTGCTACGACCTGTCCGCCGTAGATCCGCTCTGTCCCTGCTGCCATGGCTGCTAAAAGAGCTTCATTGCCCGGCGCCACCTGTTCGCCAGGGAATTGCTCCAGCACAGCAGCTTGCAGAGCTTGGCGATCCCGACGCCATTGCTCCAGCAGCTTTTCCGGCGGCAGCTTGGCTTCTTGAGGCCCAAAGCGATCTAGGTAGGGCAGGCGCCGACAGCGAAAAAAGGCCAGCAACTCTTCTGCGTCAACAGAACCCTGCTGGAACTCCAACGGCGGACAACCTCAGCTCTGCTGCCATTTTGGCACGCCTTTTGGGGATCCCTTACGACCTGGGATCCTGAGCTGACAAAAGATGGGCAATGAGGCGGTCAACTGTTTCCGCTTGGCGACGGGCCGTCTCCGCCTGCTGCTGGCAAAGGACCTTCAGCTCTCCCAGACAGGCAGTTTGCTCCTGGGTCATCAGCACTTGTTGCTGAACAATGCCTTTCAAATAAGACAAGTCGTCTTTGATGGAGCTGACGCTCTCGGCTAGGGTCAGCACGGCACCAACTAGGCGATCCAGGCGGAAGTCAATTTGGTCAAATCGGTCTTTGCTCTGCATTTTTTTACCTTGTAAGTGCAGTTTTCAGGGGCAGTGTCTACTATTTTGCAAGCTCCAGCAAGATTGACAGAGGATGGGATCACAGCCACGGAAGAGCTCGAGAGATAACGCAGCAGGGATCCCCAGTTAAGACCTGTGGCTCAACTGACGTATGCTGGAGAAGAAAGATTTCTTTACACCCGCAGATGGAGCCGACTGTAACCGCTCTTTCGACGGCCCCGGCCCTGCCTCAGACCCAGCCGGCAGCAGTGGAAATGCAGGGGGTATGGAAGCGCTTTGGGCAGCAGGTGGCCGTGCAGGACTTGAGCCTGCGGATCCCACAGGGGGAGGTGTTTGCTCTGCTGGGCCCCAACGGGGCTGGGAAGTCCACCACCATCCGCATGCTCACCAGCCTCACCCGTCCCAGCCAGGGATCCATCTACGTGGGGGGCTACGACGTGGTGCGGGATCCCTTGGCAGTGCGGCGGCAGATTGGGGTGGTGTTGCAGCCCATCACCCTAGAAGCAGAGCTGACAGTTTGGGAAAACCTGGAGTTTCATGGGCGCATGCACCACCTTCCCAACCCGGAGCGGCAGCGGCGCATCGAGGAGTGGCTGGAATACGTGAAGCTGGCCGACCGCCGGCACGACAAGGTGAAGACCCTCTCGGGCGGCATGAAGCGGCGCCTGCAAGTGGCCAGGGCGCTGTTGCACCGGCCGCAAATTTTGTTTCTAGATGAGCCAACCGTTGGGTTGGATCCCCAGGCGCGGCGGCTACTGTGGGAGATCTTGCGGGATCTCAACCGGCAGGGGATGACTTTGCTGATTACCACCCACTACATGGAGGAGGCCGAGGAGCTGTGCGACCGCATCGGCATCATGGATGGCGGGAAGCTGATCGAGCTGGGCAGCACCGACCAGTTGCGGGCCAAGTACGGGGAAGCCCTGCTGGTGCGCTCCCGCCCCGGCCAGGAAGTGAGCTACACCTTTTTCCCCAGCTTGGCGGAGGCCCAGCGGCAGTTGGAAGCTGAGCCGGACAAAACTGGCCTGATGGTGCGCCCTGCTAACCTGGAAGATATTTTTGTGCGCCTAACAGGTCGTCGTCTAGATTAGCGTGCCCTCCCCCCTAGCCCCTCTCCCAGGGGGGGAGTGCTGACTACCCCTCTTTGGGAGTGGGGGGTTCAAACTTGTAGCCAACGCCGCGCACAGTGCGGATTAGCTCGGGCTGACTGGTATCAGTCTCCAATTTCTTGCGAATTTGGCCAATGTGGACATCGACAACCCGCTCATCCCCTTCATAGTTAAAATCCCACACCTCTTGAATTAGCTCAGCCCGCCGCCAGACCCGCCCTGGGTGTCGGGCCATGGTGTAAAGCAAGTCAAACTCCAAAGCTGTCAGGTGAATTGGGCGCTGGTTGCGGGTGACTTCTCGGGTAGTTGGGTCAATCACCAAAGAGGCAAAAGTCAAAACCGGCGCGCCTGCAATCTTGGTTTTTGTCCGTCCTCGGCGCAGGATAGCTTGCACCCGTGCCTGTAACTCCGGCAGGCTGAAGGGTTTGGTTAGGTAGTCATCTGCACCTAGCTGAAACCCTTGCAGCTTGTCGGCAGGATTCACTCGGCTAGTTAACATCAATACGTACACGCCGGTTTCCTTTTGCATCTGTTGGCAGAGAGTGTAGCCACTAACATCTGGCAGGTTCAGATCCAAAATCACCAAGTTCGGCTGAAAAGCCCGCAACTGTTGCAAGCCCTCGGCGCCGGTTGCGGCCACCTCGACCATATATCCCTGGCGCTGCAAATACCGCTTGAGCAGCATGCAAATGCTGGGATCGTCATCGATGACGAGGATGCGGGACATAGTAGGGTGAAAACTTGCAGAAGAGCTTTGCTAGCAGGGCATCCTTGGCCTGAGTTGGAGAAAGCAGCCGACCCAGGCGGCCTATTTAAATTACAGCAGAGGCAACAGACTGCTTCAGGTTCTTAATACCTCGGCTTGCAAGCTGGGCACTTCTTTCCTCAACTCGCCAGCCAAGCCTTAGAGTGGCATGGTGATGGTTCCTCCCAGAGGCTTATGTACGATCCCAACGCAGTCTTTCGCAAGGATCTCCAGTTGGCCCTCTTCACCTGGGGGATCCTGGAGCTGGCCTGTTTTGTCATTATCCCGTTCACCGGTGCCTACGCATTTGCCCAAGTTGCGGATTGGCTGTGGCCATCGCTAGTGCTGGGGCCAGCGGGGGCGGTGGTGGTGGCCTTGTGCTCCAAGCTCACAGTAGCTGCCAATTCCATCCCCGACCCCAAAAAGAAAAGGATGCAGCGGCAAATTGCCCAGGTCATCAGTTTCTTTGGCTTCTTGGGCTTGGCCTTGCCCTTGCTCCTGGCTGGCTGGACCTTTGGCCACGAAGTTCTCACCACCGACTGGGAGAATATGTTCACTAAGTAGAAGTCAAACGCTGCCCCTCGGTAGGTAGCTCCCCAAGCTAGCACCCAGAGGCGAAACTAGAAGTACTAGAGATGCTCCGGTGCAAGCCTTGACAAGGCCCTTTTCTTGGCTTTTGTCACTAGCTTCTTGGGAGCTGAGTTTTGGATAGCTAACTACCCGATGCGAGGCCGTTCTTCTCCTGCTGCCAACGGTTTTCCCTTCGGCACCTTGGTGGCCCTGAGCATCTCTGTAGGGGCTTTGGCTGCTTTGGGCTGGCAGGTGTGGCAGTTTACTGCCCCCCTACTGGCTCCTCCTGCGGTGCCTCAGTTTCCTCGAGCAGTGCGCATCGAGCCTTTGCCCAGACCCACAAGTTCCCCCTCTGCTCGCGCTACGCAGAGGGAGTCCCTACCGACCACTGGCACCCCCCCTGCCTTTCCCCCTGGCAGCCGCGGGCGGGTAATCGAGCCCATTGGTTTAGCCATCCGCAGCGAGCCGTCGGCAGATGGAGCCTACCAAGGGGGAATCGGGGTGGGGGAAACGGTGACGGTGCTGGAGTACAGCGCCGATGGCCGCTGGCAACGGGTGCGGCGGGAGTTGAACGGACAAGAGGGCTGGGTGCGGGCGGGCAATTTGGGCCCTGTGGAAGGAGCAGCAGTTGCCTCGGCTCCACCCTCTGCACCTCCTACTAGGGTTGAATCTCCACCTAAGTCCACCCCTTCGCCAGTTCGGCCAGCTGGAGAAACCCGCCTTACTCCCGGGGTACGGGGACGGGTCATTGAGCCAAGGGGGTTGGCCCTGCGGGCCACTCCCGAGCGGGAAGGAGCCTACATTGGCGGCCTGCCCATGGACGAGGTGGTGACGGTGTTGGAGTACAGCGCCGATGGCCGGTGGCAGCGCATCCGGCGGCAGAACGGGCAAGAGGGCTGGGTGCGGGCTGGAAACCTGGCGCAGGAGTAGCAAGATGCCCCAGCGGGGGATTGTGACAGCAAGGCAGCCTGTGTTTGGCTAGGACAGTACCTGGTAGCCAAGCCAGGGGAAGGCGCCTCCCATCTCAGGTATTGGTCGTTGCCCGGAAGGAAGGTTGAGCGCTGAGCTTTGAGGAGGGATCATAGCCTCTCACGACAGATCCCCTGCTGCAAAGGTCATCTTGGAGATCCTGCCAAGCTGGAAAGAGGTGGGGGAGGACCGTTGCCGCAGCGTCTTGGGCAAGGACAGCTCTTTGCCTGGCTCGCGGGACGGAGCCCTGAGTCTTGGCTGGCCAAGGTGCAGAGACTAAAGCCGTGAGATGCTTGCCTATGAACCGGTCAAAACTCCGCCTCCGTTCCCATCCCTCCTGGCGTCTGAGCCTGACGGCTCTTGGTCTGCTACTGGCTGCTCCGGCTTGGGCTCATGGGGTGGAGGCCTCTTGGCGGGCCGTTCCCACTTTCGAGATCCAAGCCCGCTACGATTCCGGCGAGCCGCTGCGTTCTGCCCGCGTTACGGTGTTTGCACCCACCGATCCCACCACCCCTTGGCAGGAAGGGCAAACGGATGAGCAGGGGCGATTTCTGCTGCAGCCGGATCCTGAGCTCAAGGGACTGTGGCAGGTGCGCATTCGCCAGGCCGGCCACGGCGTGGTGGTGAATGTGCCGGTGGGCGAAGCGGCTATGCAGGCAGAGGGGATCCCCAACGGCTCCTCCTTTGGCCCTCTGCAGCGGGGGGTTATGGCTGCCTGCATCCTCTGGGGGTGCTTGGGTACGGCCCTGTTTTTCTCCCGACCCCGTCCCTCCCAAGGCCCAGAACTCCCCGACTCCCCAGGAGGTGCTGCTGCTTTGAGCCAGGACTAGCCATGCACATCAGCGAGGGCCTTCTGCCAGCACCGCTTTGGCTGGGGGGGTATGGCATCACTGCCCTGCTGACGGGCTGGAGCCTACACCTCCTCCAGCGCTTGGAAAAGGATCCCCGCCGCCAACTCCCCAAAGCGGCGCTGCTGACCGCCGCCTTTTTTGTTGCCTCCTCCCTTCACCTGCCTTTTCCTCCGGCCAGCCTGCACCTGCTGCTCAATGGCTTGCTGGGCGTGCTGTTGGGGGCCTTGGCCTACCCAGCAATTGTGGTGGGCCTGTTTTTCCAGGCGGTGGCTTTTGGCCACGGGGGGCTGACCACGCTGGGGATCAACGCCGCCATTATGGGGATCCCGGCGCTCTTGGCAGGGGGGATCTTTCGGGCAGGCCGGCGGCCAATGGGAGCTGGGTTGGCGGCCTTCTGGGCGGGGGCGGCGGGGGTGGGGCTGGCGGCGCTGCTCTTCTATGGGGTGCTCATGGCTGCTCTCCTAGGCGAGGGGACGGTCTCCACCCAAGCAGAGCGCTTGGCCTTGGGCAGCTTGGTGATGGCCCACCTCCCTCTGGCAGCGGTGGAGGGGCTGTTTACCCATTGGGTGGTGCGGTTTTTGCAGCGGGTGCAACCGGATCTGTTGGGAGAAGATGCCAAAAGATAGGGCCGAGGTCGTCATCTCCCCGGAGCTCAGGGGAAGGCAGTTCTCTCCACCCGCTCCCCTCCCTCCCTCCCCCGCTTGGCTGCACCGCTGGCAGCCTTTGCCCAAGCTGGTGGGCCTGGGAGCCCTGATGGCAGCTTGCGCCCAGGTGCAGCGCTTAACCTTGCTGCCCCTAGTCTGGGTGCTGGTGGCTCTTCTCTGGGCGCTCTCCGGATTGCCCCTGCGCCAAGGGCTAAGACGGCTGGCTGCTCCAGGCGCTTTGCTCATCGCCTTCGTTGCCCTTCTACCCCTAGTTGTGGGAGATACCATCCTCTGGCGCTGGGGATCCCTGGCTTTGCGCTGGGAGGGGCTGGAGAGGGCGCTCTGCCTTGGCGGGCGCAGCCTGGCCCTGTTGGCGCTGGCAACGCTGCTGGTGGAGACCACCCCTCTGCCAGCGCTGCTGGCAGCTCTGCGGGCTGTAGGGATCCCCGACCTCCTGCTGGAACTGGCCTGGTTGACGCAGCGCTATTTGCAGGAGATAGGCGCCCAGTGGCAGCAGATGCAACGAGCAGCCCGCTTGAGGGGCTGGCAACCGCGGGGATCCCTGTGGCGCCCGGGCCCGGCCTTGCGCCAAGACCTGCCCTTCCTGGCTGCTGCCGTAGGCACTCTCCTAGTGCGCAGCTACGAGCGCTCTGAGCGCGTCTATCAGGCGCTGCGCCTGCGGGGCTACGGAAAAGCGCCCTTGCTCCCAGAAGAGAGGGCAGGGGATCCCTGCAGTTGGGTGGCCAGCGGTCTGGCAGTGGCTGTAGCTCTTGGCTTGGTGTGGGTTCAACTTGGGGAGTAGCCCGATTGAGCTGGTGGGCAGACGATCCTCCTCCCCGCCTTCAGAAGCGAAGCCCAACTAGAACTAGAATAAGAAAGCTTTAACTTCTGCTGTCGCCATTTTCTCGGCCTCTCCTGTGGCTATGAACCGGTTGGAGACCGCTTTGCCTACACCCTCTCGCGGCCCTGCCGCTCCTCCAAAGGAAGCACCGGCCGTTGCCGTTGTGCACCTGGGCTGTGAGAAAAACCGGGTGGACACAGAACACATGATGGGTCTGCTGGCCCAGGCGGGCTACCGGGTGGAAGGGGATGAAGACAGCGCCGACTACGTTATCGTCAACACCTGCAGCTTCATCGAGGCGGCGCGGCGGGAGTCGGTCAGCACCCTGATGGAGCTGGCGGTACAGGGCAAGAAGATCATCATCGCCGGCTGCTTGGCGCAACACTTCCAAGAGGAGCTGCTGCGGGAGATCCCCGAGGCAGTGGCCATTGTGGGCACTAGCGACTACCACCAAATTGTCCAGGTGATTGAGCGGGTGGAGCGGGGAGAGCGGGTTAACGCCGTTACCTCCAGCTTGGACTACATTGCCGATGAGACCGTCCCCCGCTATCGCACCACCCACGCGCCGGTGGCCTACCTGCGGGTAGCTGAAGGGTGTGACTATCGCTGCTCTTTCTGCATCATCCCCCACCTGCGGGGCAAGCAACGCTCCCGCTCCATCGAGTCTATCCTGCGGGAAGCAGAACAGCTGGCTGCAGAAGGGGTGCAGGAGCTCATCCTCATTTCCCAGATCACCACCAACTACGGGATCGACCTGTACGGGGAGCCACGGCTGGCCGAGCTTATCCGCGCTCTAGGCCAGGTTCCCATTCCCTGGATCCGCATGCTCTACGCCTACCCCACGGGCATCACCCCAGCGGTGGTGGAGGCCATTCAGGAGACCCCCAATTTCTTGCCCTATCTGGATCTGCCGCTGCAGCACAGCCATCCCGAGATCCTCAAGGCCATGAACCGCCCCTGGCAGGGCCAGGTCAACGACCGGTTAATCGAGTGGCTGCGCCAGGCGCTGCCCAACGCTGTGCTGCGCACCAGCTTTATTGTGGGCTTTCCCGGCGAGACGGAGGAGCACTTCCAGCATCTGTTGGACTTTGTGCAGCGCCACCAATTTGACCATGTGGGGGTGTTTACTTTTTCTCCTGAGGAAGGTACCCCCGCCTACCACCTCCCCCACCCAGTGCCTGAGCGCGTCAAAAAAGAGCGCCGCGCCCGCCTAATGCAACTGCAGCAAGGGATCGCCTTCCGCCGCAACCGCGAGCAGGTGGGCCGGGTGGTGCCTGTGCTCCTGGAGCAGGAAAACCCCCGCACCGGCGAGTGGATTGGCCGCTCCCCCCGCTTTGCCCCTGAGGTGGACGGGGTGGTGTACGTGCGCGGGCCGGGATCCCTGGGATCCCTGGTGCCGGTGCAGATTACACGGGCCGAGCCCTACGATCTCTTTGGCCAGGTGGTGGAGGCACCGCCAGGCTTTAGCTGGAGTGGACGGTAAATTTGGTTGGACTATGGCCAGTGCAGATGAGCTAAAACAGGCGGCGGCCCAGGCGGCAGCTCAAAAGGTCCAGTCGGGCATGGTGGTGGGCCTGGGCACGGGATCCACAGCCGCTTTTGCCGTGAGCGCCCTGGCGGAGCGGATGCAAAAGGAGGGGCTGCAGTTTATCGGGGTGCCCACCTCGGAGCGCACAGCGGAACAAGCCCGCTCGCTAGGGATCCCGCTGGCCACGCTGGAAGAGCAGCCGCGCCTAGATTTGGCCATTGACGGCGCCGATGAAATTGAAGTGGGATCCCTCAACCTAATCAAAGGAGCGGGGGGAGCCCTGCTGCGGGAAAAATTGGTGGAGGCCAGCGCTGCCCAGCTCATCATTATTGCCGATGCCTCCAAGAAGGTGCCGCATCTGGGCACGCGCTTTCCGGTGCCGGTGGAGGTGGTGCGCTTTGGCTGGAAGACGACCCTAGCGCGGGTGGAGGCCCTGGGCTGTCAGGCGGTGCTGCGGCGCAATGCCGACGGGGATCCCTACCTCACCGACGAGCAGCACTACATCCTCGACTGCCAGTTTGGCCCCATCGCCGATCCAGCCAAGCTGGCTGAGCAACTCAAGGGAACGGTGGGGGTGGTGGAGCACGGCCTGTTTATCGGCATGGCCACGGAGGCCATTATTGCTAGCTCTGAAGGGATCGAGACGCTGCGGCGGAGCTAAGGGCCAACTCGGCTGCCAGCAGGATGGCCTGCTTGAGGCTCTCGGCCCGGGCCACCCCTTGCCCGGCTATGGCAAAGGCAGTGCCGTGGTCGGGGGAGGTGCGGATGAAGGGCAGCCCCAGGGTTAGGTTGACGGCCCGATCAAACGCCAGCAGTTTTACAGGGATCAGGCCTTGGTCGTGGTAGAGGGCCAGGTAGGCGTCGGCCACGGCGGGGGATCCTTGGCCATACCAAGCCTGGGCGGGAGCCAGCCACATCGTGTCGGGGGGGAGGGGCCCCCAGATTTTGGCGTGGGGATAACTACCTAGCAGCTCCGCCAGCCACTCCTGCTCCTCTGAGCCCAGTTGACCCTGTTCGCCGGCATGGGGGTTGAGGCCAGCCACGGCAATGACGGGATCAGCGATTGCAAAGAGCTGGCGCAGGGATCCCGCCAGCAGGTCCAGCTTTGTGCGCACCAGTTCGGGGGTAAGGGTGAGGGGCACCTGGCGCAAGGGAATATGGGTGGTGGCCAGCAGAACTCGGAGCTGCCAGCCGCTGTGGGGGGAACGGGCCACAAACAGCATGCCGTAGCGCTCGCGCCCGCTGAGCTGGGCCAGGACTTCGGTCTGACCGGGAAAGGGGTAGCCCGCCTGGTGCCAGAGGTATTTGGCGATGGGGGCGGTCACGATCCCTTGGAACTGACCCCGCAGCGCTTCTTCAATAGCTGCTTTCAGGTAGCCAAAGCTGGCTGCCCCGCTCTGGGCATCCCCCCGACCCACGCGCGAGGGCTCTAGGTGGAAGCCGCTGGGGCACTCCAGGACTGGGATCGCTGCCGGGTCGGCTAAGGGATCCGTTACCCCTTTTGCTTTCAAGAGGCGGTGGGCAGCCTGCAAAACCTGCCGCTCGCCTACTACGGTTATCTGGGCGCAGGCCTGCACTTGGGGATCCGCCAGGGCCTTGAGCACAATTTCCGGCCCAATCCCCGCCGGATCTCCCAACGTCAGAGCCAGCTTTGGCAGCACTGAGCTCATTGGATCCTCCCAAAGGGGGAACCGAAAAAAGAAGGGCTTGGCTTAGCACCATAGCCCTTCTCGTTTCCAATTTCTAGGGATCCCCCCGAAGGGGGAACCCACAGCATTGACGGTGTCAGGGTGACTAACCCTGAGTTTCCAATTTCTAGGGATCCCCCCGAAGGGAGAACTGGTCTCCGCCGTCACCCCCGGGCTGCCAACTACGTTGGCGTTTCCAATTTCTAGGGATCCCCCCGAAGGGGGAACTTCCAACAATTCGCGGATATCGTCGGCACTGCCAGGCTGGACGTTTCCAATTTCTGGGGATCCCCCCGAAGGGGGAACCCTGACACGTCCCTTGGCTTCAAGGGGCGTGTTGTCGAAGTTTCCAATTTCTGGGGATCCCCCCGAAGGGGGAACTTTATGCGTCCTATTGTACCCGCACCTATCGCTGGTATGTTTCCAATTTCTGGGGATCCCCCCGAAGGGGGAACGAAGGCTGCGGGCAAGGCTGAGGACGTAGACCTCAGCTTCTTGTTTCCAATTTCTAGGGATCCCCCCGAAGGGGGAACAACAAGTTGTAAAGAAATGGTTAACTCCTGATGGTAGGGAGTTTCCAATTTCTAGGGATCCCCCCGAAGGGGGAACCGGCCGGCCTATTTACTCCCTCCAGGGGAAAAGATTACGTTTCCAATTTCTAGGGATCCCCCCGAAGGGGGAACTCCCTGACGGGAATTGCTGGGTTTGACATTCAGAAATGGTTTCCAATTTCTAGGGATCCCCCCGAAGGGGGAACGTCGACAAGGGTGGGTACTGGCTCTGCCCCCTTATGTTTCCAATTTCTAGGGATCCCCCCGAAGGGGGAACAAGAGCTGGGTTACTCTCTTCCCGTTCACAGTCGAGCTGTCGTTTCCAATTTCTAGGGATCCCCCCGAAGGGGGAACTATCTCCGGCAGCGCAGGAAGCGCTGCTAAATCTCCAGTCAGTTTCCAATTTCTAGGGATCCCCCCGAAGGGGGAACTCTACCCTTATTAAACCCAAGTGGGGCAAGGAATGCAAGACCCATTTGCGAGGGGGTCGGTCGAAGACGGCGAAAAAGGGCCTAGAAGAGGGGGGGCAAGAGGCCTGAAAGCCTTGTGGGGCAAGGCATCGAGCGGGTCAACGAAAGAATCGGCCTTTGCGGGATTTGGCGAGGCGCTCGCAAAGCCGCTGCTACCGTTTTTGTGTTGCTTTGCTAACACGAGATGCGTAGGGGATTAGCCCCGCAGGCGACCGGAGCGCAGGATGCTGAGGATGAGCCACAGCCCCAGCAGGCTGGCGGCGCCAAAGAGCAGCTCGCTTAGCCAAAAGACCTGGAAGCGCTGGGTTTGCGCCGAGATGATGGCAGCGCCAATAATCAGGGATCCAACCAGGATGCTGTAGGAGAGGCGGTTGGCCGACTGATCCAGGCTGGTGCGGAGGCCTTCCAGCTCCTGCACCGTCAGGTTCCAGCGCTGGGTCTCGGAGGTGATGCGGCTAAGCAGCACTTCCAGTTGCCGCGGCGACTGCAGCGAGAGGTTTTTGAGATCCAGGGCTGTGCGCAGCAGCGAGGGCAGGGGGGCATCCCCCAGCAACTGCTGCCGAAACACATCGGCCATCAGGGGGCGAATTTGCTCCGGCAGATTGTAGTCTGGGGTGAGCTGGCGGGCGATCCCTTCCAGGTTGGCCAGGGCCTTGGCGCACAGCCCCAGGTTGCCGGGGATGCGGATCTGGTTGCGCCGTGCCGCCTGTAGGATCTCGGAAAAGAGCTCGCTAAAATCCAGCTCGGCAACGCTCAGGGTGTAGTACTGGCGCAAGAGGCGCTCGTATTCCCTCTGCAGTTGGGCCAGGCTGACGGCGGGATCCCGCGGGCTGCCCCTAGGACTTTCCGGCAGGGCCAGTTCCAGCGTGAGCTCGGCACAGCGCTGGGCATCCAGGCTGACGATGGCCAAAATCAGCTCCAGCACAATCTGCTGCGTGCGGGGATCCAGCCGCCCAATCATGCCGCAGTCCAAGAGGGCCACGCGACCGGATCCCAGGTAGAAGAGGTTGCCGGGGTGGGGATCGGCGTGGAAATAGCCGTCAAGGCAGATCTGCTGGAAAAAGGCACGGGTGAGCAGGCGGGCAATCTGCTGCGGGTCGGCGTCACTGCGATCCGCCTCCAGCAGGGGCTTTCCCTCGATCCACTCCAGCGTCAGCACCTTGGGGGTAGTGAGCGACCAGTAGACGCGCGGCACCACCAACTGTGCTGGGTCAAACCAACGGCTGGCCTGCAGGCGTTGCCGCAGTTGCTCCGTGTGGCGGGCTTCCTGGGTAAAGTCCAGCTCCGCCTGCAGCGCCCGGCAAAACTCATTGGCCAAGGCCACCACATCTGTTAGCCTACCGAACTCCGTTTGCGCCACCAGCTCAGCAATGCTGCGGATGAGCTTTGTATCTCGCTCTACTATTGCCTCCAAACCCGGCCGCTGGATCTTGAGAGCCACCGCTTCGCCACTGAGCAGGCGGGCGCGATGGACTTGGGCAATGGATCCCGCTGCCACTGCTTCCGTGTCCAGGCTGCTGAATACCTGCTCCAGGGGCTTTTGCAACTGCTGGCGCAGTAGGATCTCCACCGCCTTCCAGGGCACGGGGGGCACATTGCTCTGCAGCGTGCTGAGGGCCTCAATGTACTCCCGCGGCAACAGATCGGGGCGGGTGCTCAGCAACTGGCCCAGCTTCACATAAACCGGCCCCAGATCCACCAGGATGTTGCGCAGCACCATCGGCGGCGGCAGTTGCGGCTCTTCCGCCTTGCCCAAGGAGAGTAAGCGCCGCATGTAGTCCCAGCCGTGGCGCAGGACTACTTCCAGGATCTCCGCCTGCCGGGCGCTGTTCTGAGCCAGCCGCGCAAAGACCACCCCTTCTCCCTCCTCTGCCGGAATTGCCTAGAGACAGCTTAGAAAAAGGGCACGGGAGCCACCCGGCGGGTTCCGTCCCAGCCGCTGGCTAGCCCCTCCCGCAAGACCCGCAGCACTTCGTCGGTGCTGGCGTTGGGCTCGGCAAAGGAGAAGAGGTGCTTATAGCGCAGCCTCCCCTCGCGATCCACAATGAACTGGCCCGGCAGGGGCGCCCCCAGCGCTTGGCCAACACCGTAGAGCCGAAAGGTCTTGCACTCTGGATCCACCAACAGCGGGTAGGGCAGTTGCAGGTCGGCTTGGATCTGTTGGCTTTGCACCGGGTCGGTGCTGGTAATCATCAGCAGCTCTGCTCCCAGGGCCCGGATCTCCTCGTAGCGGGCCTTCAGCTCCTGGATGTGGGGGTAGCAGAAGGGGCAGAAGAGCTTTTCTGTGAAAATGCGGGTAAAAGCCAGAACCACCGGCTGGTGGCCGCGGTAGTCCGACAGGCGCACAGGATCCCCGTGTACATTGGGCAGCTCAAAGTCGGGGGCCAGCTCGCCAATCTGCAGAGGGCTGTTGGCCGGCTGGGGGATGAAGTTGTCGAAAAAGCGACGGTTGAACAGGCCGCTGTTGCTGGTCATTGCCATTTTTTACGTTTCTTTACTACCTGCCACCAGCCTAACCCAAAGCCTCGGCCACTGCCTTTAGCCGTCGCAGTTGTGCCCGCATGTCGTGCCGGGTTAGCTCTGCTGCCACTAGGTAAAACCCCGCCGCCACCCAGGGGTTGGGGATGGAAAACTCAAAGCGGTTCACCAACAGCGTTCCCGACGCTTGGGGGCGGCACTCCCAGCGGTCAGTGCCCTGAAAAAACCCCTCAAACTGCCACTGCACCAGGCCCTCAGCCCGCTCGGTAATCACGCAGTCCAGGCTGGGGGAAATGAGAGGCAGGCGCAGGAAAAAGCGGTAGCGGCTGCCCAGTTGCCCCGTAGGGGATCCCAGGGCCTCGCAGCCCAAAAGGGGGTTAAGCCAGCGCCGCATCAGCTCCGGGTCAATGAGACAGCGCTCCACCCGCGCCACGTCAGCGGCAATTTCAATTGCTTGGGTATAGACGGGCATGCTTCAAGGAGAGGCTGCAGCAGCAGGCTGCGCTTTGCCGACAGGGGCAACGGTACTCAGCAAAATCAAGATATCGCGGTACTCCACCTGATCCGGCCCGCGGCGGGGGGATCCCACCTGAATGACGGCCTGGTGCAGGGACTGTTCAGGGTGGGGGGGAGACTCAAACACAAGGGTGCGGATGCCGTTGGCCTGTTCCAGATCCGAGAGGAGATCCCAGCCCTCGCCCCAGAGGGTACGGCGGTAGTAGGCGGCAATCTCCTCCAGAGGCTGAGAGGTCTGCAAGAGCAAGGAAGCCAGCCCCCCCTCCTGATCCCAGATTTGCCCGGAAGAGAGGACGGTAGCTTCGGGCAACTGCAACTGTGGCGGGAAGTGGGGAGGGAGAGCGCGGGTATCGCCCACGGAAGCCGCAAAATGGGTGCCATCTTCGCCAACGTGGCGCAGCACCGGATCCAGCGGGGCAGCTTTGGAAGGAGGTGGCTCTGGCAAAGGGCGACAGGCAGCCAGCAAGGCTAGCATTGGCCAAGCCAGAAGTTGCCCCTGAGCTGGGCAAAAGTCTCCTCTCATCCGTAGCCAGGGATCCCTCAGGTGGGTTATAGCGGATCCCTGTCCTTCCCCACAAGCGGTTAGCTGCACAACCGGCAAGGGCACAGCCTAAGATAGTAGAGACGGCGGATCCCGGCCGGGGTTAAGGTGGAGAGGTGTCCGAGTGGTTTAAGGAAGCAGTCTTGAAAACTGCCGTGGCGCAAGCCACCGTGGGTTCGAATCCCACCCTCTCCGTCAAAGCCTAGTTTGCCAACATCCACCTAAATCCCCCAAAGCCTTAACTGGCAAGGTTTTTGGGCATTTGATATCCACGGTAGTCAATCCACGGCAAGACGGGACACAGCCGTGGATATTTAGGCGGGGTGGGATATCGCACTGACGGACGTGGCCATCAGGAACGCCAAGCCCAAGGACAAGCCCTCCCAGATGCCGGACAGGGATGGGCTGTACCTAGAGGTGAGGCCGAACGGCTCCAAGCTGTAGCGGTTCCGGTACCGCTTCCGTGGCCGGGAACACCGACTGGGCCTGGGCAAGTATCCCTATAGAGGTCTCAAAGAGGCCCGCGAGATTCACCTTGCCATGCGGCGGCAGATAGCCCTTGGCAGGGATCCCAAGCTGGTGCGAGAGGCCGAGCGGAAGGCGTCTGTCAACACCTTCGGAGCGGTAGCCGAGGAGTGGTTGGAGAACAACCAGAAGAAGTGGGTGGCTACCCACGCCAAAGTCACCCGGCAGCGGCTGGACAGGAACATCCTGCCTTGGCTGGGATCCCGCCCAATCGAGGACATCACACCCCCGGACATCCTGGAAATCCTGAGGCGCATCGAGGCCAGGGAGGCCTACGAGACGACCCGGCGCTGCCTCAGCATTTGCAGCCAGATTTTCGACTTCGCTCAAGCGACCGGGCGCTGTAGCAGGGATCCCTGCCCCCAGCGGGCCAGCGTAAACTACCCGACTCCGAGCCTCTCTGGATGAAGTCTTACCCCCACCGGCGGTGACACTAGGGATCCCTGGTGACACTTTGCTCGGAGAAGGGTCACCGTCGGAAGCCGCTCCAGGCAAGGAATCCGACACGAGTGACACTTGTGACACTTGTCCGGCTACTTACCCGGCCACATGCGGTAGTCAAAATGCAGGTCAAGGCAGTCAAAACGCAGCCTAGGGATCCCCGCGAGGTGGTGGCGGATCCCTGGAACACGATGACTACTTGACTAAACCTGACCACACCGTAGTCAGCCCTGAAAGCCTTACCCTGCAAAGGCTTGAGGGCAGCTTTGACTACTTGACTAACGGAAATGCAGAAGCAAATAAGACAGCCGATAGCGGGGAGTGGGAGCGGATAGACCACATCTCCCTGCCCCCCAAGCGAGTCAACGCCCCTCCCATCCTTGGCGTGGCTTTGTACGGAAAGCTGGGCGAGATTGCAGGGGAGCTGGGCGAGACGGATCTAGGGATCCCTGGATTCGAGCCTGCGTACACCCTCAACCTGGGCTGGTTGTTTGCGATGGCCGACCGGTTGCGGGCCAAGGCACAGGGGGAAGAGCCGCCTAAGCCTAACCTAAATCCACGTCAGATTGTCTTCTCTTACGCGACAGCCAAAAGCAAGAAGAAGGTGGTGGTGAAGCCGGACGGCAGCCTGCAGATCTTCAGAGCCGTTCATTAACAGGGGATTCCTTGCGGCTAGGCTGTTACAGCCGTCAGGGAGAATTGACTGGAAAAGTGGCCTCTGGCATATTACGGGACAACGTGCCAGGTCAAGACAATGCACACGCCGAGCTGGAAGCCCCACCCCATCCTCAAATATGAGCGGAGGGACTGCTATCCCTATATAGTTCTCCCTACCCCTATCAGCCTGCAACTGAGAGGGCCAGAACTGCCCCCTCCCCCCAGAAAACCTGAGCCGCCTCAACTACCCCCTCGACCAGTTAAGCCGCAACTACCAGAGATCCCAACCCGTGTAATGGACAAGCTCCAGGCTGCCCTGTCAACTGGAGCTGGAGTTGCTACCCTAATTGCGCTGATTATTGCTGAGGCGCCATTCTTTCTAATCTTGGCAGGGATTGCAGGCGTGGCTACCTTAGCCCAATTCTTATACGAATCCTGGACTTATGAAGAGAGAATAGAAGAATATGAAAGAAAAATGCGAAGTTATCATCAAGAACAAAAAAGATATGAGGAGAGACTTGTCCTTTGGAGAAGAGAGTGCGATCGCATAGAGTCAGATTACAAACAACAAGTCGAAGAATATAGGCGCGAATATCAAAACAAGGTAGCTCAAATCATAAGGGACTGGGAAAATGGTCTGATATTTCAACCTCTAGATTTATGCCAACCTTTCTTAGGTCAGGGTGCTCGCGCAGGTAGGTATGATCGCCGGCTGAGAGAAGCCTTGATAATAAAGATGGAAAACCTTCCAGTTAAGTTTCTACCTGAACAAGCCTCCCTAAAGGTTCCAGGATTTGATTTTCCGTATACGCCCGACATAGCAATACAAGTATCTAGTAACAATAGAACTCTACTTATCGATGTTGAAGTTGACGAACCTTGGTACCAGAACAATGGTCAGCGAGTACCACATCATGCACTAGATGACAATAGACATAGCCAGCGAGACGATTTCTTTGCAGAAAGCGGCTGGATAGTAGTTAGGTTTTCGGAAAGACAAGTAGCGATAGAAACAGAAAAATGTGCCAGCTTTGTCTGCTACCTTATTCAAGCTGTACTTACGCCAGGATTTAGGGATCCATCTCTGTCTCTGCCGATTGACCATAGAAGGTGGGACTCTCTCAGCGCTCTTGATGAAGAGAGAGACTTCGTTGAGTGAGGATTCCGTCCCGCTGACGCGAACGGTTGAGAGCTATTTAATGAGCTCCAAGATACCCACGCCAATCTTGACTTTTTCCGTCCAAGGCAACAAGGAAGAGGCTAGTTGGAAGCTGGCCTATCAGCGGGATGAGGCCATCCGGCTCGGCTTCGACCCCAGCCGCGTGGTGATGCTCCGGGATCCCTTCACCGAGACCTGGGTTGTCCTTATCCCCAGCGATCAATTCGACGCTGCCCTATCCGAGGTCTTCTGAGGGGGGATCCACTGGGCCGCTTGCATGCTTAACTAGTTGGCATCCCCACACCCGTGGGGGTGGCCCGATTGCGTGCCTTAGCGACGATCTGGCCAGCTTCTATCCGCACTCCAGTGTGGGTTGCCTCAGTGGCCAACCGGCGGATCTCCCTTCGGGGCAGTTGAGCCTCGTGCCAGCCCCGCTCGTTGGGATCCCTCACGCGACTGCCCTGGGACTCGAATCACGCACCTCGTAGCCAAGTTGGAGCAGGTACTGGGCTGCCCTAGCAGGGTGCTCAGATTGCAGCGCCAACAGCTCCCGTTCCAGACGCACAGCCCGATCCAAAATCACCACCCACTTCTCCGCAAGGGATCCACCCCACCCACACCCGCCAACTGGGCCGGCCAAGGCGGCTGGCGTTCTCCCGTAAACTACCCGACTCCGAGCCTCTCTGGATGAAGTCTTACCCCCACCGGCGGTGACACTTAGCGACACTTCAGGGATCCCTGGTGACACTTTGCTCGGAGAAGGGTCACCGCTGGAAGCGGCTCCAGGCAAGGGATCCGACACGAGTGACACTTGTGACACTTGTCCGGCTACTTACCCAGCCACATGCGGTAGTCAAAATGCAGGTCAAGGCAGTCAAAACGCAGCCCAGGGATCCCCGCGAGGTGGTGGCGGATCCCTGGAACACGATACCCCGCAAGGGTTTTAGGGCAGCTTTGACTACTTGAGTGATGTACTCCCGCACTCATGTTGACGCGAACGGTAGCCCTGCAGCCGGGCCTCTAGGCCGGTTTACAGCCCCCCCAACCAGCTAACGGGACATATCCATGGACACGAGACCTATCCTACAAGCCCGCAAACTGCTGTAGGACAAGGAAATCTCAGCCCCTATTCGATGGTCACCCTCTCCGTGCAGAAACCCCAATAGAGAGAGCCTGCAGCCGCGCCAGCGGGACGAGCGCCGCTAGATCAGCTCGCTGACGGGGAAGCGATCCAGCAGTTTTTGGGCTTCGCGGGCATTTTCCCGCAGCTCTGCTGGCAGGTGGGGGATATAGGGGATCTGAGAGAGCACATCCAGGGTGCGGCGGATGAGGCGCACAATATCCCCAGCATCCAGGTTGGTGCTGGCCTCCAGCTTTTCCCAGGGGATCCCTTGGGCCCAGTGTTCCACGATCCCGGCCAGATCGGGCTCGAATCCAATCGGCACATGAAACACCTGGTGTTGGCGTTGGCTGCGGAAAAGCTGCCGCCGCAGGCCTCGCAAGCCCTGCAGGACATCCTCAACTAGCCCGGAGGTGCGCAGCCGGCTGTAGGTCCCTGAACGGGGAGGCTCGGCCACCAGGGCGGCAATTACCCCAGCCAAGTGATGGGGGGCACAGCCCAGACATTCCCCAGAGAGCAGAGCCAGCCCCAGCCAAAGCTCATTATCCCCCCGCAGGGCAGCCACCACCTCCCCACTGGCTGTTGGCTGATACTCTTGCAGACAGTCGAACTCCTGCAACACGCCCACCAGAGCCATAAATTGCTGCCAGCGCAGCTCCTGCACCGACTCACTCTGCCGCTCCAGGTGCTGGAGGCGCTTGAGTAGGCGTTGGCGTTTTTCCCGTAAACCCAGCAGCTTTTTCCCAACTTTGTGGGCAGGGTTTTCGCGGATGCGGGCTTCCAGGGCGCGGATTTTTTCCTCTTGCGCTTGGATGTGGGGAACAGCCAACAGGCGCAGGGTGGGATCTGGCTCTGCTTGTTGCTGTTTGAGGAGATAGCGCAAAATGCGCCGTTCTTCCCGCCGTTGCGCCTGCATTTTCTCGTAGCGGGCAATCTCTTCGTCGGAGATACCCTCTAGAAGGCGGTTAATTGCCTCCAGCTCGGCCCGCGTTTGCAGGAGCTCCTGTTGCTCGGGCAATTTTTGCAGCGAGAGCAAATACTGGCCAAAGCTGCGGTTAATGAGATCCCGGGCCGCCTCTAAAGAGTGCTTCTGCAGCAGATTCAGCACCATGCCGTAGGTGGGGGTAAACTGGCTCACCAAGGGATCCGCCCCCGAGGTAGCCAGGCGGGCTGCCTCCTGCGCCCCCTCAAAGGGGGACTGCAAGGTTACCACATGCCCAATGACATCTTTGCCCCGCCGTCCAGCCCGCCCTGACATTTGCATGAACTCGGAAGCAGTCAGGGGGCGATGGCCGTCATCGGTGCGCTTGGAGAGGGAGGAAATCACCGTCGTGCGGGCAGGCATGTTGATCCCGGCAGCCAGCGTCTCGGTAGCAAAGACCAGCTTCACCAGCCCCTGCTGAAACAGGTGCTCCACCAGGCCCTTCCAGGCAGGTAGCATGCCGGCATGGTGGGCAGCAATCCCCCGGTAGAGGGCATCCAGTTGCTCCCAGCGCACCGCTTCCGGCATTTCCCGGCAGAAACGGTCGATCTGCTCAGCTAATTGCCGCCGTTCTTCTTCAGAAGTAGTCAAGTCCAAGCCTCCCAAGCTGGCCACTGCCAGGTCGCAGCCTTTGCGGCTGAAGATGAAATAGATGGCCGGTAGCATATCCCGTCGGCGCAGGTTTTCCACCACCTGGGCCATATCCGGTACTTCCCCGTAGGGAGCCTGGCCTGACTTGGAGGGCTTGCTTTTCAGACGGCGATTGCACACCCACCGGCCTGACTCGGTTTGCTCCAGCAGGGGGAACAGCCCTTTGCGATTGGCAAAGTGAAATTGCAGTGGCACCGGGCGATGGCTGGAGTCAATCAAGCGGGTGGGGCCATGCACCTGGTTCATCCAGTCGGTGAGCTGGTCGCTGTTGGCCAGGGTGGCCGAGAGGGCAACCAGCTGGATGTGGGCAGGGCAGTAGATGATGGATTCTTCCCAGACGGTGCCCCGCTGCTGGTCGTTCATGTAGTGGCATTCGTCCAGGATCACCGCCTGCACATCCCGCAGGGGATCCCGGCTCAGGGCCTCCGCCGCTTCCCAGGCATCCATCTCGCTGCCGTCAGCCCCCTGCTGGACCACCAGAGAGAGCGGCGTGCCGTAGAGCATGTTGCGGAAGATCTCGGTAGTCATCACCAAGATCGGTGCCTCCCGGTTGATGGAGATGTCGCCGGTGAGGAGGCCAACCCGCTCCGGGCCAAATTGCTGGCCAAAATCGCGAAACTTTTGGTTGGAAAGAGCCTTCAGCGGGGTTGTATAAAAAACCCGCTTGCCCTGGGACAAAGCCCGATAGATGGCATACTCTCCAATCAGGGTCTTGCCGGATCCCGTAGGTGCACAGACTACCACCGATTCCCCAGCTGCTAGAGCTTGCATCGCTCGGATTTGAAACTCATCCAGCTCAAAAGGGAAAAGCCTGCGCAACTCGTCCAGCAAGTCGGTTGCCGGGGAGAGAAGCGGGTTCATGGGATCCGAATCAGAAAACAACCTAAAAGCTAGCCACCTCGCTGCCGCTTGTGTGCTATACCCTCCAGGATACAAGCTTGATCCGGGTGTTGGCTCTGGGCTGCGAGTCTTGCCGCTGGGGGAGACCCAAGCCTGGGCAATGCTAAAATGAGGTGCCGTCGCCGGGTGCCATCGTGCTGGTTGTAATCGACAACTACGACAGCTTTACCTACAACCTGGTGCAATACCTGGGGGAGCTGGGGGCGCAGATACGAGTTTTTCGCAATGACGAGATCTCAGTGGCTGAGCTGCGCCAGATGCAGCCAGAGGCGGTGGTTATCTCGCCGGGGCCAGGGCGGCCTGAGGAGGCCGGCATTTCGCTGGAGCTGATTCGGGAGCTGGGACCCGAGCTGCCAATCTTGGGCGTCTGCCTGGGGCACCAGTGCATTGGCCAGGTCTATGGGGGGCGCATTGTGCCCGCTCCTGAGCTGATGCACGGTAAAACCTCGCTCATCTACCACCAGGGGGTGGGGGTGTTTGAGGGGCTGAGCCAGCCGTTTGCGGCCACCCGCTACCACAGTTTGGTCATCGAGCCTTCCACCTGTCCTGACGAGCTAGAGGTGACGGCCCAAACCTGCGATGGCACTATCATGGGGGTGCGCCACCGCCGCTATCTCCACGTGCAGGGCGTGCAGTTCCACCCGGAGAGCATCTTGACCGCTGAGGGCAAGCGCCTGTTGAGCAACTTCCTGCGCTTGGCGCAGCTCCATGCCTTAGGAGCGCCCCAGCCAGCGGCTGGCGTGGTTGCTTCAGGGATCCCCACCCCATGAAGCGTCGCCAGCTTTTGCAAGCCAGCGCTAGCCTGCTGGGATCCCTTGCCGTGGGGGGTCAGCGAGGAGGTGCTCAAACGGCCCCTTCCCCAGGAGGATCCCTGGAGTTCACCCCCCAGAGCCTGCAACTGACCTGGCTGCACCACAGTTGCGTTTTGTTTGAGGGGGAGGGGAAGCGCTTTCTGGTCAACCCCTTTCGGCCAGGGGGCTGCACGGCTGGCTATCCTGCGCCCAGGGTTGCTGCCGACTTGGTGCTGCTCAGCAGCCGCCTCCTGGACGAAGGGGCCCTGGACGTGGTGCCCGGCAACCCTAAAGTGCTGTTTCAGCCGGGGGACTACGTCATCGATGGGATCCGCGTGCAGGGGGTGCGCATGCCGCGGGGCCCTCGCTTTGGCCTCAACGTGGGCTGGCGCTGGCGCATGGCCGGGATTGACATTGTCCATTTGGGAGGGGCCCTGCAGCCCATTGGCCGGGAACAGTCCATCTTGCTGGCTCGCCCTGACCTGTTGCTGGTGCCGGTGGGGGGTGGGCCGAAAAACTACGATCCCGAGGCGGCCAAGGCAGCCATCGAAGTGCTGCAGCCCAAGTTGGTCATCCCGACTATGTATCGCACCGCCGCCGCTGAGGCGTCCCAATGCGAGCTGCAACCTTTAGCAGCGTTTTTGCGCCTCTTTCCCGCTGCTGCTGTGCAACCTGCCCTCAGTAACCCCTTGCTGCTTTCGGCCCAGGCCCTACCCAGCCAAGGGATGGCCATCCTGTTCTTTGAGGAGTAGGGCCATGGAGCGTAGGTGGTGGGCTGTGGGTGTTGGGCTGGGACCCCTGCTGGTAGGAGGGCTGGGGTTCTACGGCTACTCCCTGCCGGAAGATCCGCAAGCTCTGGCCACCGCCAACCCGCTGCGGCTGCAACTGGCCCTCTGGCTGGGGAAAGACGCCAATGTCACGGAAGAGCGGGGCAAAACCGCCTTGTTTTTCGTCGAAAGCGGCCTCAACACCCGCCTTTTGCTGGCCGCTGGGGCGGATCCCAACTGGCTAGATCGCGGCGGAGCCAGCCCCCTGCACCAGGCTGCCCGCCTAGGCAATCCTGAAGTGACCGAGGCCTTGCTCGAGGGAGGTGCTAACGTCAATGCCCGCTTCGGGGCCGGTGGCCTGCCCCTACATTTTGCCGCTTGGTCGGGCAACCCCGAGGTGGTGCGGCTGCTGCTGGAACATGGCTCTAAGATTGACGAGCCAGACGGCTACGGCCTCACCCCCCTGCGCATTGCCCAGGACATGGGGCACTGGGAAGCCGCGATTCTGCTCTCCCAACGGCCCCGTCCTGCCTCAGGTCGGCCCCAGCCTCGCTGATCTATCCCGAAGCGGGGTCCTACCACCCCAGCACCCAGGCAAAAATCAAAGGCGCCACGATGGTAGCATCCGACTCGATGACGAACTTAGGGGTGTCAACCCCCAGCTTGCCCCAGGTGATCTTCTCATTGGGCACTGCCCCTGAGTAGGAGCCGTAGCTGGTGGTGGAGTCGCTGATCTGGCAGAAGTAGCCCCACAGGGGGATCCCCTTGCGGCCCAGGTCTTGGTGCAGCATAGGCACCACGCAGATGGGAAAATCGCCAGCAATACCACCGCCAATCTGGAAGAAGCCGATGGAGCACTCCGCCGAGGTACGCGTGTACCAGTCCGCCAGGTGGATCATGTACTCAATGCCCGTGCGGACGGTGTGGACATGGCGGATCTCGCCGGTAATGCAGTGGGCAGCGTACATGTTGCCGGTGGTGGAGTCCTCCCAGCCCGGCACGTAGATGGGCAAGTTGGCCTCCATGGCCGCGTAAACCCAGGAATCCCGCGGATTGATCTGGTAATAGGGCTCCAGCCGACCGCTGCGCAGGATGCGGTAGATGAACTCGTGCGGGAAGTAGCGCTCCCCCGCCTGGTCGGCAGCGATCCACTCTTCCAGCAGAGCTTTTTCCAGGCGCCGCATTGCCTCTTCTTCCGGGATGCAGGTATCCGTTACCCGGTTCATGTGCCGCTCCAGCAGCTCCTGCTCCTGCTGCGGGCTGAGGTCGCGGTAGTTGGGCACCCGCTCATAGAAGTCGTGGGCGATGAGGTTGAAGATGTCTTCCTCCAGGTTGGCGCCGGTGCAGGAGATGGCGTGCACCTTGTTCTGCCGAATCATCTCAGCCAGGGAAAGCCCTAGCTCCGCCGTGCTCATAGCGCCTGCCAAGGTCACCATCATCTTGCCGCCTTTTTCTAGGTGAGCGGCGTAGCCCTTGGCGGCATCCAGCAGGGCGGCGGCGTTAAAGTGGCGAAAGTGATGCTCAATAAATTGGCTAATAGGGCCTTTGGCCCCTGCTTCTGCGGTTATCATTGTTGGGTTTCCAAGCGAGACGGGTTCGCCTTCCCAAAGCACAGACTCAGCATTCTAACCAAGCCTAAGAGTACTGGCAAGCTTTTAGGGAGTTTTGGACATTGCCGGCATGGCCACTGCTCCGGAGTACTATCGGCCGCTGCCGCAGCTGGTGTTCGAGGCGCAAGCGGTGCACCGACAGCACCACCCTCCCAACCGGGTTCAACTCTGCGCCTATTGCCCCCAAAGCGCCCGCTACTCGACAGGGATCGAGACCAACCCCTTGACCTTGCGGGGTTCGCTGCGCCAGCACGGCGCCACCCGGCTATGCATGGGCGCTGCTTGGCGGCCAGCCCCGAAAGGGAAGGCGTTTGAGCGGGTGCTGGAGAGGGTGCCCATGGTGCGCAAGCTGGGGATGGAAGCCTGTGTCACGTTGGGGAGGGTGTCAGCTGCTCAAGCGCAGCAGTTGGCGGCGGCAGGGTTGACAGCCTACAACCCCAATCTGGACCCCTCGCCGGAGTTCTACCCCCGCATATAGGATTGCCGGGAGACTCTGGCCCCTGTGGGGGTAGCCGGCCTGGAGAGCTGTGGCAGCATTGTCGGCCTTGGGGAAACCGACGAAGACCGCATCGCCCTGCTGTACATTTTGGCCAACCTGACGCCGCCGCCCACTTCGGTACCCATCAACGCGCTGGTGCCGGTGGCCGGCACGCCCCTGGGCCAGCTTCCCCCTCCCGATCCGCTGCTGCTGCCCATGGCCCAGATCCGGCTCTCGGCAGGGCGGAAAAACCTGTCCGAGAGCGCAGGCGCCAATTCCATCTTCACCGGCGAAAAGTTGTTGACTCCGGCCAATCCGGGCCAGGCTGCCGCTGCGGCTTTGCTCGAGAAGCTAGGCCTGCAGCCCCTCTAGAGGCATCTCCCCTTGCGCCTTCAGAATCCCTAGTTGGGGCTAGCACTGCCTCTTCTGTTGTAACAATCTTTTCAGAAAATCTAACCCTTTCTTAACCCTGTCGGCAGCCATGTCAAAATGGTGGCGACAGCGTTCTCCAGTTACGTCGGGTTCATGTCTCCTGTTAGCACTGCCGAGCCCCTTGCCAACGTCCAATCGCCTGAGTCAGCTTCTTCTCCTCCAGAGCCCTCACCGGGGGAGGCTGCGGAGCCGACAAGGGGAGGGGGCTTTTGGGGATCCCTGCGGCGCTGGTGGGCGCGCTGGAAACACAAGCTGCGCCTGGAGACCCAGTTGCTCTTTGTGGCCACCCTGGTAGTTTCCCTGGTGGTGAGCAGCTTCACCTTCTGGGCCATCAGCACTGTACAGCAGGATGCCCGCTTTAACGAGGCCCGCTTTGGCCGGGATCTGGGATTGCTGTTGGCAGCCAATGTCGCTCCCCTGATTGCCGAAGACCGCATCAGCGAAGTGGCCCAACTGTCGCGGCAATACTTTGAGAGCACCAGCAGCATCCGCTATTTGCTCTACGCCGACCCGGAGGGAAACATCTACTACGGGATCCCGTTTTCCAACCAGGAGGTGAAAACCTCCCTCAGCCTTACCCGCCGCATCCAACTGCCGGACAACCGCCCGCCTGCCGAGGGCCAGCCGCTGGTGCGCACCCACCTCACCCCTGCGGGGCGGGTGACGGACATTTTTGTGGGCATCTATCACCAGGGCCGTTTCCTGGGCACCCTAGCCCTGGGCATTAACCCCAACCCCGCCCTCGTGCGCTCCACGCAACTGGCGCGGGAGGTCTCGATTGGGGTGTTTTTGGCAGTGTGGGTTCTGGCCATTCTGGGAGCCGTGGTCAATGCCCTCACCATCACCTACCCCATCAAAGAACTGGTCAAGGGCGTCCAGGAGATTACCAAGGGCAACTTCAAGCAGCGCATTGACCTGCCCTTTGGGGGAGAGCTGGCCCAGCTGATTGACAGCTTTAACGAGATGGCGGAGCGGCTGCAGAGCTACGAAGAGCAGAACATCGAGGAACTGGCCGCCGCCAAGGCCAAGTTGGAGACGTTAGTTTTCTCTATCGTCGATGCTGCCATCTTGCTGGATGCCGAGTTTCGGATCCTCCTGCTCAACCCGGCTGCCTCTCGCATGTTCGGCTGGGAAGGGGAGCCTGTCTTGGGCAAGCCCTTGCTGGAGCTGTTGCCCGAGGATCTGCGGCAGCAACTGGCCCGCCCCCTGATGCAAATTGCCCGCGGGGATCAAGAGGCAGAGGAAATTCGCGTTAACCTCACCAGCCCTACCAAGCGGGTCATCCGCATCCTGCTGTCGCCGGTATCCGACCCGCGGCGGCAAAACCTCAAGGGGATTGTCATCACAGTGCAGGATATTACCCGCGAGGCAGAGCTCAACGAAGCCAAAGCCCAGTTCATCAGCAACATCAGCCACGAACTGCGCACCCCCCTCTTTAGCATCAAGTCGTTTATCGAGACCCTCTACGAGTACGGCGAGCAGATGTCGCCGGAGGAGCGGCTGGACTATCTGGAAATTGCCAACCGCGAGACTGACCGCCTCACTCGCCTAGTCAATGACGTCTTGGATTTGTCCCGCCTGGAGTCGGGCAAGCAGTATCACTTCGAGGGTGTCGATATCGCAGCGGTGATTGAGCAGACTCTACGCACCCACCACCTGCAGGCCCGCGACAAAGGGATCCTACTGCGCAAGTTCGTCGATCCAGAGCTGCCGCTGGTGTGGGGCAACTACGACCTTCTGTTGCAGGTAATGACCAACCTCTTGGGCAATGCCATCAAGTTCACCCCCTCTGGCGGCACGGTGACGGTGCATGCCCACCTGGTGGTGCGGCCGGATGGATCCCCTCAGGCAGTGCGGGTGGCAGTGGCCGACACAGGCATTGGCATTGCGCCCGAGGATCAAGAGCGGATTTTCGAGCGCTTTTTCCGGGTGGAGAACCGCGTCCACACCCTGGAGGGCACTGGCCTGGGCCTGGCCATTGTGCGCAACATCTTGGAGAAGCACCGAACCCGCATCTGTCTAGAAAGCAAGCTGGAACAGGGATCCACCTTCTGGTTTGACCTGCACCTGTACACCGAGGAGGGCCCCCTGGAGTTTGAGGACCAGCCAGCCGAGACGGATCCCCCCAGCTGCCGCTGGCGGGAGCGGCCCCACCCAACCTCTTAAACTTGGAAAGCAAACGCCGGGCAACCCAGCCAAGGCTGGGGTTAGGCCCCGAGCCGCAGCGATCCCTGTCCAGGGTTGTTCTACAGTAAAGAAGGTTTTAACTGCCCAGTTTTGCCATGCCACCTCGCTGGCCCCGCAAGCCCTCCCGTCGGGATCCTGAGTTTCGCAAGCTGGATGACCGTTACACCTACGCGGCCCATCTGGCGTTTTTTCTCTGCAGTGCCTCGGGACTGGTGTTTTTCCAGCAGTTGTACCGAGCCGATTGGCCGTGGCTGCTGCCTCTATTGGGCGGGTGGGGCCTGGGCGTAGGGATCCACAGCTTTTGGATCTTTTTTGTGGCCCGTTACCCCGCGGAAGCCAACCAAGACTCCACAGAAGCTGGCTAGCAGCCTCCCTTAGGGGGATCCAGGAGAGGAGGGGCGCTGCCGTCGTTGCCGCTGCAGCAGCAAAGGGGAGAGGTCGCTCTCGTCGTAGATATCCCCCACCAGCTCCTCTAAAATGTCCTCCAGGGTGATCAGGCCACTGGTGCCGCCAAATTCGTCCACCACAATCCCCAGGTGTTGGCGGGATCGCAGCATATCTTTAAGCAGCAGGCTAACGCGCTTGGTCTCAGGTACAAAGAAGGGCGGGGACATCGCCCGGGTTACTTTGACATTGCCTTCTTGCTCCAGGTGGCGCAGGGCCTGCTTGAGGTGAATGACACCGACGATCTCGTCTTTGGATTCTCCTTGCACAGGAATGCGGGAGTAGCCCGTCTCTAGGCAGAGTTTCACCACATCCTGCAGGGTTTTATCGTGGGAGATGGTTTCCATTTTTACTCTAGGCTTGGCCACATCCCGTGCTCGCAGCTCATCCAAAGCTAGGGCACCGCGGAACAGGCGCCGCTTCTGCCAATCCAGCAGCCCCCGCTGACCCAACACATCAATCAGCAGTTCCAAATCCTTGAGAGAAGTGGTAGCCGTCAGGGGAGAGAGCTCCAAGAGATGAAAAACTCTACCGACAAGCCACTCAAAGGCATGGGTAAAAGGGCGCAGCAGCACCGCTAGGGCATATACAGGCCGCACCACCCCGCGGAACACTGCCAGCGGATGGCTGACTGCCAAAGACTTGGGAGCCACTTCGCCCACCAAGAGCACCAGGATGGTGGTGGGCAGGGTGGCCACCAAGCCCCCCAGCTGGGATCCCAGCAGTTCAATGGAGATAGTAGTAGCCAGGGCAGCAATGCCAATGTTGACAAAGTTGTTCACCAGCAGCAAGGTTGTAATCAGCTGGGATCGCTGTTGCTGAACTAGCCGATAGAGCCCCTGCGGATCCCCCTGCTCCTCGATCAGGGACTCCAGGCGCAGGTTGTCCAGGGCGGTGATAGCTGTCTCGGCACCCGAGCAAAACGCTGAGACCAGAAGTAAGACGGCAAGGAGAAGTAGATTACCCATAGTGTTCCCGACTACCCAGCGCTGGAGGCGGGAATTTTACTCAAGCTATTTGGCCAGAGGGCATACCCCACCCCTTTCCGTCTTAACCTCTCGTATCGGGCTGATCTGAGCCGGCCTTTTCCAAAAGCTGCCGGTACAGCATCACAATCTTGCTTTCCACCTCGGCTTGGCTTAGGTGGTCTGTATCGATCAAAATGGCATCAGGGGCAGGCCGCAAAGGGGCAATCTGACGCTCACTGTCATAGCGATCCCGCTGCTCGATCTGGGCCTTGAGTTCCTCCAGGGACACTATCTGCCCTTGCGCCTGCAGCTGATGTTGTCGACGTTGCGCTCGCTCTCCCAGCGAGGCAGTCAAAAAGACTTTTAACTCAGCATCCGGAAAGACATAGGTGCCAATATCGCGCCCTTCCAGAACGGCTCCCCCCTCTTGACCCAGGAGACGCTGCTGCTTCACCAACTCCTGCCGCACGCCTGGCACTGCCGCCACTTGCGAAACCCAGCGGGTTACTTCGGGAGAGCGGATGGCCTGGGTAATTTCTTGGCCATTGGCCCAAATGCGGGTTGGTTCGTCAGCCGAGGGGCCACTTTGCAGAGTCAGTTGCGTTTGGGCAGCCAGTTGGGTGAGTTGCTCAGCATCGTCCAACGGGATCCCCCGCTGCAGCGCTAGCCAGGTGATAGCTCGATACATGGCCCCTGTATCCAAGTAGAGAAGCTGCAGCTGAGCAGCCACCGCTCGGGCCACGCTGGACTTACCAGCTCCTGCAGGGCCGTCAATGGCAATCAGGGGACGGCGCGCCTTTTTTGGAGAAGGCGGCACCGCTTCCCCTTCCTTCTGAGGCAGGGAATTGGCTTCGTCTCTAGACAAAAGCAGGTTGTCAATCAGGCGAGTTTGCCCGACATAGGCCGCAATTGCCAGGAGTCCCTTCTCTTTTACCTCCGGCAGCGGCTGGAGGGTTTGCGGATCCACCAGCTCCAGATATTGCACACGCAACTCAGGGGTGCCCTCCAGCTCAGCGCGAACTGCACCTAGGATCCCCTCGGCAGAGGGATCTCCCGCCTGCCAGTGCTCATAGCCCCGGCGCAAAGCGCGGTAGAGGCCAGTAGCTACCCGCCGTTCCTCGGCTGAGAGGTAGCGGTTGCGGGAGCTATAGGCAAGGCCATCCGCCTCGCGCACGGTAGGGCAGGCAACAATGGTGGTGGGAATCTGCAGGTCTTGAACCAGCCGCTGGATGATGGCCAGTTGCTGGGCATCCTTTTGGCCAAAATAAGCCCGCTGTGGCTGAACCAGATTTAGCAATTGCACCACTATGGTGGCTACCCCACGAAAGTGCCCTGGCCGGTGAGGAGCGCAGAGGGTTTGCAAAAGGGATTCGGGAGGGTTAACCCAAGTGCGATCCCTGGCGGCTGCGGGATCGGCTCTCATTTCTTGCGGGTCGGGGGCAAACACCACGTCCACGCCTGCTGCTTCACACAGAGCTCGATCTCCTTCCTCATCGCGGGGGTAGCGATCCCAGTCTTCGGTGGGGCCAAATTGCAGCGGGTTGACGAAGATGCTGACCACCGTGTGGTCACACTCCTGGCGGCAGCGGCGAATCAAGCTCAGATGCCCCTCGTGCAGGGCTCCCATCGTTGGCACAAGGCCAATGGTGGATCCCCGCCACTTGGCCAGCTGCTCTCGCAAAGCTGCCACCGTGCGCAGCCACTGCATTGCTATGCCACCTTCCCCCTTGGCCAATTTCCTCGCAGGACAAGGCCAACCTGCTGGACCTACAGCCCCATCTTATTGCTACGCTGGTACTGCCGGTAGGCCGACACAAATAAGCCTGCCAGGGTAACCAGAACCATCCCCAAAACGATCCCCAACAAAATGGGCTCGATCACAAACCGCACCTCCTACTACAAGCCTAGATCATGATAAGCCATGCCTCAAAAACTGCCGAGCTGGCTCGCCGGTACCCCTAGGCTGTAGCTGGCTGCCACAGCGTCCAGGCCGAGGCTTCCCCTGCCGCCTACCTGACCCCTGGAATCATGTCCTCCAACCTTTCTTGTCCCCCCAGCCTGAAGGAACGCCTTGCCAGTCTAGAAAAACACCTACGTCCTTTGGCTGAAAAGGCCGTTCCTCTGCTAGTGGCAGACTCGGATCCGCTGCAGGTGTGGGCCTTGGTTTTAGTCTGCCAGCGCCTGGGGATCCCTCTCTTCTTGGCCAATCCTCGCTGGGGAAAGCGGGAGTGGGGCCAAGCTTTAGCTGGCCTGGGATCCGCTTGGTGCTGGCGGCAAGGGCAGTTGCAGGAGGATCCTGCCTCCTCCAACCCCCAGCTGGAGCATTGGCAACAGCTCCTGCCCAGCGCCGACTGGCCGGTAATTGGGATCCCTACCGGTGGCTCTAGCGGTCAGGTGAAATGGGCGGTGCACTCCTGGCGTACCCTCAGCACCTCCGCCAGAGCCCACCAACAGCACTTCCGGGTGGAGTGTGTCCATAGCTATTGTGTCCTGCCCCTGTACCACGTCAGCGGCCTGATGCAGGCTGTTCGTTCTTGGCTAAGCGGCGGGCAGTGGATTGTCTGGGATTGGAAACGGCAACAGCAGGCCGAGGCTTGGGATCCCCCTTTGCCGGGAAGTTTCCTGTCGCTGGTGCCCACCCAGTTGCAACGGCTGCTGCTCAACGCCCAGCCAGGAGTCTTGGAGAGCCTGCGCCAGTTTCGCGCCATTCTGGTTGGCGGTGGCCCCACCTGGCCCAGTTTGCGGCAACAGGCCCGGCAGTTGCACTTGCCCCTAGCCCTCACCTACGGCATGACCGAAACCGCCTCCCAGGTATGTACGCTGCTGCCGGAAGCTTTCTTACAGGGCAGCGACAGTCTGGGCCGGCCCCTACCCCACGCCACTGTGGAGATCTGCGGCGAGAGAGGGGATCCCCTGGTAGGCCGCATCCACGTGTGGGCTGAGTCGCTGGCACTGGGCTACTACCCTCTCTCCAGCGAGGCAGATTCTCTAGGCCAATGGCAACAGCGGGGCTTCACCCCCGGCGATTGGGGCTATCTGGACTCGCAAGGCTGTCTCCACTGGCTGGGCCGCGCTGACGAGCTCATCCTGACTGGAGGGGAAAAGGTGATGGCCGCCGAGGTGGAGGGGGAAATCCGCGCCAGCGGCTGGGTGGAAGATGTCTGTGTGCTGGGCCTGCCCGATGAGGAGTGGGGACAGCAGGTGGTGGCGGTGGCTGTGCCCAGGGCTGGGATCTCTCTAAGCGGCAACGAGCTGGAGAAGCACCTAAAGCGGCACCTTGCGCAACAACTAAGCCCCTTCAAGCACCCCAAGCAATGGCTGTGGTGTAGCGGGATCCCCCGCAACGCCCAGGGCAAGGTCAACCGCCAGCGGCTCCGGCAGTGGGCGGCCCAGCAGTTGAAAGTTGCAGCCCCAGGCAGCTAGCTGGATCCCTCCTGGATGCCCAGACGGGCTAGATCTCGCCGGATTTCAAAGGCCAACTCCCGGTTATTTGGCTCTGTGGCCAAGGCCTTTCTCAGATAGGCTTCTGCCTGCCGGTGGCGCCCCTCTTGGATCAAATGGTTGCCAAAGCGTTGATAGGCCAAAGCTAAGATGTGGATGGCCTCGCCGGAGTTGGGAAAGCGTTTCAGGAGGGCTTCGGCCAGAGCCACTGCCGTGGGCAGCTTGGGCTCGCGCCAGGCGGCCTTAACGCGGGCAATTCCTGCCTCAAGGGAGTCCCGAGCCGGTGGTTCTGCTGAGGTGGAGCCTGACCCAGTGGTGCGCACAACCACCCGCCTTTCTCCTTTCCCAGGACTGGGTGGGGATTGTCGTTGGGCGTCGTAGCGCCGCCGCTCTTCAGGGTTGCTCAGCACTTGGTAGGCCCGATAGATCTGCTCAAATCGTTCTCGGGATCCCTCTCCTGCCACATCGGGGTGAAACTGCCGTGCCAACCGGCGAAAGGCTCGCTTGATATCTTCGCTATCTGCTTGGGGAGACAGGTTCAGAATCGCGTAGTAGTCCATGAGCGGTGGCAGAAGGGAACCTGGGCCAAAAGTCGGCTCCGACCCCTGACTCTGCCGCTGATCATAGCATGTCAACCCGGGCTGAACCAAGGGATCCTCTCGGCGCTAATGCAATTGAGATGCAAGCTTGTTGAGAATAGTTCTCATGGTCAAGGCTTGATGCTGCATTGACCCTGCTAGCTGAGCACCAAGAGGCCTCTTGCGTGCAGCTACTTCAGAGGCAGGGATCCAGTGCTAGACTTTGCCCAAGCTGTAAAGCCTAGACTTTGCCTATTCCTAACTTTAAGCTCTATTTCCCAGTAACTATGAGCGAAGTCCTGCACCGCGCCTTGGCCAATCAAGATCTGCAACAGTTGCTGGCTTACTTGCAGCAAGGGGCAGATGTGAATGCTCCCGATTGGCAGGGGGTTACCCCACTTCACAAAGCAGTACTCATCGGCAACCTGGAGTTGTTGGACTTGCTTTTGGCTTATGGCGCTTCTGTCCACTCGGTGGATTCCAGCGGGGCTACACCCCTCCATTTGGCTGCAGCCAGCGGCCAGGTGGAAGTGGTGGAGCGGCTTCTCCAGGCAGGCAGCGAGATCGATCTGCCAGATCGCCACGGATACACTCCTCTCCATCGGGCTGCCTTGGCCGACCAAGCAGAAGTTATCGGTCTGCTGATCCAAAAAGGGGCAAACGCTTGTAGAGTTCTCCACTGGGCTGCGGCTACGGGTAGGAAAAGCGTTCTAGCTCGCCTACTGTCCAAGGGAGCTCCAGTGGATGGAGCCGATGAAGCAGGGCGAACCCCTCTCCACGAGGCAGCCGCGCAAGGGCATTTGGGTATTGCTCGCTTTTTGATCCTGTACGGGGCCAATGTGAATGCCCGCAACCGCTTTGGAGCCACACCCATGCACTGGGCGGCTTGGGAAGGGCATGTTCCAATCCTAGAACTTTTGCTGCAGCATGGGGCCGAATTAAACCCCCGGAATCAGGAGGGACACACACCCTTAGCCTATGCGCAAAAGCGGCAGCACAGGCTAGCTGTTCAGTGGCTGCAAGACCGAGGCGCAACCCTTTAGTGTTCACGCCAAACAAAAACAAGAATCTGAAAGGGTGGTTGAGGGTGTAAAAGTGATCCCTAGCTCCCCTCTGGAGAGACGGGAAAAGGGGCTAGGGGTAAGAGCAAGGAATGCCTCAGTAAGGGATCCCTACTTCCTGGGAGACAGGAGATAAAGAGAGAAGACGTTCCGATCGCTTCGTCACGGTTAGCGTTCACGCCATCTAGTCACGCCGCTTCCGCTTGCTAGCCCGCCGACGCAAGCGCAATCACCCTCAACTGCTACCTCCTCCTTCAACACGGTGTTGGCGGCAAACCCCCCTCCCCTATCTTCAACTTTGAGGGGAAAGGGGATCCCTGCCAAACGCAGGATGGCCAGTTCCGCCGGCGCGGGATCCCCACTCTACCCAAGGCAAGAGAGGAAGACTGATGGATGGGACTCCACCCTGAGTGACAGTGTAGCGCTATTGAGATTAAGTTGCAATATATCCCCGGGACATAGCGGACCCTCTTTGACAGAGACTTGCATCAAACTGAGGGAGTCTGGTAGAGTGCTTAGCTAAAGTAGTTGGAAAAAATTTGCAGCTAGGTCTTTGCAGGTCGCGGAGGGTGAGCATGACATGGCAACGGGTGCAGTCAGGAGAGTGGTGTCGGCAGTTGGGGCAACTGGCGCCTCAGTGGTGGCTGGGGTGGAGTCCTGAGCAGGGCTTTCGGCTCTATCGCCAAGAGTCTCTACCTTCTCTGTCTGCTTTGCGGATTCGCTGTCAAGAGCGAGATGGCTGGCTGGATGTGTTTTTGGGAGAAGCGGAGCAGCATCCCCAGCGGCGGCACAGCCTCTTGGATGCAACGGCGCGGGTGGCTTTGCACTACTTGCCGGAGGATCTGGCCCAGCTGCGGTTTCTCCCGTGCCCGCACGAGCGCATTCCCCTGCAGCTTTGGCAGCACTTAACGCAGCAGCATAGCTGAGAACGGTTCCAAGGGTTCCCCTCTGCCACGGCAACAAGCCCTACTTTGCGCTTACCCAGCCAGGAGCCACAAGTTGCTCCGCCGCCTAGCCCCCTGCTGGGGTTTGCAGGCCCTCCTGGGCCTAGAAGCTAGCCTCCTCCTTTAGGAAGCTGGGAGTGCCATGATGGAGGGTAGTTACCCGCGCCTCTGCCTCCATGAGCACTGCCACTTTACCCCGTTATCGCTCTTCCCTGTCTCTGACCCGCACTTTGGCCGCCCTGGGTGGGGCATTGCTGTGTGGGATCCTGGTAGTGCGGCTCCAGCTGCCCATGGTGGAGCGGATCAACCTGGAGGCCATAGAAAATGCTGAGGTCCGCAAGAACCGCAACATCGCCCTGGCTAACACCCTGGGCTGGCTGGGCTACCGCAATCTGGGAGCTTCCTGGCTGTGGTTGGAGCTGATCCAGTACTACGGAGACGCTCCTGCCCGCGCCCAGACTGGCTATGGCCTTGCCTACGAGTACTTTGACCACATGCTGCGGCTGGATCCCTCTTTTTTCTTGGGCTACCGCTTGTCTAGCTTGGTGTTGGCCTATCAGGCCGGCCAGCCGGAAAAAGCTATTGAGATTTTGGATCGCGGCCTGCGGCAGTTCAATCCCCAGAACAATCCCGATGCCTGGAAACTCTACGTAGACCGCGCCTTGATCAATTTCATGTTTTTGGGGGATGCGGAAGCAGGTCGCAATGACTACTACCAAGCCGCAGCTTGGCGGGAACAGGTAGGCCTGCCGGGTGACGACTTTCGCCAGTTGGGGGACAACATTGCCCGCAGCCCTCTCAGTCGCCGTTCCCGCTTCGATGTCTGGCTGAGCGTGTTTAACGCCACCAGCGACCAAGACACCCGCTTGCTTGCCTTGGAGCAACTGGCGCAATTGGGCACAGTCCTGCGGACGCTGCCCACCGGAGAAATTGAAATTCTCCCGCCCCCCTTGCCCAATGGGATCGAGGAAGAGCCCTATCGCCTCCGCCTGTAAAATGCTGCTGCTCCCCCAAGTTAGTCAAAAGCCGGATCTTTGGGCAAGGAAAATTAACTTTTCTTATGCAGAAAAAGCACTCCCCCCAGCCCCGGGAAAAGCAGCTATCCTCGTAGCACCCTCTAGAGACGTCTTGGGGCTGGGGTTTGTTCCCAGAGTTTTTCTCGATTTCCTTAAGGAGTGACCCCCATGAGCTCAAAAACTTCCCTCCCGATGACGGCGGCTGCCCTTTCGAGCGGTTGGCTTGTCCTACCTGCAGCAGCCCAATCTCTTGAGACAGTGCGGGTGCGGTCGGTGGTCGATGGGGACACCTTCTGGGCAGACCTAAACGACAGGCCAACCCGTTTTCGTCTTGCCTATGTGGATGCGCCGGAGCTAACGCAGGGGCGGTGGGGGCGCCTCTCCCAGGAGGCTCTGCAAAAGCTGCTGCCGCCGGGATCCCTGGTGCAGGTAGACACCCTCTACATCACCCCAGAAGGGCTGCACATTGCCGAAGTGTACAACGCCGACGGCCTAGTGAACTTGGAGATGTTGCGCCAGGGGCAGGCAGTGGTTTACGAGCGCTTTTTGCAGGGGGACAGCCGGGAGCGCTACCTGGAAGCTCAAGGGGTCGCGCAGGCGGCACGCCGGGGTTTTTGGCAGCAAAACCAGCCGGTGATGCCGTGGGAGTTTCGAGAAGCGGCACTGCAAGTCTCAGCTTTTGCAGGACCTCAGGTTTTGGATGGGTCTTTCCTGCGGGAAAACCCAGCGGCAGCAGCGGGTGTGGGTATTGCCACAGTGGTGGTGATGGTAGGGCTGAGCAAGCTGCTGTGGAAAAAGCCCAGCCAAGAGAGGGTAAGCCTCCGGCAGCTGGAGCGGGATCTCAAACAGTTGCAGCGCAGCCTAACCACAACTCTGGCCAGCCGCAAGCAACTGGAACGGAAGTACAGTCAACTGCTGCAAAAGGCAGAAGAGTGGTTTGTCAGAGCCCAAGAGGCTACCCAACACAATCAGGACGAGCTGGCACGCCAGGCTTTGGTGCAGCGCAACCAACACCTAAGTGCAGCAGAGGCCGTTCGCCACTCCCTAGAGCAGGTGGAAGCCCAGGTAGTAGCCCTTCGCGAGGGCATTTCCCGCCTGGAAAGCCAGATAGCAATAGCCAAGCTGGAACGGGAGAGGAACACCTAAGCCAGAGGGGCAGCAGGGAGACCTTCGCCCGGGCCGCTGCCCTGTAGACCCAACTGAGGCCATACCCGCTCGAGAATCCGCCCTTGTCGAGCAAGCCAGGCAAGCAGGGGCAGTGTCCTAGCGGGAAGCGCTGGGGGTTGCCCTCTCAAGCGGGTCTGCGCATTGGCGAAACGGTTGTTAGGGATCCCCGCACCCAGAGGCTCAGGTTGCAGCCTATCTGGGGGGGCAGCAGTTGCCTAGATTGGGATCAAGGCGACTGCGGAGCCCACAACCGGCTCAACCCAGGGGCAAGGTTAGACTGGGAAAAAGAACTGCTGCTGCGGCCAGACGGGGTCTAGCTTTATCGCAGCGTGGAGTACAACGGGGGAGCAATGGCCTTCTTTGCTTGCTGTTCTTCTTTCCCTCGGCGTTGGGGAAGAGCGCCACAAAACTGGGGAAGCTGGGCAGGACTGTTGCTCCTGGCTCTGCAGCTTGGGCAGTCTGCAGCAGCTCAAGAGACCCAAGTTTGGATTGGCACTGGCCAGATCTTGAGTGGTCAAGGACAGGGAGCAACGGTGCAACTGGTTCTGGAAACAGGGGGCGGACGGATTTGGAGCCAATCAGGGCCGGCTTTAGATGCACCCTTTTCTGGGGAACAGACTTCGGTTACCAGTGGTGATGGCACTTGGCAAATCCAACCCCAGGGGAACCAGTTGTTGGTGACCTTTTACCGTGGCGAGCAGATCATCCGCTGGCGACTCCACCCTGTTGACAAGGCGCCAACTTCTTCCTCTTGGCCACCTTCCTCTGCGAGTGGCGAAACTGCCCAACCCGTAGCTCTGCCTGTGCAAGAGCTAGTGGTTCCTGTCCTAGAGTTGCCCCGCCATCCCTAGAGGATCAGGGGTGGTCTTGCTTGGCTTGCTGCCAGAGCCTCTCTAGCTCTTGCAGGGTGCGTCCTTTGAGGGGGAAGTCTTGGGCAGGCAGCTCTGATTCTGCCTGTTGCCGCGCCAGCTCTTCCAGGCGCAAAAAACGGCGGGCAAAGCGCAGATTGGTCTGCGTTAGCGCCTGGACAGCATCCAGCCCATACCAGCACCCCAAGGTAACTAGGGCAAACAGCAGATCTCCCAGCTCTGCTTCCTGGCGGGCCCGGTCGGGGGGATCGCGCTCCAGCTCTTGGCGCAGCTCGGCCTCTTCCTCGCGGATCTTGGCCCAGATCCCTTCTTCTCTTGGCCACTCCACTCCTGAGGCCACCACCTTTTGGGAAATTTTCAAGGCGGCCATCAGGGGAGGCAGAGTTTCAGCGTAGTGCAGCAGTTTTTGACCAAGGGTTTGCTGCGGCTGCTCTTGCTGCTTGATGTCTTCCCAAAGGCGGTGCAACTGGGAAAGGTCAAAACTCTCTGGCTGTAGGGTCTCCCCAAACACATGGGGGTGACGGCGGATTAGCTTGTCGGCAATCCGCGCTGCCACGGTTTCCAGGTTGAAATGGTTTCGCTCTGCAAAGATCTGGGATTGCAACACCACCTGCAACAGCAGGTCCCCTAGCTCTTCGGCAATAGCGGCTGGATCCCCGGCTCGAATGGCCGCCACAGTCTCGTAGGCTTCTTCAAGAATGTAGGGAGTAAGCGATTCAGGGGTCTGGGCGCGATCCCAGGGGCAGCCGCTGGGGGAACGTAGCCGGGCTACAATTGCTGCTAGACGGCTGAGGTGCTGGGCAGACTCAGCACGCTCTAGATAGAGATGGGCAAAAGGGCCCGTTTTTTCTGGCTCCCAGCTCTGCAGCGTCAGCGGACCGGCCACTACCTCCAAGTCTGCGGTCAGCAAAGTCAAAGATTGAGCAGGGGCACAGACCTGCCGTAACCCACAAACCAGCTCTGCCACTTCCTTGCTTCCGCAATTTTTTAGCAGCAGGGATCCCTGCCCCACCGCCGACCAGCGGGCCAGCTCCTGTTGCCAGTTGGACTGCAGGCTATCCAGCGTTTGCAGCATGGTCGTAGAGGCGGCCCAGATCCAAAAGCCGCCTAAGCTGGTCGAGATCGATAAAGCTCAGTTCCAAAAGAATCATCAGCAGCGGCCCCTGCTGGCGGCGCTGCAGTTTTTTGGCCAAACTTAGTTGCGAGCGGTCGACAATGCCCGCTTCCAAGAGGTATTCTTCCAAAGCCGGAGGAGGAATGGGATCTAGCATAGGCACTTCAGGATCCTGAGAAGGACAGCTGGAAAAACTAAGAAAATGGCCAGCCGCTGTAACCATTCTTAACACTCCTACTGGATTTGTGCAAAGAGAGGAGGTAGGCCAAGGGTGAGCCACTGCCAGCTCTCCCAAGGGGCAGCTGGTTGTCTGTCTCCAAGAGTGAATGCGATGGAGGTCAAAATAATAGCAAGTCTGCTGGCGATTGACAGCAGCTGGGGAAGCCGCGGTGCTTTCCAGCTTTGGCGCAGTTTCTGGTTCTGCGGTGAGGCAGCCCAAGCTCCGCTAGGCTGAAAGTAGGTATAGCGTTACTCGCTGGGGGATTTTTGCTATGGCTAAACCTCAAGAGTTGCTGCCGGTGGGGACAAGGGTTGAGGTGGTGGAGATACCTCCCTATTTGAAAACGGCCGATCCGGTGCCGAGGTTGCGCCCAGCTCATTTAATTCAGCTGCACGAGCAAGGGGTGATCCGGCAGCGGCGGATGTTGGGCACCTACTGTGTGCAGTTTGCCAGCGGCCTCTTTTTGATTGAGGGCAAATATCTTCGCCCTCTAGGAGCTGCAGGTCTTGAGAGTGGCGGCAGACTTCCGCGGTAGAGTAAAGTTGCTGGCTGGCGTTGGGTCAGAACTTGGCTCGGCGGCGGGATCCAAGCCAGCTTGTGGCATTGGCTTTTCTGCTGCTGCCCTTCACCATTAGGCTAGCGTTGCGTATGCCCAGAGTTATCGTCACCGATCCCATTGATCAGGCGGGAATTGACATCCTCTCCCAGGTAGCTCAGGTGGATGTGCGAACCAACCTTACCCCTGAGGAGCTGATTGCGGTGATCCCCAACTACGAGGCCATTGTGGTGCGCTCCAGCACGCGGGTTACCCGGGAGGTGATTGAGGCAGGGAAGAACCTGAAAATCATTGGCCGGGCAGGGGTAGGGGTGGACAACATCGACGTGGCTGCTGCCACCAAGGCCGGGATCCTAGTGGTCAACTCCCCTGAGGGCAATACCATTGCTGCCGCCGAGCACACTATTGCCTTGATGATGGCCCTCTCGCGCCACATTGCCGATGCCAATGCCTCCCTGAAAGCGGGCCAATGGAAGCGGCAGGAGTTTGTGGGGGTAGAGGTTTACAAAAAGACCCTGGGTATCGTTGGCCTAGGCCGGATTGGCTCCCATGTAGCCCAGATTGCTAAAGCAATGGGGATGCGGCTTTTGGCCTACGATCCCTATATTTCCGTCGAGCGGGCGGAGCAACTGGGGGTGCGCCTGGTCGATTTCACCACCCTGGTGCAGGAGTCAGACTACATTACCTTGCATGTTCCCAAGACCCCTGAGACCACTAACCTGTTTAACGCTGAAACCTTCCGCCTGATGAAGCCGACCGCCCGGCTGATTAACTGTGCACGTGGTGGCCTGGTGGATGAGCAGGCTCTTTACGAAGCCCTCAAATCTGGCCAAATTGCCGGAGCGGCCCTAGATGTGTTTGCTGAAGAGCCCCTTAGCAAAGATTCACCTCTGCTTTCCTTGGGCAAAGAGATCTTGCTGACCCCTCACCTGGGGGCCTCCACTGAGGAGGCGCAGATTAATGTGGCCATTGATGTGGCCGAGCAGATCCGCGATGTGTTGTTGGGGCTGCCTGCTCGTTCTGCTGTGAACATTCCCGGCCTGCAGGCGGAGGTGCTGCAAAACCTCAAGCCCTACCTCGAGTTAGCTGAAACGCTGGGCAACCTGGTGGGTCAGTTAGCGGGGGATCGGGTTAGCCAGTTGGAGATCCGCCTGCAGGGATCCCTGGCTGAGAAAGACAGCCGGCCAATTGTCATCGCCGCACTCAAGGGGCTCTTGACGCTAGCTTTGCGGGAGCGGGTTAACTACGTCAACGCTTCCATTGAGGCCAAGGAGCGGGGCATTCGCGTAGTGGAAACCCGGGATCCCTCGGTAAGGGATTACTCCGGCTCCCTGACCTTGATTGCCCACGGCCCCAACGGGGTGCGTTCGGTTTCAGGGGCCCTCATTGGGGAGCGGGAGGTACGCATTACCCAGATCGACGAGTTCCCAGTCAATGTGCCGCCTTCGGCCAACATGCTCATGACGTTGCACCGAGATATGCCGGGGATCATCGGCCGGATTGGCACCCTGCTGGGAGCCTACAACGTTAACATCGCCAGCATGCAGGTGGGCCGCAAGATCATCCGCGGCGATGCGGTGATGGTGCTCAGCCTAGATGATCCCCTGCCGGATGGACTCCTAGAAGAGGTGCTCAAGCAGCCGGGCATTCGTGACGCTTTTGTGGTGAACCTCTAGCAATCCCCAAGCCCCGCTTTTCCTAGCTAGCAAGACGGAGGGTTGGCTTGAGCCAAAGTGAGTTGTCCCTAAGGCCTCAGATGATCTCCGACTGGAGTTGGCCGGCCTTTTTGGAGTCACTAGGCCGGTTTGGTGTAGATCTCAGTCTGGAGCGCATGCAGGTTTTGCTGCAGCGGCTGGGCCAGCCGCAGGCGGGGATCCCGGCCATCCACGTGGCTGGCACCAATGGCAAGGGCTCCGTCTGTGCCTGGGTTAGCCACGTGCTGTGGGCGGCAGGCTACCGGGTGGGCCGCTACACCTCTCCCCATTTGGTGGATTGGCGCGAGCGGATCTGGCTCAATGGGGAGTACATTTCCGCCAACGACTGGAGCCAAGCCTTGGCCCAAGTGCGGGACTGTCTGCAAACCTATGCTCCTGGCGAGGCTTCTCCAACGCAGTTTGAGGCCATCACTGCTGCTGCCTGGCTATACTTCCGCCAGCAAAAGGTGGAGGTGGCCGTGATGGAGGTGGGCCTCGGGGGGCGACTGGATGCCACCAACGCTGGAATCAAGTCGGTGGTAACCGCCATTACCTCCATTGGCTGGGATCATTGGCAACGCCTGGGCAATAGCCTAGAGCAGATTGCCGCCGAAAAGGCCGGCATCCTCAAGCCAGGGATCCCCGTGGTGTGCGCGCCCCAACCCCCCGAGGTGATGGCTGTCATCCAGGCCAAGGCAGCGCAGCTGGGCAGTCCCCTGCGAGTGGTGGAGCCCCTGCAGTGGTCCGGTCCTCAGACTGTCCGCTGGCGGGATCAGGTGCTGACCCTGCCCCTTGCCGGCGAGGTACAACTGATCAATGGGGCGGTAGCCCTGGCCGTTGTGGAGACCCTGCAGGAACAAGGCTGGCGGATCCCCGATGTTGCTGTCAAAGAAGGATTTGCCCTCACCCGTTGGCCGGGTCGCCTCCAGCGGGTGCAGATTGGATCCCGCCAGCTGCTCCTGGATGGAGCCCATAATTTGCCAGCCGCCCAAGCCCTGCGCCGCTACCTAGACCAGCATCAGCCCGGCCCCCTCACCTGGTACATGGGCATTCTCACGACTAAAGATGTCAAGGGTATTCTTGCTGCCCTGCTGCGACCGGGGGATCGCTTTTGGGCCCTGCCCATCCTTGGCCATGCAGGAACGGATCCCCAAGAATTGGCCCACCTCGCCCAGACCCTCCAGCCCCATCTCCGCCTTGCCCAGGCCCTGCCAGATCTTGCTGCTTTGCAAGCCCAGTTGCAGCAGCCTGCTGAGCCTGGGGAGCCGCCTGGGGTAATTTGCGGCTCCCTGTACCTCTTGGGCCAGGTGATGCAAGCTTGCCTGGGATGGGAGCTAGCCGGCTGAGATCCCTGCAACCCCCTTTGCTCCCTTTGCCAGCCTCATCGGGATGACAGGATTTGAACCTGCGGCCCTCTGCTCCCAAAGCAGATGCGCTACCAAGCTGCGCTACATCCCGTCTCCAAATATTATGGCAGAAAAATGCCCGGGATCCCTGCCTAAAGCGTCAAAGAGGCCTACCTGGTAGCTCGCAGGTAGGGCCGCGGCAAGGAAGGACAAAGCTGGCAAGGGCAGCCTTACCAACCAAAAGGGATTGCGCTTGCCCATCCCATGGCGTCTCTCTCCAAGGGGCAGCAGCCAGGGATCTCGCCCTTCCACAGCAGCGATTGCCGCTGGAAGAAGCTGCAGGCTTGAGGCACAGCCAGGGGAGAGTTGGCTCTCTTGGGGAAAGCTTGAATCTCCGCACCGACAAGGTCAGTGTCGGGATACAGCCCTCCCCGCAGGTAGACAAGGCGTTGCCGGAATCTGGGTCATCCCGTGTCTGCTCCTGGAGGGACGACGCCTTCGCAGAGGGGGGCGTAGTGTCCTCTATGCGTTAGCACGAGGGCCGAGAGTTTTGGGAGGGGAGCCAGTCTAAGGTGCTTAGTAGGCCTGGGGCGTTGGCTCACTCTAGAACGCGCCTCCAGGGACGGCGGAGGAGCATCCCAGCCGCCCTCTCCATGGACAGCCCTGGGCATAACTGCTGCGCTTTCTAGGGCACCAGCTGTTCCTTGAAGCCGACCTCCCTAGCGCAAGAAACGGGCCAACAGTAGTAGGCCAAGGCCGCCAAAGAGGAGGTTAAAGCTCCAGGCTGCCACCCAAGGGGGAAGGGCTCCTGCTTCTCCCAGGCTGCGCGATACGCTCAGCACCACGTAGTAGGCAAACACCAGCAGGATCCCCAAGACGGCGCCGCCGTAGCGGCCCACACGGCGAGCGGTGCTGGATCCTAGGGGAAGGGAAATCAGCACGGCAAAGAAGCTGGCTAGAGGCAGGGAAAAGCGCATGTGGAACTCGGTGCGCAGCGCCTGGGTATCGAGGTTGGAGCGGGCCAAGCGGGAGATGCGCTCCGCCAGCTCTGGTAGGCTGAGCTCGTTGGGGGGAACTGGCGGCTGCAACAGGGCGGCCAGATCTTGGGAGACCGCCAGTGGCTTGCGGTCGAAGGGCTCTTCGGCCAGGCTGAGGCCGTCCGGGCCGTAGTGGTGAGTCACCCCTTCGCTGAGGGTCCAGTCCAGGCCGTTCCACACTGCCTGGGCCGCCAGGGTCACTTCCGCCAACCGGTACTTGCCCCCTGGCAGGGGATCCACCCGCAGGATAGTGACATCCTGCATGGTATTCAGCCGCGGATCCACCTGGCGAATGAAAAACCAGAGGTTGTCTAGGGACTCCGTCCCGCCAACGGCAGTGGTTTTGAAGAAGACGTCGTATTGGACCGGGCTTGTAGCCTGGGCCAGGAGCGCCTGCTGGTCAATGCGGCGGATTTCCCGTTTGCTGGCCGGCAGGAGGACGTTGCTGATTAAAAAAGCGCTCAGGCTCAGGAGCAGTCCCACCAGCAACAGGGGACGAAAAATGCGCGTAAACGGGATCCCGGCTGCCCGCATGGCGGTAATCTCGCTGTTGCCGCTTAGGTTGCCCAAGGTGAGTAGGGTGGCAAAAAAAGCGGCAATGGGCATGCCCAGCACCACCATCTCCGGCAGATCCAACATCAAGAGCTGCAGCACCGTCAGGGGGGGCACGGATCCCTCAACCAGCCGCTCGGCGAGGGTAAAGAGCCGGCCCGCCAAAAGCAGCAGGGTTCCTCCAGCAAGGCCGGCCAAAAGGGGGGTGAGCATCTGTCCAAACAGGTAGCGCTCCAGCAGCCAGAACTTGGTGAACAAGCGGGCCATGGGCAAAAGTTGAGGGATGGGGGCTATTTCAAGCTAGCGTGAACAACTCGCCGGCAGGCCCCCACCCCCAGCCCCTACTGCAATGATCCCAGCAGCGCTGGCGTTAAACTTGCTGGCCATTGGCTCTGGAGCGGGGCTTCAGGGAGGCTGGCGGCTCGCCAGGAGGAGGTAAGGGCTCGCTGTTGCCGCTGGGATCCAAGCGGGAATTGGGGGGCGAAGGGCCGGGATCCAGTTTCGCCCCCCAGGCGGCTAGGTAAGCGCGCTGCTCAGGAGAAAGGCGACGGGCGCCGCGGAAATCTGCTCCCGCCACGATGGCGCCGGTGTAGGCTCCTGTTTTGAAATCGGGCTTTTGCCCTGGCTGGGCGGGAGAGGCCGTCTGGAAGGATCCCACAAACAGCAAAGCGCGGTAGAGATCGGCCCCGCGCAGGTCGGCATTGCGCAGATTGGTTCCACAGAGGTTGGTGTGGCTAAGATCGCAACCCCGCAGGTCAGCTCCTTCCAGGCTGGCTTCACTGAAATCCACCCCCCGCAACAGGGTGCCATGCAGGTCGGCCCCTTCCAGCATGGTGCCCAGGTTAACCACGCGGATACCATTGACGCGATCCCGCTGGTAGCCGCCTTTGCCGTCCAAAATGGGCCGGCCCAGGTGTTCGTCGCGGCGCAGGGGGCTAAGCAAGTTAGCGGTGGAGAGGAAGCGCAGGATCTTGGCTTTGCCAAAGCGATCCACGCCGTTCAAGATGGCCGCCGTGCGCCCGGCCGCAATGGCCCGCTCCAGGGGCCAGTCGTCCAACTGCCCGTCAGGGGAGAGAACCAGGTTGGAAATGCCCTCGAAGTAGGCGTCGATGGTCTGCTGCTGGGTGATGGTGTTCTGCTGGATGGTGAGGTCGCGGGAGATGACGTACTGCCGCCAGGCAATATAGGCGGCCAGGAGAGCGATGAGGATCTGCCCGGTAGCGCCAAACACCTCCCCCAAAGCCCCAATCGCCTCCCAGCTCAGGGATCGCAGGGTTGAGAGAACCCCACCCCAGACCACTGCCCCTGCCACGGCCAAGCTGAGGGCTGCCGCCGCCCATCCCAGGCTGGGCCAGGTGGCTAGCCACTGCCAGAGGTCGCGCCCAATCTGCACCCAAAGCGGCTGCCCCCACCAGCCGGCCAAGCCCAGCCAAGCCAGCACTGCCCCCCAGCCCAAAACCGGCTGCCCCGTCAACTCCGCCAGCGCCAGCAGCCCCGCCGGGATCCCCAACAGCAGCAGGTTAAGCAGGGGGCGCCCAGAGGAGAGGGAAGCCAGGGGCAACTCTTGGGAGGAGCCTTCGCGGGCAAGGGCTTCTTCGGTCATGGCAAGGGTATACTCTAGGGGTAGCGTTAGATCTGCGAAAAAAGCTTGCGTCAGTCCGTATCTGGGGTTGGGGAAGAGGGCAGGATCCCGCCTGTCAGGTTTGGTAGGATAACCTCGACCCTCCTTCCTTCTCTCGCCCAGCCTGGTGGAAGAATGAGCCCTATGATTTGTCTGCAGAAATCCGGCAAACACCAATTTACAGCAGCCCTGCCTGACTTGCGGTTGCAGCCGCAGGGTTCCACAATGCTGACGCGGCTAGCCGCTTCCTTCCTCCTGAGCACCACCTTGCTGCTGGCAGCGAAGTTTGATCCTGGCTGGGCACAGACTTCCCTAGACACCAGCCTTGTGGAGAAACAGGCCCTGCCTCAGGCGCCGCCGCTGCCGGATGACCGACCTGTCATTTTTGTCGATGCCGCCAATGGCAGCGATACCCAAGGGGATGGATCCCGCAACAACCCCTTCAAGACCATCACCCATGCCATTGGACGAGCACCAGCAGGCAGCATCATCCAGCTGCTGCCAGGGATCTACAGCGCAGAAAGCGGCGAAGTCTTCCCCATCCGCCTCAAAGCTGGCCTTATCTTGCGCGGGGACGAGTCCACCCTAGGGGAGGGCTACCTGATCGATGGCGGCGGCACCTACATGAGCCCGACCTTGGCCCGGCAAAATGTTGCCCTGGTGGCCGAGAGCGGCTCAGAGGTGCGCGGGGTTACCCTGCGCAACCAGGGGCGGCGCGGCTATGCCCTCTGGATAGAATCGGCTTCCCCCCGCATTCTCAACAACAGCTTTGTGGGCAGCATCCACGACGGCATTCTCATTGCCGGCGCCTCCAACCCCTGGATAGAGGGCAACCGCTTCTACAAGAATGGGGCCAACGGCATCTCTGTCTTGGGTACCTCCCAGCCCACCATTGTCAACAACCTCTTCCAAGAGACCGGCTTTGGCCTCACCATCGACCAGCGCTCGGCGCCGATGGTGCGCAATAACCGCATCCTGCAAAACCGCACCGGCATTGTGGTTGGCGGCAGCGCTCGGCCCATCTTGCGCAACAATCTCATTGCCCGCAACCTAGAGACTGGCCTGACAGCTATCACCAACGCCCAGCCCGATCTGGGCACGGCCTCGGATCCCGGCAACAACATTTTTGAGGGCAACGGCCAGTACGACATCCACAACGCCACTCGCGGCCTGCGCCTCAACGCCAACGGCAACCAACTGGCGGGCAAAACCAAAGGGGAGCTGGATCTGGCGGGCCAGACCGCCGTGGCTGCCCTGCCCAGCAACGCCCCGCCACCCATTGCTGCCGGCGGCCTGACGCTGCCCAGCGCTCCCCCGGCTCCCGGCAGCGGCAGGGATCCCCAGCCGGCGACGGCCAAGCCAGCCGAAACTTCCCCAAACCTACCGGTGGTGGCGGTGCCGCAACCGACGGCCCCCCTCCCCCCTCTCGCAGCGGGCTCGGGAGGGCGTATTTTGCCCAGCAGCCCCAGCCAGCCGTCGGGCGCTCAACCCCAGGAGTTTGTTGCCGTCCCCTTCACCCCCGATGGCTCTACCACGCCTGCCCAGCCGGTTGAGCCTGCTGCCGCCCCTGTCCGCCAGGCCTCTGCAGCTCCCCTTACTGACCTCACCACCCTGCTGCCGCCGCCGGCCCGCCGGCAGGCCAGAGAAAACCCTCCTACCTCCTCCTCTGCACCCTCAAGCTCGGCCCCAGCTTCTCCTGCTCAGGCTGCCGAGAAGGACTCCGTCCCGCTGACGCGAGCGGCTACCCGCTTTCGCGTCTTGGTAACCCCCAAAGGCAGCGACGATTTGCAGCGGCTGCGGCAGCTTGTCCCTGAGGCGGTGGAGACCGTGTTCAACGGCAGGAGGGTGCTGCAGGCCGGCCTCTACGACAGCCGCAGCCAGGCCCAATCAGTCTTGGATCGCCTGTTGGACGCCGGCTTTGACGCGGTGGCGGAGATGATCTTCCGTTGACCTCACTGCCCAGGGATCCCCCCCGGCAGGATAGGAACTCCCCAGCAGGGAATGTATGATGCCTAGCACGGCTTTTTCCAAAAGGACTGCGGAGAAAGCCGTGCCGTCAGGTTGCTCTGGGGATCAGCCAGGGCAAGCAATGGGGAAAGTCCGGTGCAAATCCGGCGCTGTGCCGCAACTGTGATGGGCTAAGGCCCTCAGTCAGGATGCCCGCCTGCGGCTTTGGCTCACAGCTTAGCTCTTCCGCGTCGCACGGAAGCAGGAGCAACTGGATGAAAGCAATTGTTGTCTGTCTCAGCCTTGGGCTGGGGAGCTGGAGTCTGGGGATCCCAGCCTGGGCGCAAGCGGTCTTGGACACCAGTCTTAGTGCCGAGATTTTCAATCAACCCGTCACCACACCGTTTCGCCGCCCTGGCTTGCTGCGGGACTCTTCGCGCCCAGTCTATGTCATCACCCGCCAGCAGATGCGCGAGCAAGGGGCAAGGACGGTGCAAGAAGCCCTGCGCTATCTGCCTGGGATCCTCAGCGATGGCACAGCGGGAACTCAGTTGGGAGCTCTTAGCTCTCAATTCATGCGAGGGGCGCGAACGGCGCAGGTGTTGGTGCTCTTGGATGGCCGCCCCCTCAACGATCTGGGCTTCTTTGGCGGGTTTGACCTCTCTCAACTCACCACAGATATTGTCGAGCGAATTGAAGTCTCTCCCGGTGGCGGCTCTACTCTGTATGGCTCGGATGCTGTTGGCGGCGTGATCAACATCGTTACGGTGGAGCCACAGCCAGAAACGGAGACGGTGCTGGAAGCGGCGGTCGGCAGCTACGGCCTCAATGAGCAAGGGATCCAAAGTCGGGGCCAAGCCCAGGATCTGGGCTGGGTGCTCAGCTATCGCCGTCTGAAAAGTAACAACGACTTTCCCTTTGCAATTGAGCGGCTGGGCAAGTCAGGCAAGCGGGAAAACTCGGCGGTGGAGTACCACAACTTGCAGGCCAAGCTTACCTGGCAACTGGCCAAAGACCAAGTCCTAACAGCCAACGCCCTCTACCTCAATAAAGCCTTTCGTGTGCCCGGCAGTGTGGAATTTCCCTCTCCCGATGCAGAGCAAAACACCAACGATCTGCTGCTGGATCTCAGTTGGCTGTGGACTCAGGCAACAGGATCCCTGCAGGCAAGAGTCTTTTTTGACGATCTCAACTACCGTTTCAGTGCTCTGCAAAGCCAGGGATCCCGCGACGTCATCCTGCGCAATGGCTGGGGATCCCAGCTGCAGTATGCTTGGCAAGCCGGCGAAAACCTAGAGGGAGCTTTGGGGGTAGATTATCGCTCCATCTCAGCTCGCAATACAACTTTTTCCTTTGCCAACGGTTCTGCCAATATCAACTACGACGATACGGTTAACCAGGGCGCCCTGTTTGCCCGCCTGGATTACAGCCCGGATCCCAACTTCCACCTTGATCTGGGCATGCGCCAGGACTTCAGCAGTTTGGCCAATGGCTCGGCCACCTCGCCGGCTGTGGGGATCCGCTGGCCAGTGGCGGAAGGCACCACCTTGAGAGCCAACTACGCCAGCAGCTTTCGCACCCCCTTGATCTCGGAATTATTCTTTCGGCTGCGAGGCTTTTTTGAAGTGGATGGCAACCCCAATCTCCGCCCAGAGCGAGGGGAGAGCTTTGACGTTGGCTTGGATCAGAGCCTGGGAGATTTTGGCCTGCTGCGGCTAACGTTTGCCCACAACCGCATCCGCGATGGCATCACCTTTGTCAGCCTGGGGCCGCGCCAGGGAACCTATGAGAATATTGGGCTGGTCGAATACACCGGCCTGGAAGCGGCTTTGGATTTGCGTTTGGGGGAAAACTGGACGCTTTTTGCCAACTACACCCTCAATGATCCCATCATCCGCGCTGCACTTAACCCGGCCACAGTTGGCAAACAGCTAGCCTTTGTGGGAGCCGATAGCTTCAACCTAGGCCTAACCTATCGCTATGAGCAGGGCGGGTACGGCTCGATCTTGGTCCATCACATTGGGAGCTTTTTTACCAACAACTCCAATACGGAATCCCTGCCAGGCTATACCACCGTGGCTTTGCGGGGAGGGATCCCGTTGACTGAGGCCCTGAGCCTAGAGTTGGGGATCGACAACCTGCTGGATGAGCAGTATGAAGTTTTCCCCGGCTATCCCGGCGTTGGCCGCACGCTGAGGATGAACTTGCGGGGGCAATTTTAGCATCCTCTCGGGCTATTTTTGGCTAACTATCTAGAACAAGCTGCCCCAGTGGAATTGTCTGCTTTGCAGTGGAGTTTGGATACAACTCTATGGTGAGCGCGACCAACTTTCCCTCTATTTCTCCATCGACAACTTTGGCTCAAGCTGAGTCTAAACATTGCCTCTGGGTTTGCACCACCTGTGGATCTCGCTGGGTCAACGGCCAAAAAGAAGGGATCAGCAAGGGAGAAATGCTCCTAGCTGCCTTGCAATCCCAAAGGCTCAATCCCCAACTGCAACTGAAGCCAGTTGCCTGTATGAGCGGCTGCAGCCACGCTTGTGTGGTTGCGCTGGCAGCCCCCCGAAAGATGACCTATGTCTTTGGCGATCTCGATCCAAAAGACGTGGAGCCAATCTTGCAAACGGCGGAGCTGTATTTGACAAAGCCCGATGGGATCCTGCCCTGGGCAGAGCGCCCCATCAAAAAGGGGGTGATTGCCCGCATTCCGCCAATCCAATAGGAGCAACCTATGGCTGTTTTCAATCCCTGGGTCCCACCCTTAAATCAAACTTGGCAAGAGGTTTCCCCCACCGGCTGGACAACCGTTTACGAAGGGATCCCGGCTCACATCGACTGTCTTGGGCCGCTGCTCTATGAGCTCTTTCAGGAGCGCTGGGCCGAGATCCAAGTGGGCCAGGTGGTGGAGGGTGGCGTCCTGGAAGCGGCCTTCAAGGATCCCCCTACTCTCTGTGTGCTCTACGACGGCTACTTGACCGTGGCCACGGAAACTTGGCATTTGCATCTGTGTTTGGAGGAACACCAGGGCGGCCCCTACCGCAGAACTCCTCCTGAGCTGCGCCGCAAAAGATTGGTCGGCCGCGCCGCCCTCTATCGCCGCCTCAATCCGCAGGGCCAGCCTCGCCAATGGGGGATCCAGTTTTGGAACGGGGCAGAGGAATCGCTGCTGCAGATCTTTTTGCCCAGTCCCTTTTTGGGGCCAGGAGAAGACTACCTGCCCGAAGGCAAAGCCGACTATCAGCAGCTTTCCCTTTATGAACGCCTGCGAGCCATTGACGTCGAGGGAAAAGAGATAACCCTCTCCAGCGGCCCTATTTGGCGGTTTGCCGTTCCAGCCGCTGCTATCCTTCTCGCCACTATCAGCCGGTGGTGGAAGCTCTGCAATCGGCCCTGCGCGAGGCCAATCTGGATGTTCCGGTTATCACCTCAGGATGCCTAGAAGTCTGCCAACAAGGGCCGGTGGTTTTCTACTCTGGTGACCGCACCTGGTACAAGCAAGTCACACCCCCAGTAGCGCGGCAAATTGTCCAGGAGCACCTGCTGAACAAGTGTCCCTTAAAAGCTCACCTCTTTCCTGGGGATTAGCCTATGGTCAGCCTACAAGCTCTTGTCCAGTCCATCCCCAAAACCCGCCGCGGGATCCCGGAGGTCATTTGGATCCAAGCCACCCGCGATCTAGCCCAAGGTCGATTTTGGCCCAGCCTATTGACCACCATCGGCTGCCTTAGCAACATTGCCTATACCTGTACACTGCCTTTTGTAACTGTTGGCATCGTCACGGGCACCACGTTAACTCGCCAAAGGGCAATCGTCAGCGCTTCGATGATTTGGCTGGCCAACCAAATCTTTGGCTACACCTGGCACAACTATCCCCGTACCCCTGATTCTTTGGCTTGGGGGTTGGTCTTGGGGATCGGCACGGTGGGGGTGGCGTGGCTGGCCAGCTATCGCCCGCTCTTTTTCCAGCCCCACCCTGTCCAACCTCGGCAATGGCTGCGCAATTACCTTTGGATCTTGGTCATGCTGATCCTAGGGTTCCTTGCTTTTGAAGGGCTAATCTTGGCAGCCGGCCTGGTGCTGGGCGGAACAGAGGGCCTGACCCTGCCCATCTTGGGCAAGATCTGGTTGCACAACTGGCTGTGGACGGGCTTTTGGCTTGGGATCCACGCGCTGCTGACCTGGGACAGAGGACGCCGCCGACTGGAGTTGGCGAGAGCCTACCTTAGCGGGCTGGGGTATCCCCAAGGGAGATCCAGGCCAGAATAGGGGTGACCTGCGCGCGAGGGATCCCTTTGCAGCCCGCTCAGCTCGACAACTCCCCCTTTGACCGGCTCGTGGACTACGTCCCGCTGACGCGATCGGCTTCCTGCCGCTTGCTGCTGTTGAGCGGCAAGGGGGGCGTGGGCAAAACCACCCTGGCCTGTGCCCTAGCCCGTCACCTAGCCCAGAGGCAACCAGAGCGCCGTTTGCTGTTGCTGTCCACCGATCCGGCCCACTCCCTGGGGGATGTGCTGGGGATCCCGGTGGCCGACACCCCCCAACCCCTGCTGGAAAGTGCTCCGCACCGCTTGCGCGAACGGCCCAACTTGCAGGTGCGGGCCCTCCAGGCCGAGGTGCTGCTGCAGTCTTTCAAGCAGACCTACGGCCCGGCTCTGGAGCTCATTGCCGAGCGGGGCAGTTGGCTGGGGCGAGAGGATCTGTTGCCCCTTTGGGATCTGGACTGGCCGGGGGTGGACGAGCTGATGGCCATCCTCGAGGTCAACCGCCTGCTGGCAGGCCAAGAGGTGGACACAGTCATCCTGGACACGGCCCCCACCGGCCACACCCTGCGGCTGTTGGAGTTGCCCGACTTTTTGGATAATCTGCTGGCGGTGTTTGCCACCTTCCAGGCCAAGCACCGCGAGGTTGTCCAATCCCTGACGGGCACCTATTGCCCGGATGAGGCGGATGCCTTTTTGGCGCGGTTACAGGGAGAGCTGGAGGGAGGCAAAGCCCGCCTCACCGACCCGGAGAGCACCTCTGCTTGGCTGGTGCTGATCCCGGAGCCCTTGAGCGTGGCGGAGACCCGCCGCTTCTGTCAACAACTGCAAAGCCGCCGTGTGCCTGTGGGGGGTCTTCTGGTCAACCAGGTGCTGCTAGGGACGGTGGCGGCCGCAGGGGAAAAAGCGGAAGCAACCCCCAGCCGCCCCTCGCCTCTTTACCTAGCCCGCCAGCAGGAGCAGTGGCGCTGGCTAAAAACACTCCAAGAGGAGCTGCCTGGCTATCCCATCTGGGTTTGTCCCTATCAACTGGAGGAGCCGATTGGGCCGACGGCCCTGGACAAGCTGGTGCAACAGCTTCGCCCCTTGCCAGAGGTGCTGCCGCAGTTGGAAGAGATCCCCGCTAGCCCAGGAGAGCCTGTCGGCGGGATCCCCTCCCCCCCAAGGGTGGTCCTGCCAGATTTTTTGGCCCAAGGAATCCGCCTGCTCCTGGTGGGGGGCAAGGGCGGAGTGGGCAAGACCACGGTGGCCGGGGCCCTGGCCTGGAACCTGGCCCAGCGCCATCCCGACCAGCGGCTCTTACTGGTCTCCATCGACCCGGCCCACTCGCTGGGGGATCTGTTTCAGACAAAGCTGGGTCAGGAGCCGCTGCCGCTCTTGCCCAACCTGCTGGGCCAGGAGATCGAGGCGGCGGCAGTGCTGGAGCGCTTCCGCCAGGACTACCTGGAAGAGGTGGCGGCTATCCTGGCGGGGGAGGAAACGGCAGGGGTGGAGATCCAGTACGACCCCCAGGCTTGGCGGCAGCTTTTACAGATGCCCCCTCCCGGCCTAGACGAGGTGATGGCCCTGCTGACGGTGCTGGAACAAGAAGCCAGCGGCCAGTTCGACCTGGTGGTGGTGGATACCGCCCCCACCGGCCACCTCTTGCGCTTTTTGCAGATGCCCCAGGCCCTAGAAGGCTGGGTAAGCTTGGCCCTGAAGCTGTGGCTAAAGTACCGCGACGTGGTGGGCCGGCCGGAATGGGCGCAGCGGTTGCGGGATCTCTTGGCCCAGGTGCGCCAGCTGCAGCGGCGGCTGCGGGATCCCCAGTTTGTTAGCTTTGTCCCTGTCTTCAACCCCGAACAGGCAGTTCTGGCGGAAACCGAGCGCCTCTTGGCGGAGTTGGATGCCCTAGGGATCCCCCATCCCTACGCCGTTCTCAATCGGGTTTGGCTGGAGGACTCCACCCCCTTTGGCGCAGCCCTTTGGCGCCGCCACCAGGCCATCCTGGCCCAGTTGCCCCAGCGCTTTCCCCAGCAGGCCATTGTCACCCTCCCTTTCCTGCACCCGCCCAGCCTAGAAGCCGTTGGGGCTTACCTGCTGGGCAGCCCGGCGCCAATTCCCGCCTAGGGAGGCTAGCCTAGAGAAAGTGCGGGTGCCGCCTCTTTCCTCTGCGTTTTGCCTATGTTGCCCAACCTCCCCCTGCAAGCCATCCCCCTGTTCTCGATTGCTGCAGCCATCCTGTTGGTGTACCTGCCCATGGGCGTGGTCGGCTATGCCCGCGCCCGCGTTGGCTACGATCCCCATGCGCCGCGGGCTATGTTCGACCGGCTGCCTCCCTACGGCCAGCGGGCCACCTGGGCCCATGCCAACGGCTTTGAGGCCCTGGGCACCTTTGCGCCGTCAGCCTTGATTGCCTATGTTACTGGCCCCCACCCGGATCCCTGGCTGTTTGGCCTTAGCGGCGACGAAGGGGTAGCCTTGCTCTGCGGTGTGTTTCTGCTGGCACGGCTGTTTTACAACTTTTTCTACATCGGTGACATTCCCCTGGGGCGCTCCCTCTCCTTTTTGGTTGGGTCGCTGGCCACGCTGGGCCTGCTGTTGATTGGCCTGTTGCCGTTTCTGGGCCAGAACTGGGCTTAGCCTGAGGCTACAGCCGCAGCGACGAGAGGGCCACGCCAGCCCGGTGGGCCACCACCACGCCAATGGCCTCCAGGTAGGAGCTAACCGCCACATGCGGGATCCCCAACTGGCGCGGGTGGACCTGCATGACGGTGGTGTTTTCTTCGACGGCAATAAACAGGGGCGGGCGGGGGCGGCTGGCGAGGTAAAGCAGGCCGGGGCCGCCAAAGGCGGTGGCCGGGGCAATGACGCTATCCACCTGCTCGGCTGTCAGGTCGCCCGTCTGCAGGGGATCCCCCCTTTTCCCAAACTGGGGGGCGTAGCTCAGCCCTGCCAAAACCGAGGGCAGGAAGGTAAACCCCACCTCTTCAGCGGCAGCGCGGGGGTGAACCGGCTTGGGGTCGGGATCAGGGTAGAGGGCCGGAGCATGGGCACACGGGATCCCCAGCTCCCGCACCACCAGGTGGCTGAGGATGGCCTCGGCCCCCGCCAGGGGATCTACCCCCTGCCCCTGCTCGTACTGGCTAAAGTCAAGATCGTCGGGGAAGCGGGCCACCACGGCAATGGCCTCGGCCCCTGCCTCGAGCAGCGCACGGGCGGCTTCCAGGAGCGCCTCGGGATCCGCTAGGGATCCCTGGCTGGCCCCGGCAGGGGAGAAGCTGACGGCAACGCCTAAGGGTCGAGGAGTCAAGCGCCAGGGGCCAATGTCCAGCCCCAGCGTGGCCTGAGCGGCTTGCATGACCTGCAAATGGCGCTGGCGCAGATCCTCAGGGATCCCGGCATCCAGCACCACCCCGATGCGGTTTTGCCGCACTGGCCTGAGGAACCACTCCCCGGCACAGAAGCGATCCAGGCCGTATCCTTCCACGTAGAGCACATTCCCCAGGGGCCAGAAGAGGGTGGCGCCATTGAGCACGTTGGGGTGGGTGATGACGCAATCCGCGGCTGCGGCCAAGGCGCGGGCCACGGGTAGGGCATCGCCGGCAAAGCCGCCCACCCGGGCACCGATACCGGTGGGAACCAAAAGCAGGACGGTGTAGGGGCGACCCATCGGACTAGACCTGGGACAAAAGCTGCTGCGCCAGCGCCTCAGCCCGCCGCACGCAGTCGCCCAGGGCCACACCGTCTAGGTAGTTGGCGCACACCCAGATCCCCGGCGTCTGGGAGGCCAGGTGGACCTGCAACTGGGCCATCCGCTGCCGGTGGCCGAGGGTGTATTGGGGAATGGCGCGGGGCCACAGGCGTTCGCCCAAGTAGATGGGCTCGGCGCGGCGGGTAAGCAGCACCTGACTGAGCTCGGCGTGGACAATTTGCGCTCGCTCCTCAGGGGACAGAGCAGTGATGGGTGGGATCCCTTGCCGGCGGGCCAAGGCGGCATCGGTAGCACCGCCCAGGAAGCTGAGGAAGCTGTGGTAGCCCTGGGGAGCCCGCTCCGGGAAAAGACAGGAAGCCCAGATAGTGCCTAGGGTGCGTAGACCCTGGGAGCGAGGGATGAGGTGGCCAAAGCCCCGCAGCGGCTGCGGCAGAACCTCTTGGGGATAGGCCAGAGCCACCACTGCCACCGGCGGATAGGGGATCCCCGCCAAGAGCTGGCTGGCCTGGGGGTTGAGTTCCTGCAGCAGCAAGGCAGCCTCATAGGCGGGGAGGGCCAGCACCACCTGGCGAGCAGCCACCCAGCGGGATCCCTCGGGGGTTGCAAAGCCCACCCCATAGAGCTCTCCCTCCCGCTGCAGCTGCACCGCTTGCCAACCCAGCCGCAGGCTGTCGCCCAGCTTTTGGGCTAGGGCCTCTGGCAACTGCTGCAGCCCCTGCCTTAGATTGCCCAGTTGGCCGCGTTTGGGCGGGGGGTGGATGGCTGCGGGAAAAGGCTGGGGTCTTTGGCGCAGAGCCTGCAGGGCGCCGGCAAAGAGACTGCCGTAGCGCTCCTCTAGGCCAGCTACCCGAGGGAAAGCTGCTACCGCGCTGAGTTGATCCGGATCCCCAGCATAGACCCCCGAGGTGAAGGGCTCCACCAGGCGCTCCACCACTTCGGATCCCAGTTGTCGCCGGAAAAACTGTCGCACCGTCTCCTCCTGCCCCGGCGGCGGAGGGACAAACCCCAACAGGCCCTGCAGAGCCCGCAGCTTACCACCCACACTGAGCAGCCGTGAGCCCAGAGCCGCCGTAGGGCTCAGCGGCACTGGCAGCAGCTCTCCTTCCCAGTAGATGTAGCGGGGCAGCTTGGCATCGGCCAGCACCAGTTGGTCGGCCAGGCCCACCTCGGCAATCAAGTTGAGCAGGGCAGGCGTAGGGGTAAAGCTGTTGGGGCCTTCCTCCCAGCGGTAGCCGTCTTTGGATTGGGTGGAAATGCAGCCGCCCACCCGAGAGCTGGCCTCGGCCAAGAGCACCGGCTGAGCGGAGCCACCCCTACCAGAGAGACCCTGCTGCAGGCGCCAAGCCAGCGTCAGGCCACTGATGCCCGCCCCAATGACTACCACTTCGGCTCTGAGGAGTTCAGGGGTTGCAAGATCCACGGTCGCTGCCAAGCTAGCTATCCTCCATCACGGGCAACACGAGGGGCGCCAATTAGCGCAGCACGCGAAACAGGCTGGGGATCCCGGCTACCTGGGGAAGCTGTTGGATCTCGGCCAGCGCCTGCCGGCAGTCGGCCTCGCGCACGGTGTGGGTGAGGACAACAATCTCCGCCAGCTCCTGGTGGCACTCCTTTTGGGTAATGCTCTCCAGGCTCACCCCATGACGGCCAAAGCAGGTGCCAATGGCCCCCATCACCCCCGGCCGATCCTGGGCCAATACCCGCACGTAAAACTCCGACTGCACCTCCGCCAGCGGCAGCAGGGAAGCCACAGGGGGAGAAGCAGGCAATCCCCAGAGAGGATTGGGGAGATGGGCCCCTGTCTGCAGGTGGGCAAGTAGGGTGAGCAGATCCCCAACGACAGCACTGGCCGTCGGCCCCTGTCCCGCCCCCGGCCCGGCGAGCACCACCTGCCCTAGGGGATCCCCTTGTACCCAGACGGCGTTGTCCACGCCGTGGATGTTGGCCAGCGGGTGGGTCAGCGGCAATAGGGTGGGGTGGACGCGGACATCCAAGGCCGTTTCGGCTCCTGGGACGCCAGCCCTCTGGGCAATGGCCAAAAGCTTGAAAGTGTAGCCCCACTCGCGGGCATAGCGGATGTCGGTGGGGCTGATGCTGCGGATCCCTTCGCAGGGGATGGCCTCCCGCGGCACCGACACCCCAAACGCCAGGCTAGCCAAAATGGCGATCTTGTCCGCCGCATCCCATCCTTCCACATCGGCGCTGGGATCCGCCTCCGCATAGCCGCGGGCTTGGGCTTGGGCCAGCGCTTCGGCAAAGGAGCTACCCTCCTGGGCCATCTGGCTGAGGATGAAGTTGGTCGTGCCGTTGATGATGCCCCAGACCGCCTGGATGCGGCTGGCCTGCAGCGACTGCTGCAAAGCCTGGACGACAGGGATCCCACCCCCCACGGCTGCCTCCAGCAGCACAGCCACCCTGGCCTGGGCAGCAGCGCGGAAGATCTCCTCGCCATAGCGGGCAATGACCGCCTTGTTGGCTGTAATGACTGGCTTGCCGTGGTCAATGGCCTTTAGGATGAGGCTGCGAGCCGGCTCCAACCCGCCCATGAGCTCAATCACCACGTCAATGTCTGGATCCGACACAATCCGCTCTAGGTCAGTGGTCAGGCGCTCAGGCGGGATGGCCACCCGCCGTGGCTTGTCCAGGGAACGCACCCCTACCGCCGCAAGCTCGACAGCCTGCAAGAGGGGGTGAGGTGGGCGTTGCAAAATCTCTACCACCCCCGTGCCGACAGTACCCAGCCCCAGTAGCCCAACCCGATAGACCACAGCCGCTCCTAGCCTGCGCTCCCAGCAGCCCAAAGAGTTGCCTATCCTCCAGGTTGACATACTTCTGGCGCAAAAAGTCCTGCCCCAGGAGCTTCTTCCTTTGCCCAGCGCCAGGACAGGTTTGCAGTTTATGCTGAAGGAGGGATCCCTGCGCTTTGCCCCTCTGCCCTCCATGTCCAGAACCTGTACCATCTACCGCCGCGCCCACTTTGCCGCCAGCCACCGCTACTGGCTGCCGGAGCTCTCTGAAGCCGAGAACCTGGCCCGTTTTGGCCCCCACGCCCGCTTCCCCGGCCACGGCCACAACTACGTGCTGGAGGTGGGCCTGACGGGGGAGGTGGATGAGTACGGCATGGTGCTCAACCTCTCAGAGGTCAAGCAAGTGCTTCAGGAACGGGTCATTCAAGAGCTGAACTTTGCCTACCTCAACGAAGCTTGGCCAGAGTTTGCCCAAACCCTGCCCACCACCGAGTTTATCGCCTACGCCATCTGGCAGCGCCTAGCCGATGCGCTGCCGCTTAGTAGTGTGCGCCTCTACGAGGATCCCCACCTTTGGGCCGAATACCGAGGAGAAGCCATGCAAGCCTACTTGACCGTTGCCACCCACTTTAGCGCCGCCCACCGCTTGGCCTTGGATCACCTCAGTCTGGAAGAGAACACCGCCATCTACGGCCTCTGCGCCCGCCCCCACGGCCACGGCCACAACTACGGCTTGGAGATCACTGTCAAGGGATCCATCGACCCGCGCACGGGGATGATCGTGGACTTGGCGGCTTTGCAGCGGGTAATTGAGGAGCAGGTGGTCAAACCCCTAGATCACACCTTTTTAAACAAAGACATCCCCTACTTTGCCCAGGTGGTGCCCACCGCCGAAAACATTGCCCTCTACATCCAGCGGCTGCTAACTCTGCCCCTGCGGGAGCTGGGGGTGCAACTGCACCGTGTCCGCCTGCAGGAAAGCCCCAACAACAGCAGCGAGGTCTACGGGGAGTTTCCGCTAGAGGAGCTGGGCGCAGCTACCGCTGCCACCCCATACCCCGCGAGCGAGGGCAAGAGGGATCCCTCTGAAGTGGAGCCCCTAGCTGCCGGCAGGGGTGGGCCAGCCGCCTATGCTGGATCTTGTTAAACTGAGCGAGCAGATTCCCGCCTTCGCCCGCCACCTGCAGCAGGAGTCGAAGGCCAACCAAGGGCGCCTGCGCCGAGCCTGGCAGGAGTTTGCCCGCCTGCAACAACAACCCCAGCTCTGGCAGTCCCGCTGGGCGGAGTGGGGAGCCCATCTGGCCTTTACCTGTGCCAGCCCTGCCGAGCCACCGGAAACCTGGGGATCCCTGCCCAAGGTGGAGCCTTTGCAGGGACCGCACACGGTGGTGGCTACCGACGGCTCCCAGATCCTGCCCAGCCACCACGAGATCGCCTACTGCTCGCTCATCAACATCGGGCGGGTGGCTCTCCACTACGGCACGCAAGAGTGGCCGCTGCTGGACAGCCAGCCCCTCCTGATCTACGGGGAGGGACTCCTTGCCGAACCCGAGCGCTCCCCCTGGCTGCGGGGAAGGACGTCCCGTCGCCTTCCCCGCCCAGCAGCTCAGCAGGGTCCAGAGCTGGAGGCTGAAGCTGGACTGGCCCTTCGCCGCTCCCAAGTAGAACTGGAGGAGCTGGTGGAATTGGCCCTAGCGCTGCCCAGAACTCGCCGGGTGCTGGCGCTACTTGATGGATCCCTAATCCCCTGGGGCCTGGAGCCGCTGCCCAAGCCGGCCCAACAACCCTGGCTAGAGCCCATCCTAGCTGCCCTAGAGCGGCTGCGGCTGGCTCGCATTCCTCTAGTGGGCTACATTAGCGCTTCCCGCAGCAGCGAAACCCTCAACTACTTGGGCCTGGGGCTGTGCCCCTACCTGGGCTGCGACTGCCACCGCTACTGCGCCGGCGAGAAAACTCCCCCCTGCCAGCCCTTTGCCCCTCTGGCAGATCGCGTTTTTTGGGGATCCCTGCTGCAGCCGGGCGAGCGTAGCCCCCTCTGGCGCAGTGGCGCCAGCGTCCTGGAGACTTTTGGGGAACACCACATCCACTGTTGCTACTTGAATGTCGGCAATGGTGGTGGGAAAGGGGATCCCGAAATTGCCCGCCTGGAGTTTCCTGCCTGGGTAGCCCAGGAGTCCGAGCTGCTGCAGCAGGCCCTAGGGGGGGTGCTAAGCCAGGTGCAAAAGGGCTTTGGCTACCCCATTGCTCTGGCCGAAGCCCACCATTTGGCCGTGGTGCGCAGTGGGGATCGGCAGCGCTTTTTTGCCTTGGTGGAGCAGGAGCTCATCCGCGCCGGCCTGCGCCATGTAACCATCTCCCGCAAAGAGGCGCAGAAGCGCAGCGGCATTGCCTAGTGAGCGCCCCTGCCCAGTTTCTCTTTAGGGGGAGAGGGGAAGGCACTCTTGGCTGGGATCCTTGGCCTTGCAGAAGAGGCTATAGCCTCTTGAGCGGATCCCAGCCCCAAGGCTATCTTTAGCCGATTGACCCCTCGGTTTTGTTGCCGCCCTATGATGAGCCGAACTCCTCTGCGCTCCGTTGTCCCCAGCTTGGCCCCTACTTCCCTCTGGTACAAGGACGCCATCATCTACGAGGTGCCGGTGCGGGCCTTTTTCGACAGCGACGGCGATGGCGTGGGCGACTTCCAGGGCTTGACCGAAAAGCTGGACTATTTGCAAGACCTGGGGATTACAGCCGTCTGGCTGCTGCCCTTTTTCCCCTCCCCCCTCAAGGATGATGGCTACGACGTTTCCGACTTTACCAGTGTTAACCCTGACTTAGGCACCCTGGAGGACTTCAAGATCTTTCTGGATGCCGCCCACCACCGCGGGATCCGCGTCATCATTGAGCTCATCCTCAACCACACCTCGGATCAGCACCCCTGGTTTCAGCGGGCCCGACGCGCTGCCCCCGGCACCCCTGAGCGCGACTTCTACGTCTGGAGTGACACCCCCGAAAAGTACAAAGAGGCCCGCATCATCTTTCAGGACTTTGAAGCCTCCAACTGGACCTGGGATCCGGTGGCCAAAGCCTACTACTGGCACCGCTTTTACTCCCACCAGCCAGATCTCAACTACGACAACCCCGCCGTGCAAAAAGCCATGTTTGAGGTGGTGGACTTTTGGCTGAGCATGGGGGTAGATGGCATGCGGCTGGACGCAGTGCCTTATCTCTACGAGCGGGAGGGCACCCCCTGCGAGAGTCTGCCGGAAACCCATGCCTTCCTCAAGGCGCTGCGCCAACACATCGACCAACGATACCCCGACCGCATGCTGCTGGCAGAGGCCAACCAGTGGCCGGAGGATGCCGTAGCCTACTTCGGCAATGGGGACGAGTGCCACATGGAGTTCCACTTCCCCCTCATGCCACGGCTCTTCATGGCCCTCCAGATGGAGGATCGCTTCCCCATCATCGATATCCTGCAGCAGACGCCCCCCATCCCCGAAACCTGCCAGTGGGCCATTTTCCTGCGCAACCACGACGAGCTCACCCTGGAGATGGTTACGGATGAAGAGCGGGACTACATGTACCAGGTCTACGCCAAGGATCCCAAGGCGCGGATCAACCTGGGCATCCGCCGCCGCCTAGCTCCCCTGTTGGGCAACAGCCGCCGCCGCATTGAGCTAATGAACAGCCTCCTGTTTTCCCTACCCGGCACGCCGGTCATCTACTACGGGGACGAAATTGGCATGGGGGACAACATCTACCTGGGGGATCGCAACAGCGTGCGCACCCCCATGCAGTGGAGCGCTGACCGCAATGCTGGCTTCTCGCGGGCCAACCCCCAGAAGCTCTATCTGCCCGTCATTATTGACGCTGAGTACCACTACGAAGCGGTCAATGTGGAAGCGCAGCGCAATAATCCCCATTCCCTCTGGTGGGCAATGAAGCGGATGATCGCGGTGCGCAAGCGCTTCCAGGCCTTTGGCCGCGGCTCCTTTGAGGTGCTGCACCCAGAAAACCGCAAGGTGCTGGCCTTTATGCGGGCCTACGGCAACGAGCGCATCCTAGTGGTGGCCAATCTCTCTCGCTACGCCCAGTGGGTGGGGCTGGATCTGTCGCCGTGGGAAGGGTTGATCCCAGTGGAGATCTTTGGGCGGACAGAGTTTCCCCCCATCGGGCGGCTACCCTATTTCCTCACGCTGGGCCCCCACTCCTTTTACTGGTTCTCCCTTGAGACCAAAACGGAGCCCCTTCACCTTAGCCCTAGCAGGCTAGAGGAGCAGGCTCGCCCAGCCACGCTGGTTATTCAAAAGGGCAGTTGGGACAGCCTCTTTCAACGGGAAAGCCAAAAGCAGGTGGAGGCTGTTTTGGGCGACTACCTCTACCGCTGTCGTTGGTTTAGCTCCAAAAACCGCCAGATCCAGTCGGCCCAGATCTTGGATGCCATCCCCTGCACCTGGGAGGGAGATCCCCCCTTCCGGGGCCAGATTTTGCTCCTGCAGACCGAGTTTACCGAGGGGGAGGCAGAACTTTACTCTCTCCCTGTCGGCTACGCCACCCAGGAGACAGCTCTCCAGCTGCGGGTGGAGACGCCGCAAGCCGTGATTGTCCCCGTGCAAGTGGCTGGGGATCCGCCGGGCGTGCTTTTTGACGCGCTGGCCGATAAGACCTTTTTGTTGCATCTGCTGCAGATGATTGCGCAGCAGGCTCACCTGCGCCACGGGCGGGGAGAGCTTTGGGCCACGAGCTTGACTACGCTTGAGTACGACCCCAGCCTAGAGCCCCGTCTCCTCAAGGCAGAGCAGAGCCACACCTCGGTGGTCTACGGCAACCAGTACATCCTCAAGTTCTACCGCAAGCTAGCCGAGGGGGTAAACCCAGAGCTGGAGGTTGGCCGCTACCTGCTGGAGCACCATCCCCAGGTGCGGGTGCCGCGGCTGTTGGGATCCCTAGAGTATCGCCGTCGCCGTGGAGCGCGGGGTTTTGCTCCCAGTGATCAGCCCATTACTCTGGCCATTTTGCAGGAGTATATCCCCAACGAGGGGGATGCCTGGCACTACACCTTAGACAGCCTCGAGCAGTTTTTCGAGACGGTGCTGGTTCACTACCCAGAGGTGGATCCCGTGCCCGTTCCGCAGGGATCCTTCCTGGAACTTGCACAACTTCCCCTGCCGGAGCTGGCCTACGCCACCATTGGCAGCTACCTGGAGTCGGTGCGGATCTTGGCCAAGCGCACCGCCGAGCTGCACCTTGCTCTGGCTGCTGAGACGGAAAATAAAGACTTTGCCCCCGAGCCCTTCTCCAGTCTTTACCAGCGCTCCATCTATCAATCCATGCGCAACTTGGTGGGCCAGGTGTTTCCCGTATTGGCCAAGCAAATCCCCAACTTGCCAGACCTGGAGGCCAAGCTGGCCCGGACTGTCTACGACCAAGAAGGGGAGATCATGAGCCGCTTCCGCCTCATCCTGGAGCGGAAGATCACGGCTTTGCGCACCCGCTGCCACGGGGACTACCACCTGGGCCAGGTGCTGTTTACTGGCAAGGACTTTGTCATCCTCGACTTTGAGGGAGATCCCAGCCGGTCGCTGGGGGAACGCCGCCTCAAACGTTGCCCCCTGCGGGATGTGGCGGGGATGCTGCGATCCTTCCACTACGCCGTCCACCTGGCCTTGCGCCAGCAACTGGAAAGCGGCTTAGTTTGCGGTGACCACTGCCCCGACATGATGCGCTGGGCCCAGTTTTGGTACCGCTGGGTTTGTGCTGCTTTCTTGGCCGAGTATCTCCAGGTGGCTTCCCAAGGGGCTTTTCTGCCCCGCAGCTGGCAGGAGCTGGAAGTGCTGTTAGGGGCCTATCTGCTGGAGAAGGCCATCTCTGAGCTGGGCTACGAGCTCAACCACCGTCCCGAGCAGGTGGAGATCCCACTGCGGGGGCTCCTGCAATTGCTGGGCATTTCCACCAAGGTCTGAGGGATCCCGGAGGTGTGGACGGTTTAGCCTGGCGGTCGCTCCCGAACAGCTGCAGCAGCATTTTCAACTCGAGATGGGGACGTTGGCGGCGCTCCAGCCCCGCTACAACATCGCCTCTGCTCAGCCGCTGCTGCAGCGCCAGGCCACTCAGTTCCGCTGGGGCTTGATTCCCAGTTGGAGCCGCACTCCTAAGGCTGGCTTGATCAATGCCCGCGCCGAGACCGTGGCCGAGAAACCCTCCTTCCGCTAGGCCTTCTGCCGCCACCGCTGCCTATCCCGGCAGATGGCTTCTACGGGTGGGCCGACCCACGGCCAAGCGGCAGTCCTACTTACTGGTGCCTTTGCCGGCATTTGGGAGCGCTGGCGCAGCCCCCAAGGGGTGGAGAGAGAAACTTGCGCCATCCTCAACACGCCAGCCAATCGGCTAATGAAGACGACTACGACCTCTGGCGGGATCCGGCGCGGCTCCTGCCCTTGCTTCGCCCCTACCCGGCAGAGGCCATGGCCGCCTACCCTGTCAGCACCCATGTCAACAACCCTCGCCACGAGGAGGCTCCCATCGGGGAAGCGGTGCAGGGAGCCAACCTCAGCGAGCCCGCTGGTAGCGCATCCCCGGCAGTTGCACCAGCCAGCCCTCCAGTTCCATAAGCAGCAGGGTGCTGGAGAGGGTGGCAATGTCCATCTGGCTGGCCTGAGCCACGGCATCGAGGCTGAGGATGTCGTTGCCCAGGAGCTGCCAGAGAAGCTGCTGCTGCGGATCCCTGGGGCCGGCGGACAAGGGTTGATCGGGGAGAGGGGATCCCTGAACTAAGCCCAGCTCTTGGAGCAGCTCCTCGATCCCTAGGATCATGCCTGCGCCACTGCGGATGAGGTGCAGACAGCCGCGGGCCGCTGCCGTGTCGATATTCCCCGGCAGGGCATACACCTCCCGCCCGTATTGGTTGGCTAGGTGAGCGGTAATCAGCGCCCCTGAGCGCTCTGGGGCCTCCATCACCAGGGTGGCGCGGCAGAGGCCGGCAATGATGCGGTTGCGCTGGGGAAAGTGCTCCTTGGCCGGCGGCGTGCCGGGGGGATATTCGCTGAGGACGGCCCCTTGTTCTAGGATGCGCCGGTAGAGAGAGCGATGGTGGGCGGGGTAAACCTGATCCACCCCAGTTCCCACCACGGCCACCGTCTTGCCGCCCGCCTCCAGGCAGGCTTGGTGGGCAATGCCGTCGATCCCGGTGGCCAGTCCCGACACCACCACGCAGCCAGCTTCCGCCAGGGCGGCGCTGACTTTCTGGGTCCACTGCCGACCGTAGGGGGTGGGGGCGCGGGTGCCGACAATGGCAATGGCCGGCTGCTGCCAGTCGGGGCATTCTCCTAAGACGTAGAGAAGGGGCGGTGGATCCGGCAGCTCCCACAACAAGGGCGGATAGCCGGGATCCGCAGGGGTTAGGAAGGGGATCCCGGGCTTCTGGGTTTGCTCCAGGATCTCCCCAGGGTCGAGGCCAGGACGGGCAGAGACAATCGTTTCTGCCAGGGTGGGGCCAATGCCCTCTACCTGCAACAGGGCCGGAACGTCCGCCTGCCAGGCCCGTTCCAAGGATCCAAAAAATTCCGCCAGCCGCTTGAGGCGGTGGGGGCCGATCCCTCTAATCCGCGCCCAAGCCAGCCAGTAGGGCCGCTCTCGTTCGCCCCCAGGTTCCCTTTTGCCGGCAGGATCAGAGAAAGACAAGTTCAGCTCCCCCCAACATTGGCTGTAGTACCTTAAGTAATGGTCAGCAAAAAAGCAGGAGATAGGCAAATGGCAGGATTGGATCCTGCTGGTGGTTCTCAGGCAACAAGGCCATTGCGGTTTGGACAAGGACGCCAGGCTTGGGTGTGGGGGATCTATCCGCTGCTGTGGCTGTTGACCTGGGTGGGATCCCGCTCGGCCCAGCCGCAGCTATGGGGGATCCCGGCTTGGTACTGGGGAGCAGGGTTGGCGGTGCTGCTGTTGGTGCCCCTGAACTTCTACTTTGTGCGAACTTGCTGGCCCAGGGCTGGAGATGAGTGACACGGTTTTGAGTTTGGGTGTGGTGGGGGTGTACTTGCTGCTGCTGGCGGCCATTGGCTGGTGGAGCTACCGCCGCAGCGGCCAGGATCCGGTCAGCTATTTCCTGGCAGGGCGGGGGCTGGGATCCCTGGCCTTGACCTTGACCACGCTGGCGACGCTGCTCAGCGCCTTTACCTTCCTCGGGGTGCCGGCGGATGCCTACACCCACGGCCTGGGGATTTTTTTGGCCGTGGGGGTCACCACGGCGCTGATCTCAGGGCTGTTTTTTTGGGTGGGCTACCGGGTGTGGCTGGCGGCCCGGCACTTTGGGTTCATCACCCCCTCGGAGTTTTTTGGCCACCGCTTCAACAGCCCTCTCCTGGCCCTGCTCTATTGCCTAAGCGCTCTGACGTTTACCGCCCCCTACATCAGCATCCAGATCATCGGCGGGGCGCGCACCCTGGCTGCCGTTTTGGGGGAAGGGATCCCCTATTGGCCCCTGGCGGTGGGGGTGGCGCTGGTCATCCTGGGCTATGTCCTCTTCGGCGGCTCCCAGGCGGTGGTCTGGACGGACGTGGTGCAGGGGATCATCTTGGTTGTGGGGATGGGAGTGGCCTTTGTGGCCGTGGCCTTGAGTTGGGGCCAAGAGGCCGGTAGCCAGTTGGATCCCTGGCTGAGCTTGCCCGGCCCCCAGGGGCGCTGGAGCTGGCAGACCCTGCTTGGCAACCAACTGCTGTTTTTGATGGCTACGCCCCTTTTCCCCCAATTTTTTCAGCGCTTCTACATGGCCAAAAGTGCCCGTCCCTTCCAGACCCTGATGGTGGTCTGGCCGCTGCTGATCCTAGTGGTGTTTTTCCCGGCAGCCCTCATTGGCGTCTGGGGCCGGCTGGCTTTTCCAGACCTGCAGCAGCCGGATCAGATCATGCCGCTGATGTTGCAGACCCTGCCCAGCGGCGTGGCGGCAGTGGTGATTACAGCGGCGCTGGCGGCTTTGATGTCTACGGCGGACTCGCAACTGCTAACAGCCAGCTCCCTGGTTACCCGGGATCTGGTGGTTACCTTGCTCAAGCGCCAGCTTTCTCCGCACCAGGAGGAGCTGTTGGGCCGCTGGGTGGTGTTGGGGATTGGGTTGGTCTCCTTTGCCATTGCCGTCAGGCCACCGGGGCTCATTACCCAGATTGCCACCTGGAGCTTTCAGGGCAACGCCATGCTCTTTCCCCTCTTGATTGCCGGCCTGTACTGGAAGCGGGCTACCCGCGCCGGGGCCGTAGCCGGAGCTTTGGTTTCCAGCGGCCTCACCTTGGGCTGGCTGGCGGGCCTGTTGCCCCAAGCCTGGACGGGGGGCTGGCTGCCGGTGATCCCGGCGGTGGTTGTCGGTACGGCGGTGCTGGTGGGGGTGAGCTTGCTCACTCAGCCCGACCCGGAGAGGCTGGCCGCCTACTATGAGAACGGCCCTTGGGGCCTTCCCCAGCCAGCAGCCAGCGAGCCTGAGACAGCCCCTTAAGGGGAAGGAAGGTGCCGCCCAGGAAGAGCAGGCCCATCAAGCCAGCCAGGGGGTTGCCGCCGATGCCGGTAAGCCACTCTGGTGCCCTGCCACTGTACTCGATCCAAGCCAAGTTGTGGATCCAGGTGATACCCCACACCCAGCCAGTGTGCAGCCCTAGGCTAAGACCTAGCTTGTTTTGGTTCCACACCTTTGCCTGGGCCAGCAGCAGCCCCATCAGCCACAGCCCCGGAAACTGGGGCCAGGTGGCGAGAATCTCCGCTGGCGGCTTCAAAAAGTGGGCCAAAGCAAAGAGAAGGCTGGATCCCCACAGAGCGCTTGTCCAGCCGTAGTCCAAGGCCATCTCCTGCAGCAGCCAGCCGCGGAACAACAGCTCTTCTGCTAGAGCCACCGCCAGGCCCACCCCTAGCCCCAGCAAGCCATAGCCCAGCAGGGATCCCCCTTCCACCGGCCGCCAGCTCAGCCAGCCCAGGGCTCCCTCCAGGCCAAAGAGCAGAAAAAGCCCGCCCACACCCATCCCTAGACCCCAGAGGATCCCAGCTCGGCAGGCCCAACTCTTGTCCAGGCCATAGGCGGCAAACCCGGATCCCCACAGCCCCAGCCAAAGGAGCAGTAGGGCATACAGGGGCAGCCAGAGGTACTCTCGGCCAAAGACGACCCCCCCTAGCCCGACCAACGGCAGCCAAGCTAAGAGGGGGATCCCCAAAAACAGCAACAGCCGCAGGGGAAACGGAAAAGTCTTCAGTTGGGCAATTAGCTCGACAATTGGCAGGCCCACCCAAACCGCTCCTGGCTAGCATTCCGGCTCAATTGAGCTGGTGAGGCCGTGCCGGCGCAACTGCTCACAGTAAAACTCCGCATGCTCCCGCGGCACCACGATAACTACCGCAACACCGTTGTTGTGGGCTTCCAGCATGATCTCGGTGGCTTGCGGCGGCATTAGCGAGGGAATGACCTTCACCAGCACCTGCACCACGTACTCCATGGTGTTGACATCGTCGTTGTGCAACAACACCCGGTACATGGGCATATGCTTCGGGGTTACAGAAGGCTTCACCAGGGTCTCCGTAGCCACGACGATCCCTCCTTCAGCAAGATCAACAAGAGCTCAAGAACACACAACTGGGAAAAAGGGGCAAAAACAGGAAAAACCTTAATGGAATTTTAGCCTTCTCAGCAGGGGCCGTGAGGAGGAGCAGAAGAGAATTAAGACAATCCCACATCCCTAGGGATCCCTCCTCCAGATAGGTGACACTGGAGCTAGGTCGCCGACTTCTTCAAGGAGGGGAGTATGAGTAGGAGCTTGCTGGAGCAGTTGCGAGAGATGACCGTCGTGGTGGCCGACACGGGGGATATCAACGCCATCGAGACCTTTAAGCCGCAGGATGCCACCACTAATCCCTCTTTGATTACAGCGGCCGCCCAAATGCCCCAGTACCAGGGCATTGTCGATGAGACCTTGCTTAAAGCCCGCCAAGAACTGGGACCCAAAGCCGACACCAAAGCCGTGGTGGCCCACGCTATTGACCAACTGGCGGTGGCTTTTGGCGTGCGCATTCTGTCCATTATTCCTGGCCGCGTCTCGACGGAGGTAGATGCCCGCCTCTCTTACAACACGGAAGCTACGGTTGCCAAGGCCCGCCATCTCATCGAGCTCTACAAGGCGGCAGGGGCGGATCCCAAGCGGGTGTTGATTAAAATTGCTGCTACTTGGGAAGGAATCCGCGCCGCTGAGATCCTCGAAAAAGAAGGGATCCACTGCAACCTAACTCTGATGTTTGGCCTGCACCAGGCCATTGCCTGTGCGGAAGCAGGGGTAACCCTCATCTCGCCCTTTGTGGGCCGCATCTTGGATTGGTACAAGAAGCACACCGGCCGGGAGAGCTACCCACCCGCCGAAGATCCGGGCGTGCAGTCGGTAACCCAGATCTACAACTACCTGCGCAAGTACGATTACCCGACGGAGGTAATGGGCGCCAGCTTCCGCAACATTGGGGAAATCATCGAGCTGGCCGGCTGCGATCTGCTTACCATCTCGCCAGTTCTCTTGGCGGAGCTGCAAAACACCGAAGGCCACCTGGAGCGCAAACTGGATCCGGAAAAAGCCAAGAAAATGGACATCCCGCGCCTGGTGATGGATCGAGCCACCTTCGAGCAGATGCACCGGGAAAACCGCATGGCTTCAGAAAAGCTGGAAGAAGGGATCCAGGGCTTCTCCAAGGCGCTGGAGGTGCTGGAAAGGCTGCTCACCGAGCGGCTGCAGAAGCTGGAGGGCGCCAAGGAAACGATTACCCACGCCGCCCAGGATGTCTTCCGCATCTACGACCTGGATGGGGATGGCTTCATTACCCGCGAGGAGTGGATGGGGGCGGATCGCGTCTTCGATGCCCTCGACACCAACCAAGACGGCAAAATTACCCCCGAAGAAATGCTGGTCGGCCTAGGGGCAGCCGTCTACTTGAGGAATTAGCCAGCCAGCTCTATGGGCGAGAACTTTCGCTGCATCGGGGATGGGGTAGCTGCCCTAGAGGCCCAGGCCCGCCGCTGGATTGCCCAGCGGCTACAGGGGATCCCTTACGATCCGCCCCCGGGCCCGGCGGCCAGCCAGGTGCTGCGCTGGATCGAGACGGACTTACTCCCCCGCCTGCAGCAAACGCCCCAGGAGCTAGAAAATCTCCTGCGCGGGCTCAATGGGGGCTATGTGCCCAGCGGCCCTTCCGGCGCCCCCACGCGGGGCCGGGTGGAGGTGTTGCCCACCGGGCGCAACTTCTACTCGGTGGATATCCGCGCCATTCCTACCCCCACCGCCTGGCAGGTTGGCTCGCTGGCCGCCGAGCGGGTGGTGGAGCGCTACGTGCAAGAGCAGGGGGAATATCCCCGCCACCTGGGCCTATCCGTTTGGGGAACTGCCACCCTGAGAACCGGCGGCGAGGACTGGGCGGAGGCACTGGCGCTCTTGGGGGTTAGGCCCCGCTGGGAGGGGGGACGGGTGGTGGATATCGAGATTCTGCCTGTAGCGGCTTTGGGCCGCCCCCGCGTGGACGTAACCCTGCGCATCTCCGGCTTCTTTCGCGATGCTTTTCCCAACCTCATTGCCCTCTTCGACCGGGCCGTGCAGGCCGTGGCCGCCCTGGAAGAGCCGGAAGCCGACAACCCCCTGCGGGCCCAGGTGCTGGCCGATACCCAGTACTGGCAGGAGCAAGGGATCCCGCCTTCAGAAGCGGCAGAGCGGGCGCGGCTGCGCATCTTTGGCTCCAAACCAGGGGCCTACGGAGCCGGACTGCAGGGGCTAATCGAGGCGCAAAACTGGGAAACCGAGGCGGATCTGGCCCGCGCCTACCTCAACTGGAGCGGCTACGCCTACCGAGCTGAGGGCGAGGGAGAGCCGGCTCCTGCAGCCCTGCAGCGGCAACTGGCCCGCTTGCAAATTGTCCTGCACAACCAAGACAACCGCGAGCACGATCTCCTCGACTCCGATGACTACTACCAGTTCCAGGGGGGCATGGTGGCAGCCGTGCGCACCCTCCAGGGCCGCAACCCCCAAATCTACTTCGGGGATCACGCCCGTCCCCACAATCCCAAGATCCGCACCCTATCCGAAGAGATCGACCGCGTCTATCGTGCCCGCGTCGTCAACCCCAAGTGGATTGCCGGCGTAATGCGCCACGGCTACAAAGGCGCCTTTGAGATGGCCGCCACGCTGGACTACCTTTTTGCCTACGACGTCACCACCCACGCCGTGCCCGATTTTATGTACGCCGGGGTGGCCCGCGCCTACCTGTTGGATCCCCCCGTGCAGCAGTTTTTGCGGGATCACAACCCCTGGGCACTGCGGGATATGAGCGAGCGGCTGCTGGAAGCCCACCAGCGGGGTTACTGGCAAGAGCAGGCCCTAGAGCTGGTGCCCCAGCTGGAAGCCCTGCTGCTGGAGATGGAAGCCCGGCTGGAGACCACCCAGGGATCCCTGGCGGGGAAAAGTTAGGTTTAGCTAAGATGCTCTCAGCAAACCAGGCGCGGAGGGATCCCAACGATGAGCAAAGCCAAGTTACTGCGAGAGATTTTGGGACCCCTGCTGGAAGATTACCGCTACTGGTTTGAGCGCTCGCGCCGCTTTTTGCAAGAAGAAACCTTAGAATTTATTAGCCCAGAGGCGCAGCAGGCCCTTCTGGAGCGGGTTTTGGCTGCCCAAGCAGAATTGCAGGCAGCAGAAGCCCTCTACCACCTGTCGGATAATGAAGTTGGCGTTGACCCAGCCTTAATGGCAAAATGGCATCGCCTGCTGATGGAGTGCGCCGAGCTGGGCCGCCGTTTTCGCCAAATCCACCCCTCCTCCGACTCCTCTGAACCGTGATGCTGCAGATCCTCTACCTCATTGCCTTTGTGGCCATCGCCTTTGTGGCGCTACGCAACCTGGTGACCAACGTAGTTACCTTAAGCAAAGAAGAGCGCAAGGCCTCGCCGCGCCGCACTCGCCGACAGGCGCCTCACCCAGAGCTCTTGGACGAGGAGGGCAACTTGACGGAAGAGCCATTGCTGGTAATCCGCGCAGGCAGTGTTGATGAGGCTCGCCGCCGCCTGGAGGAGCTCTTTTCCAACTCCCCTGACGAGGAGTAGCAACAAGGCCAATAGGGGCAAGGCGGTCTGAGTTTGAGGTGGAGGCTCAGGTAGCTCAGGGTTTGGGCAAGAGTCGGTGGTTTTTTGGTCCTCTGGGGTGAATTCCCTTCCTCCCGCTGCAAGAACTAGCTGCGAATGCAGAGGCGGGATCCCTGAGGGGAGGGCTGCACCTCGATGCGGTGGGGAAAGGCATCTTGCAAGCTGGGGATGTGGGTGATGACCAGGATGCAGGCAAAGTCAGAGGCCACAGCGTTGATGGCCGCCAGTAGCTGGGCCCGCCCGACAGCGTCCTGGGAGCCAAACCCCTCGTCAATGATCAATGTTTGCAGGTCGGATCCCGAGCGCTGGGTAAGCAGGCGGGAGAGGGCCAGGCGGATGGCGAAGTTGATGCGGAAGGCCTCGCCGCCGGAGTAGGTCTCGTAGGGGCGGGTGCCGCGGGGATCGGCGATGAGGATGTCAAGGGTTTCAATTAGCTTGTCCGAGCGTCGCCCCGAGCGCTGGGTTACAAAACGCAGATGGAGGCGGTGTTGGGTGAGGCGGCTCAGGATTTGGTTGGCCTGGGCCTCCAGCTCCGGCAGAACGTTTTCAATGATCAGGGCGGGAATGCCGTTACGGCCATAGGCGTTGGCCAGCTCCTGGTACACCTGCTGCTGGCGGCGGGCTTGCTGCAGTTGCTGCTTCAGCTCCGCTTGCTCCGCTTGTCGCTCAAGGGCTTGCTGCAGCCGCTGCTGGGCCGCCCCCATCTGGGAGAGCACCTGATCTAGCTCTTGCCGGTGCTGCTGCAGGGCTTGGCGGATCTCTTCCAGCTGGGCGGGCGAGACCTCGGGCTGCTCTGCCAGTTGTTGCTGCAGCGCCTCCAGCTCTTGGGTGGCCTGGGCAAGGTGCTGGCGGCTTTCCTGCAGGCGCTGGGCCAAGACCTGGCTGCGGGCTCTTGCTTCCGGCAACTCCTGGCGGGCTATCTGAAGGGCCTGCAGGCGGGCCGGCCACAGTTGCGCCTGGGCCAGTTCCGCTTTTACCTGCTGGTGCAGGGATCCGTCGTAGCCAAGGTGGTTCAGCGCCTGTTCGATCTGGGCCAGTCGCTCTGCCAGGGCAGCCGAGGAGGGCGTCTGCTGCAGGGCTTCCAGTTGGGCTTGTAGGGAGGCGATTTGCTCGCCTAGGCGGGCGCGGCGCTCCTGGGCTTTGCGCAGTTCTTGGGAGCGGCCCAGGGCCCAGCGCCAGCGCTCCAGCTCTCCCCGTTGCAGGGCGTGTTCCCGTTCGTCGTAGCCCAACTGCTGCAGGGCCTGCTGGATCTGGGCTAGCTGCTGCCGCGCCTTTTGGGCATAAGTTTCTTGACTGAGGAGCTGCTCCAGTTCTGCTGCTTCTGCCCGCCAAGCCTCCAGTTGCCGCTGCCGCTCCCGCTCGGCCTCCCACTGCTGTTGCAGCCGCCCCTGGAGGTGCAGTCGCTCGTCCCAGCTGGCCAATTCTTGGCCCAGACGCCGGGCTTCTTCTTGCAGCAACCCAATCTCCCGGTCAGCCACCGCCAGTTGCTCGCGGATAACAAAGAGCTCGCCGGCAATCTCCTCTTGGCGCTGGCGGTGTCTCTTCAGGACCACCGCCCTCAGGGGCGGGCTGAGCGGGCGGGCGCAGAGAGGGCAAATCCAAAGGTGGGATCCCGGGGCAGCCAGCGCTTGGGCGGGCGCTTCCGAGGCTGGATGCGCTTCCTCCTCACCCTCTGCCATCGACTTCACTCCCGCCAAGGCAGGGACGGAGGGGTGCCTTTCTTGGTGGGGAGGATCAGGGTCCGAGCGATCCGCCTGCAGGGACTCTGGCTCACCACCGTTGCTGGGGAACACTTCTAGCAGGCGGCAGCGCTCCTCCTCCTGTTGCCACTGCTGCTGGAGAAGCCGCTGCCGCTCCTGGAGCTTCTGCACGAAGAGGCGGCGTTCCTGGATTTTTTCCAACACCTGCTGCTGGTAGAGGCGCTGCCGCTCCAGCTCTGCCAGAGCTGCTGCCCCGGCGGCAATTTTCTGGGCCAGCTGCTGCTGGTGTTGGGCCAGGGTTTCCTCGCTTTGCAGGTGCTGCTTGAGGAACTGGAGGCGAGCTTGCAGGCGTTCTCGCTCGCGGCGGATCTCCTCCTGCCAGTGCCGTTGTTGCTCCAGGAGGAGGGCGGCTCGGGCCTGAGCCTGGTTCAAGCTCTGGAGCCGCTCTTGGGCTTGCCGGTAGTGGTACAGGGCGCTTTCAATACGCTCCTGTTCTGCCAGCAGTTGGGCGTCGGCTGCAGCCTGGGCCTGGCAGGCGGCCAATTCCTGTTGCAGCCGTTGCCTCCTTTGCAGGTGTTGCTGCTGCTGCTCGGCCTGTTGGGTCTGCAGCTTTTGGCGTTCCTGCACCAGGTATTGCTGCTGCTGAAAGAGGTGGTGGAGATGGCGATCCTGGGCCATTAGGGCTTGATAGCGTTCGTAGCCGGCCTGGATCTCTTCGCTTTTGGCAACCAGCTCTTCCAGCTGCAGAAGCTGCTGCCGCTGCGCCCGCCACTGCTGTTCGGTGTGGTGCAGGTTGGCGCTGAGCTTCTGCAAATGTTGGGCAAGCTGCTGCTGTCGCTCCTGGAGGGTGCGGCGATCTTCATAGGCGCGTTCTAGAGCCTGCAGCTCCTGCTGCTGCTGCACCAGGAGCTGTTGGAGATGGGTTTGCCGTTGCCGGAGCTGCTCCAGTTCGGCTTGGATTTGGTCAAGCTCAGCAGGGTGTTGCTCCAGCTTGTGCAGACGCTCTTGGAGCAGATCGGCCCTGAGCTTGGCGCTGCGGGCCCGTTCACGGCAGCGCTCGGCCAGCAAGTCGTACTGGCCCAGCTTGAGCATGTCGGCCAAGATCTGTTTGCGCTCGCCGGGGCGCTTTAGGGTAAAGGCATCGGCCTGTCCCTGGCGCAGATAGGCGGAGTGGAGGAAGGTGTCGTAGTCAAGGCCAAGCTGACTTTCAATTGCCTCTTGGGTGGCGCGCAGGCCTCGGCGGGTGAGGCTGCGCCAAAGGGCTTGGCCGTCTCTTTCTCCCATCTGGATTTGCCACTCCAGGGATCCCTCCCCCGAGAGGTGACGGCTGCGCAGAACGCGGTAGGTCTGCCCGCGCGAGCGGTAGATCACCTCTACCCAAGTTTCGCTGGCCCCTTTGCGGATGAGATCGCTGTCGTTGCTGGCCCGGCTCTGTCCCCAGAGACCCCAGGTCAGGGCGTCCAGCAAAGCCGATTTGCCCGCTCCGTTGGGGCCGCAAATGCAGGCGGTGTGGATCCCGCGCAGATCCAAAACCGCCTGAGAGTAGCAGAGAAAGTTGTGTAAGGTCAGGCGAACTGGGATCACGGGGGCGGCTCTGGTCGCGGCAAAACCATGGCGATGAGCCATCTAATCCATTATGAGTTATAGGAGTTATTTGCTAAACCCAAGCCCTGCTAAATGCCATTGCAGTTGCCAGCAAAAAGCCGTTTTGTCCTAGGGACTTAGCTGAGCTTTTGGATGGGCGCGATGCGGGGATCCAAAATTTTTTGGCCAACGGCGGGAAATTTCACGGCCAAGGTAACCTGGTCGCCACTGCCAAAGATGTGAGTAATTTGCCCCTGGCCAAATTTGGGGTGTTGCAGGCGATCTCCCACCGCCCACTCTTGGGATCCCTTGCAGCCAGTAGCTGCCTCTCTCGGCTTGGCTACCTTGCTAGGTTGCCGAGGGCTGCCTCTGTGCCACTGGATTAGGTTTTGCGGCAGCTCACTTAAAAATAGAGAGGGGATGGCAGACTCGCGGTTGCCGTAGAGCCGCCGCTGGCTGGCGTAGCAGAGAAACACTTGCTCGCGGGCACGGGTAATGCCTACATAGCAAAGGCGCCGTTCTTCCTCCAAAGCAGCGGGATCCTCCAGGGCGCGGAAATTGGGAAACAGGCCCTGTTCCAACCCCACCAAAAAGACCACAGGGAACTCCAGCCCTTTGGAAGCATGCAACGTCATCAAAGACACTTTCTTGGCCCCTTCCTGGAGAGTGTCCACGTCCGAAGCCAAAGAGACTGTGCTCAAGAAAGCCTCGAGGCTGGGATCCTCCTCCTCTTCCTCAAATTGACGGGCGGCGTTGTAGAGCTCCATTACGTTGGCGAGTCTTTCCTCAGCCTCTGGAGTGCCCTGGGCCTTGAGATCTGCCAGATAGCCAGAATCCCGCAAAAGCCCCTCCAAAAGGGTGGCAGCAGAAACCTGAGCCACTTGTTTGTGCCAATGTTCGATGAACCGGACAAACTGGAGAACTGGCTTAGCGGAACGCCCCACCAAGGTGGTTACAGCAGCCTCGTCGCTGAGGAGAGTCCATAGGGGCACATTTAAGGCAGCCGCCGCTTCGGTGAGCTTGTCCAGGGTTGATTTGCCAATGCCCCGCCGCGGCACATTGATAATACGCAGCAGGCTAAAAGAGTCAGCAGGGTTGAGCACAACCCGCAAATAGGCCAGCACATCCTTAATTTCTTTGCGATCGTAGAATCGCAGCCCGCCCACTACTGTGTAAGGGATCCCCCACCGCAGCAAAACCTCTTCAAAGGGGCGAGACTGGGCATTGGTGCGGTAGAGAATGGCAAAATCTCCCCAGGAAAAGTTGGGATCTTGGCTGTGTAACCTGCGGATGGTGTTGACCACAAACTCAGCCTCGGCAATCTCGTCCTCCGCCTGGTAGCAAACGATGGGATTGCCCGCTGGCCGAGTTGGCCGGAGAACTTTATCAATGCGCTCTGTGTTGTTTTCAATGAGAGCGTTGGCGGCCTGCAAAATCGTGGCGGTGGAGCGATAGTTTTCCTCCAGCTTGATCAGGGTGCGGGTATCGTCATCTGGGAGGCCATCGCCAAAGGTCTCTTGAAACTCCAGCAAAATGGTGAAGTCTGCTCCGCGAAAGCGATAGATGCTCTGATCGGCATCGCCCACCACAAAGATGGAGCGGTTTGTCCAGTCCCATTGGGAGCGGCGCTTCTCGCCGTTGGTAACCAGCAATCGGATTAGCTCGTACTGGGTGCGGTTGGTATCTTGGTATTCGTCCACCAAGATATGGCGGAAGCGCTGGTGCCAGTAAGCCAAGACCTGCTCGTTTTGGCGAAACAGCTGCACCGGGATCCAAATTAAGTTGTCGAAGTCGAGGGCGTTGTTGGCCGCCAGTTGATCTTCGTAGAGCTCGTAGACCTGGGCGAGGATGCGACCCCGAAAGTTGGGCTGGTGGCGCTCCAAATCGGCGGGAGTCCAGCCCTGGTTTTTGGCCTTGCTGATGGCGTAGCGCACCGACTTGGGCTCGAACTGGCGCTCGTCCAAGTTGAGTTGCTTGGTTACAATTTCTTTAATCAAAGATTGGGCGTCCGACTCATCGAAAATTGAGAAGTCACGAGTCCACTTGCGTCCCTTGGGATCCCGGTATTTTTCAATCTCCAGGCGCAAGACTTGGGCAAATAGGCTGTGGAACGTGCCGATCCAGAGGGGCTTAATCCAGCGGCGGTAAACGCTGGACTTCAAGCGCGTTGCCTGGGCCGGCTCCAGTTGCGCAAGCGGGATCCCAAACTGCTCCTGCGCCTCCTGCTCAGCAAAGAGCTGCTCGATGCGCTCCTTCATTTCCCGGGCGGCCTTGTTGGTGAAGGTAACAGCCAAAATCTCCTCCGGATTCACCCGGTAGTGGCGGATGAGGTAGGCAATGCGGTGGGTAAGGGTACGTGTCTTGCCGGAACCTGCCCCCGCCACCACCAGCAAGGGGCCACAGAAATGTTGCACCGCTTGGCGTTGAGAGGGATTGAGACCATCCAACAAGGAGCTAGAAGTCATCTCTCGCCACCGAGAAACTGCTTTCCATTATGGGCAAAGGCTGCCCGCCAACCCAGTGGGAGTATTTGGGGGCGGCAGAGCCGAAGATGAAGATCGGTTAAGATCGGTTAAGATTTGGCCGGCTCACCCCGAACTTCCCGCCATGAGCTGCTGTGGCCCGCCCAAGCGCTGCCGGCTTGGTTTTGCAAAAAGACCTCTTGCTTTGGGGGTTGCCACCTTTGCTCTGCTTTCTGCAGGCCCCTTGGCTCCAGCTCAAGCCGGCAACTGCCCCAGCAACGGCAACCCCAACGCCCCTCTTACCCTGCAGCTGGAAAGCATTGCTGGGGATCGGCTCGACTTAAGTCAGTACGACGGCCTGCAGGTGGTGATCTTGACCAACAGCCAAACCCGCTCCCAAGCGGAAGCGCTTTCCAAAAGCTTGACCCTGGAGTTTGGACAAAATCCCCGCCTGCGCCAGATTGTGCTCGTAGACGGCAGGGGGCTGCTGCCAGTGCGAAACTTGGTTTTGCAGGCCATCCGCGAGAGGGCGCCCACGGATCCGCGCTTGGTTTCTCCGTTTGTCTATGTTGCCGTTGACTTTGAGGGATCAGCCATCCAGAAACTGCAGGAGGTGGCTGCTGCAGCATTGCCAGGGATTGATTTTCGCCGCCAGGCTGCCTTGCTGCTTTTGGATGGCCAAGGCACCCTCCTAAGCGGGTTTGCCAATCTGGAGCAATCGAACCTCAGCATTCGCCAGTGCATTCGCACGCAGGTTTGAGTGGCTGGGAGCTTCCTCCCCAGTCGTTAAACTGGTCCTAGCGAAGTTAAACCTGTCCAACGGCTTAAGGCCGGGATCCGATGCGCCGCCAGCTCAAGACCTTAAACCAAATCCTCAGCTACAAGCTGGCCGATTTGCGGCTATTTGGCCGCGCGGAACTGAAGGGGCCTGTTCTCCATGTGCTGCTGGAGCGGTTGCCTGGCGACGTGGTGGACACGCTGCAGGTGATGGAGGTGGTGCGCAGCGCCGTCGAGGCTTCGCTGCTGCAGGGGTTGCGCAAAGTCAACGTCTACCTCTGGTGCCGTGGCCAAACGGACGAAGCACCCGAGTGGAGCGAAAGTTTTGTCGTGGAGCCGTTGATCCTGACCAAGCCTGAGGGGGCTTGGAGCCGCGCCTCCAGCTACCGGCAAGACTATCCCGGCATGCGGGTACTGTTTTTTTGCTTGGGCCTTGGTCTAGGTGGCCTTTACCTCTTGGGGAGCGGGGAGCAGAGGGATTGGTTGGATTGGATCCCTGTGGGGCTTGCCTTCACCTTGGGGGTGATCTTCCCCTGGCTCAAACGCTCCCTCAACCAACTGGCACCCCCTCGCTTTCTCCGCCTTGGCCTGGGGTTAGGGCTGGTCTTGTTGGGCCTAGCGGTGGCGCTGATCTGGCAGCAGGGCTGGGGCGTAGCCCATGGAATCCTAGCGCTGCTAGCTCTTCTCTTGCTGGGCTTGGGATCCTAAGACCTCTTCAGGAGCTGTGGTGCCGCTGAAAACGGGCAGGGCTGGCCCCGTCATCCACACGTGCTGCGTTTCCAGATCCCAGCGAACCTCCAGGTGGCCACCCGGCAGCTCCACCGTGGCTTGGGGCTCTGCTTGCTCCTCCAAAACGGCAGCCACCAAGGCGGCACAGGCGCCTGTCCCACAGGCCAGCGTTGCCCCCGCCCCCCGCTCCCAAACCCGCAGCCGCAGGTAACTTGGGCTGAGCACCTGCACAAACTCAGTGTTGGTGCGCTCGGGAAAAGCCGGGTGATGCTCAAATAAAGGGCCCACCTTTTCCAACTCCAGCTCCTCCAGGGATCCCTCCTCCTCCAGGAAGACCACGCAATGGGGGTTGCCCATGCTCACCGCCGTTACCCGCCACTCTCGTCCGGCTACTTGCAGCGGCTGCCGCATCACCCTCTCCTCTGGCCTGGCAAGCGTGGTGGGAATCTGCCCGGCCAACAGGCGGGGGATCCCCATGTCCACTGTTACCAAGCCATCGGGCCGCACCCGCGGCACAATCCGCCCTGCCAAGGTGTGGATTTGGTAGGCGCCGTCCCGGCTAGGGATCCCCAGATCCTGTAAAAAGCGGGCCAGGCAGCGGATGCCGTTGCCGCACATTTCCGCCTCCGAGCCGTCGCTGTTGAACAGGCGCATGCTGAAATCAGCTCCCTCCTGCCCTGGCAGGAGAAAAATGACTCCATCTGCCCCCACGCCAAAGCGGCGGTTGCAGAGGGCAGCGGCCTCTTCTGGAGTCAGGCAGGGCTGGGGCTGGTGGCGGTTGTCCACCAAGATGAAATCGTTTCCCAACCCTTGGTACTTGTGGAAGGCAAGACGGGAGGGCAGCCGAATGGCCATGCAGGGCAACCGCAAAACAACCGGCTTCAATCCTCGTGCATTTCGTAGGGATCCTTCAAGTGCTTGGAGGGGGGGCCAAAGGCCGTGTAGATGGCAAAGGCGGTAATGCCAATGGTGACGGCCACAATGGCTACAATGAGGGAAAGGCTAGCTTCCATCGCGGGGATCCCAAGAGAGTTCCTCTAAAGTCTTACACAAGTTTACAAAAAATGGTAACCGGCGGAGAATCCCCTGGGGGGTAGGGAGGAAGGATGTCAAGATTCATTGCTGAAGGCAGAGGGAGGGGGTCAGATTCTGGTAGCGTGATTTAAGATGGCTGTCCTTGTGGCAGTGAGGCCAGGGGAGTCGCTACAGGCCTTTTTTCTGCCTTGACAAACCCATCGTGTCTTTACCCTCCAGTGAGAACTATGGCCATTCGTACCCGACTGGGCGATCTGCTGCGTCCGCTGAACTCGGAATATGGCAAGGTAGCCCCTGGCTGGGGCACCACGCCTCTAATGGCAGTCTTCATGGTGCTGTTTGGCATCTTTATGCTGATTCTTCTAGAGATCTACAACAAGTCGCTGCTTCTGGAAGACATTAACGTCTCCTGGGAGAGCCTCAGCTTCTAGTTTGGACTTGCCAAGCAGCCTAGGTGGTGTACTCGGCATTGATCCGCACATAGTCGTAGCTGAGATCGCAGCCCCAGGCAACGCCCTGGCCAGGCCCTTGGTGGAGGTCTACCGTGAAAGTTACCGGATCCCCCTTGAGGTACTCGCGGGCTGCCTGGCGGTCAAAAGGTAGGGGCATCCCCTTCTCTAGGAGCAGGAAATCTCCCAGCCGGATCTCCAAACGGCGGCTGTCAAAAGGGATCCCCGCTCGTCCGGCAGCGGCAGCCACGCGTCCCCAGTTGGGGTCGTTGCCAAAGGCTGCTGCCTTTACTAGGGGAGAGCTAGCGATGACACGGGCTACCTGCCGAGCGGACCGGTCGTCGGGGGCGCCCTGCACTCGGATTTCCAACAACTTGGTGGCTCCCTCCCCATCGCGGGCAATGGCCTTGGCTAGGTGAATGCACACCTGGATCACCATCTCGGCCAGGACTTGGGCAGCTTTCGTACCACGCTGCAGGGTAGGTGTCCCACTCTGGCCGTTGGCTAGGGCCAGCACCATGTCGTTGGTGCTGGTATCCCCATCCACCGTGATTTGGTTAAAGCTAAGCTCAACAGCCTCCTGGAGGATTTGCTGCCAGAGGGGGGGGTCCACTGCCGCATCGCAGGTTAGAAAAGCGAGCATCGTTGCCAAGTTGGGGTGGATCATACCGGATCCCTTGGCGATCCCTCCCACTCTGACGGTGTAGCCATCAATGTCGGCCTCTAGGGCGGTGCTCTTGGTAACTAGATCGGTGGTGAGGATGGCGCGGGCAGCGCTCTCTCCTCCCTGCGGTGAGAGGCTGTCGATAAGGCGGGGCAGGGCTGCCTTGATTTTGGCCATTTCCAGTTGTTGCCCTATGACCCCAGTTGAGGCGGTGAGCACCTGTTGGGGTGGGATCCCCAGGCGCTCTGCCACCCAGCGGGCCAACTGGGCGTTGTTGCGCTCCCCTTCTTCTCCGGTACAGGCGTTGGCCTGGCCAGCGTTGCAAAGGATGGCCCGCACCGGCTGGCCTTGGGCCAGGATGCCTCGGCTGTAGGTAACACAAGCGGCCTTGACCTGGTTGGTGGTGAAAACGCCAGCCCCTACCGCCTCGCAGTCGGAAACAATTAGAGCGAGATCGGCAGCGCCGGAGGGCTTGAGGCCAGCGGCTACACCAGCAGCGCGGAAGCCGCGGGGGGCAGTTACGGCACCTGCAACGGGTTTAAATTGGGCTCCCATAGGTTTCAGGAGGGTGGTGGATTGGCCTCATCATACCGGCTTCTCTCTCTGACAGCTGCCCGGTAGAGTAGAGTTTCCCGAAAGGGCAGGCTGGCCTTTTGCCCTGGGGTGGTGTAGGGGTGTTGTTAGCGTTACCAAGTTGCGGTAGCAGTAGGGCTACGATGAGTTAAGGATCCCTTGCTTTTGCTTGTTCTGGGACTCCCGACCCAGGAAAGGTAAGCCATGCCTGCCCCGCTGCTTGTCCTCAACCACGTCAGCAAGGTTTATGCCAATGGCACAGTGGCCTTGCAGGATATGAGCCTAGCCATTCCAGAAGGGCAGTTTGTTAGCTTGGTGGGGCCCTCTGGCTGTGGGAAGAGCACGGTGCTCCGACTCATTGCTGGCCTGGGTCAGCTAACTAGTGGCTCGATTGAGTGGGGATCCAATTGCCAGCAGAACGTCCCCAGCCGTTCGGCGGAATCCAAGTTGGCTTTTGTGTTCCAGGAGCCAGCCCTCCTCCCCTGGGCCACGGTAATGGAGAATGTGCGCCTGCCCTTAAAGTTGGCCGGCGAGCCCAAGGAAAAAGCAGATCCCAAGGTATTGCAGGCGCTGCAACAGGTGGGCTTGCAAGGGTTTGAGGGCAGTTTTCCCCGCGAACTCTCAGGGGGAATGCGCATGCGCGTTTCCATTGCCCGTGCCCTGGTCACGAAGCCGCAGGTGCTGCTCATGGACGAACCCTTTGGAGCTTTGGACGAGATCACCCGCAGCAAGTTGAACAGTGAGCTCCTGCAGCTGTGGCAAGAGCAGCAGTGGACGGTAATCTTTGTTACCCACAGCATTTATGAGGCCGTCTACCTCTCCAACCGCGTTGTGGTCATGGCAGCCCGGCCGGGGCGGGTGGTGGCGGATATCCCCATCGAGGCTCCCTACCCTCGTTCAGAAGACTTTCGCACCTCGCCTCTTTACAACGACTACTGTCGGGAGGTGGCGGCCCGTTTGCGCGAGGCTATGGCCGACGTGACTCAGGAGCCGTACCCGCCTTTAGTTAGACGCTTGCGCTAATAGGATGCCTGCTCGCCCTCTGTCTTGAACTCAACTTGCCCTTTACCCTATGTTGGACCGCTTGGCTTCGCTTCTCCAGTTCCTGGAGCACCAGCTGGGATCCCTAGGTGTAGGTATCTTGCCGGAGCACTTGTCTTGGCGGGGGCCGGCTAGAGCTCCAAGCGGCGCCGTAAAAGAAAAACTCAGGCCTGAACCTCGCAGGGAGGCTGAGGTACCCGGCCCTGGCCTATCGACTTCTCCCCAGCGGCTGCCTCTGGGCAAGTGGCTCAAGCCGGAGGTAATTGCCCCGGGGATGGTCGGCCTTCTCTTTCTGGGGCTCTGGGAGGTGGGGGTACGGCTGACAGGGGTTCCCCCCTACCTGTTGCCGGGGCCAATTTTGGTGGCTAAAACCCTGGTCCAGGAGTGGGGATCCCTTTTTCCCTCGCTGCTAGTTACCTTGCAGGTTACAGTGGTGGCTTTCCTCCTCGCTGCCGTCTCCGGGCTGTTGCTGGCCGTTTTGTTTACCCAGAGCAAATGGATTGAGCGCAGCTTTTTCCCCTATGCGGTGGTTTTGCAAACAACGCCCATCGTTTCCATTGCGCCCCTAATTATCATTTGGCTGCGCCACAACACCTTTGCTGCGATGGTGGTCTGCGCTTGGATTGTTGCCTTCTTCCCCATTCTCTCCAACACTACCCTGGGGTTAAACAGCGTCGATCACAACCTGCTCAACCTGTTTCAGCTGTATAAGGCCAACCGCTGGCAAACCCTGATTTACCTACGCCTACCCAGCGCTCTGCCCTATTTCTTGGGGGGCCTGCGCATCAGCGGTGGCCTTTCTCTCATTGGCGCGGTGGTGGCCGAGTTTGTGGCTGGTAGCGGGGGGGAGCGGGCTGGGATTGCCTACCAGATCTTGATCTCCAGCTTCAACCTCCAGGTGCCCCGCATGTTTGCCGCTCTGGTGCTGCTCACTGGCCTGGGGGTTCTGATCTTTGTGGCCTTGAGCGCTCTGTCCAACAAAATCCTAGGCCGTTGGCACGAAAGCGTGGTGCCCCGTAACAGCTAGGAACAACCCCTGCCGGCAGGCGGTGAATAGCCCAGGCCCCTGCCTAGGGGATTCTGCCTCTCCAGCTGCTTAGGGCAGCTTTGACTCTAGCATGCCAGGAACCAGATTCGAACTGGTGACACGAGGATTTTCAGTCCTCTGCTCTACCAACTGAGCTATCCCGGCTTCGATCCCCTATTTTAGAGCGCTCAGGAGCTCTTTGGCAACAGGGAGCGCCCCTTAGCCGATGAGCTTTTCCAGGGCCTCCATCTGCGGAATACAGAGGATGTCGCGGCTGCGATCCCGGCGGATCAGCTCCTCCTGTTCCAGCTTAGCAAGAACGCGGGTAACCGTCTCCCGCGCTAAGCCGCTCAAGCTGCTCAGCTCCCGATGGGGCAAGTTGGGGATCTCTACGCCGCTGCGGCTGACCCGGCCCCGGGATTCTGCCAAGAAGAGAAGAATATCGGCAACGCGGGCAACACTGCTAGCCTCGCGCAACTGCAGCCGCCGGTTGAGCTGCCGCAAACGGCGGGACATGAGCTGGGCAAGGCGAATGCCAGCCTGGGCATGAGCAGTCAAAAAAGCCAGAAAATCCTGGGCCGGCAGACAGCAAACCTTGGTCGGTGTTAAGGCAATCACATCGCTGGAACGGGGTGCCTCATCCAAGGCGGCCATCTCCCCAAAGATCTCGCCTGGGCCGAGAATGGTGAGGGTAACCTCCCGCCCCTCTCCATCGTGAGTGCGAATTTTAACCCAGCCCTCCAGAATGAAATAGACGGCACTGCCCCAGTCATTTTGCAACAAGATGGCCTGGCTGACGGGGTAGGAGCGCAGCGCCATCTGCCGGGCCAGCGGCTCGAGCACCTCTGGAGGAAAGCCTTCAAACAATGGCATCAAGCGCAAATCCTCAGCCATTACCTCGCTCACTGGTGATCTCCTGCAGCTGCGCTTGCCAATCCTGACTGGTGTCCAACACGGTGAGGTAAGACCGTTCCCCCTCGGAAAAATCCTGCCACTGGGCCTGCTGCTGGGCAAGGAGATCGGCAGTGGCATCGGCAATGTCAGCCACGCTTCGCCCCTCCCCAATGCCTGAGGCCAAGAGGTCAGAGGGCAGAGAAGCCTGGCTGCGCCGCTGCAGACGCTCCCGGAGGACGAGCTCAGGAGCATGGCAGTAGAGAATACGCAGCGGGAGGCCGCGCCGTTGCGCTTGTTCCATCGCCAGGCTGCGCAGCGCTTGCCGGTCAAACTTGGCATCCAGAATGACGGTGTAGCCCTCCTGGGCCAATTCCACTCCCAACTGCACTAGGCGGCGGTAGGTTTTCTCAGTCATCTCGGGCGTATACACCTCTGGCCCCCCGCGCTGCCGCAGAGGGATCCCGGCCAAGTGCTTGCGCACGGCGTCGGAGCGAATGTGGATGGCTCCCCGCTGCCGGGCCAGGTAGCGGGCCACCGTACTTTTGCCTGCTCCCGACAGGCCAGCCATCAAAAACAACTGCCCCTGTTTGGGAAGGGTGTATTCCCAGGCCAGGCGGTAGTAGCGGGCGGCAGTGTGGAAGGCATTGGCTTTGGAAGCTTCCGAGGCGGCAGGATCGTCCAGCAAAAAAGAGGTGACCTTGGCCCGCACATAGGCCTGGCGATTGAGGTAAATGGGCAAGATCTTCAGTCCCTCCCAGTCACCCGTTTCTTCCAAATAGGTGTTCAAATAGGCATTGCCCAGATCGGGGCGGTGGCGGGCATCCAAATCCATCACCGCATAGGAGACGTCGTACATCGTATCCACAAAGCGGAAGGCCTCGTTGAACTCGATGCAATCGAAAAGCAAGATCTTGCCTTCCCAGTGGCAGATATTGCCCAGGTGCAGATCCCCGTGGCCTTCGCGGATGCGGTCTTGCTCGATTCTCTGGTAAAACAGCTCCTGCCGCCCGGCAAAAAAGCCATCCGTATAGGCTCGGGTCTCTCGGTACTGCTCGGCGGTCTGGGGGCCGCCGATGTAGCGTTGGGTCTGGGCGTAATTCTCGTCAAAGGCCTCCCGTACCCGCTCTGGTCGGCCAAAGCTGCGAATGTAGTCGTTGGTCGCCGCCTGGGCGTGAAAGGCCGCCACCGCCCGCCCTAGCTCCTCCATCAAGGCTGGTGTCAGCTCCCCCCGCTCGAGGAGGTTGCTAAAGAGTTGCTCTTGAGGAAATTGCCGCATTTTGAGGGTGTACTCCACTGGCTCGCCCCTGCCGTCAAGCTGGAACTGGCCCTTGGCACGCACAATGGGCAACACCTCTAGGTAAAGCTCCGGCGCGCCCCGCTGGTTCAGGCGCAGCTCTTCTTGGCAAAAGTGGCGCCGCCGCTCGAGAGTTGTGAAGTTCAAAAAACCAAAATCTACGGGCTTCTTTACTTTATAGGCATAGTCGCCCGTCAGGAGAACATAGGAGATGTGGGTTTGGAGAAGCTGGATCGGCTCCTGCACCGGGTGGGGGTAAAACCTCGGCTCCAGCATTGCCTTGATGAGGGGCGGCAGGTGGGCAGTGACCATGGAAAACCACAGTAAGGGATCCCTATTTTCCTCCAACTTGCTCTCCGCCTAGTCTCCAAAAGGCAAGGCAGCCTCTAGGGGGGAAAGACGGATGATGCCGATCCCTTGCTTGACCAGAGTATCTTGAGCAGCAGCAGAAAGGGCGTAGGGCCAGACCAGATACTTGGTGTTGATGTAGTCGCGTCCCCGCTTGGCCAGGCTGACCTGTTCGGAGAGCATCCGCACCTCCGGCCCTCGGGTGATGATGGCTTCGGTGCGGCGGATGCGTTGCATCAGTTGGCTAAACAGCTCTTGGGGCTGCTGCACAAACACCACAATCGCCAGGTCGCAAGGATTGTAGTAGGTGCCGCTGCCACAGAGAAGCAGGGCCTCACTGGCAAGGACAAGCGTCTCCTCGTCCCCCAGGGCCACCACGGGGTAAAGAAAGGTGCGCACGTCCTCCGGCTGCCAGTGCGTGAAGGAGTAGCTCTCCACCTCTCCCCGCACCCAGGAGGAGATGGCCGGAAAAACTGCTTCGCTCAGCAGCCGATAGGCCGCCTGGGGTTGCCCCAGCCAGCAGAGGGCATTCTCATAGAAGCTCTCATTCTCCAACAGGTGAGGGGGGAGAGGATTAGCCATAGGCGGATCCGGCCACGGCTTCCTTTAGCAGGCCTAATCGGAAATAATTAAGGCAATTTTGCCAAGAACAGATCCCTGCTCCAGCAAGCGATGGGCCGCAGAAGCTTCGGCCAGCGGAAAGGTGTGGCTGAGGTGGATACGCAGTTGGCCTTGGTCGATGAGGCGGGCGCATTGCCTGAGAATCTCTGCCTGATTTTGCTGGGCAGCCACAAGATTCTTTAGCATCGGCGTAAGCATCAGCTCAAAGCCTACCCGTAGGTTGCGGTCGCGGGCCACCCGCCAATCCGTCTCTGGGGCCGGCGCCAACAGCGTGACGAGATCGCCGTACACCCGCACAGCCGGAAAGGTCTGCTCCAGCACTGGGCCACCCACGGTATCCAGGGCCAGATCTACCCCTTCCCCACCCGTCCAGTCCAAAACGGCCCGCACAAAGTCAGTCTGGCGGTAGAAGATGGGCAGGCTAGCTCCCAGAGAACGGACGAACTCGGCCTTTTCTGGGGTGCTCACGGTGGTGGCGACTTCACATCGCCGCAGGCGGGCCAGTTGGATGGCCACATGACCTACCCCGCCGGCGCCAGCGTGGATAAGCACCTTTTGGCCAGTCTGCAGCCGCCCCCGGTCGTAAAGGGCCTCCCAGGCAGTAATCAACACCAGGGGAGCAGCGGCAGCCTCGGCAAAGCTAAGGGTTCTGGGCTTGGGGGCCACAAAGCGCTCGTCCACCACGATGAGCTCAGCATAGTTCCCCCCCTGCTTGCCCAGGCCGCCATAGCAGAAGTAAACCTCGTCTCCAACCCGAAACTGCCGCACTCCGGCCCCCACCGCTTCCACAACGCCAGCGCCGTCACATCCCAAAATGGCCGGCATCTCTTCCGGGTAGAAGGTGCCCCGCCGCCGCAGCTTGGTGTCGATGGGGTTGACGCCGGCAGCCTTGAGACGAACACGCAGCTCTCGCTCGCCGCGGATCTGGGGATCAGGTACCTCCTGCAGTTGCAGAACCTCCGGCCCGCCGGGCACGTTCATGACAACAGCTTTCATGTCTTTCGGGGCTTTTGGCTGGGATCCACAGGGTGCCCCCCTTAGGTTCCAGCAAGGGAGGCTCTCAATGGCTAGTAGCATAAGCGAAGAGAGCTGCCTCTGGGAAGGAAGCCCCCTCGATTTGGAATCCCCACCGCTACAGGGGGTGGCAGCTCTCTAGTTGGCTAGGGCCTGCAGCTTGCTCACCCCCCTACGCAGCAGGACTAGCGCCTAGATATCGGTTTCACTCAGCTTGGCGCTCATGTAATCGAAGGGCTCGGCTACAAAGCTGTAATCCTCGTCGGTGCCAAGCAGCTCTAGGGCACGCTGCTTCATGTTTTGGATCCCAATGACGGTTGGAGCAATCGGCACCCCCAGGGAGTTGTAGGTCTCCCGCAGACCGGCCAAAACGCGCTCGTCCAAAATGCTATTGTCGGCAGCCACCAGGGCGTAGGAAGCATAGCGCAGGAAGTAGTCCATATCCCGCAGGCAGGTGGCGTAGCGGCGAGTGGTATAGGCGTTCCCTCCTGGGCGGAGCAGCTCCGGCACTTGGGCAAACATGGCCGCAGCAGCCGTCTTGACGATGTCCACCGAGTTGAGGTTGATGACCTGCACGGCTTTGATGCGCCGCAACCCGGAATCGTAAAAGGCCCTGAGAGCCTCCATGGCATCCCGATCGAGGTAGCGGCCTGTCAGATCGTAGGTTTTGATCAAAGTGGTTACGGCATCGCGCATATCCCCAACTCCGTTTTCGTGGCGTCTCAAAGAGCTAGGTCAAGCCTCCCTCCCCTCAGGACCGATCCCTGAGGCGTTTTCCGCCCTTGGTTGGCTCTCCCGCAGTCTATCACACGGAGGATCTTCCCCGACAGGGAAATCAGGGATCCGGCAACAGCACCCGTAGCGGCTTAAGCAGTCTGCCTTGCCATTGTCCCAACCCTAAGAACGTTCCTTGCTCGCTCTTTACCCGTACGCTCTTGGCAGTAGCCTGGGCAGAATCTAGGGGAATGGCCTGACCTTGCTGCCAGCGGCGGGCCTCAGGGGGTGAGAGCAAGACCACCTCCCAGCCAACAAAGCCCCACTCAATGGGCAGCAGGGCAGCGGCAGGATTGGCGGATCCCTGCCACCCCTCAAGAGGCCAGCTCTCTTCGAGGCGAAAAGGGCCACTTTGCAGCCGCCGCAGCTGGCTCATCAAACCGCCACAGCCAAGTTTTTCCCCCACATCGCGGGCAAGGGCGCGGATGTAGGTGCCGGGGCCACAGGCAATCTCTAGATCCACTTCCGGGAATTCGCCGGGACGCCAGTCCAGGATCTGCAGCTGCCGAATCACCACCCGCCGTGGCTCTAGCCCTAGTTCGGCAGCCTTTGCCCCCGCCCGGGCTAGCTCATAAAGCTTTTTCCCCTGCCGCTTGACGGCGCTGTAAAGGGGCGGTACCTGCCAAATCTCGCCGACAAATTTTTGCAAACACTCCTCCACCTGCTCGCGACTGAGCTGCGGACAGGGGGATCCCAGCTCCACCTCCCCCTCGGTGTCGTCAGTGTTGCTGCGCTGACCAAAGCGGAAGGTTGCCCGATAAACCTTATCCCCCGGCAGAAAGGCCAAAAAGCGCGTCGCCCGCCCCACGGCAATGGGCAAAACTCCCGTTGCCGCCGGATCCAGGGTGCCCCCATGCCCCACCTGGCGGGTGCGCAAGGTTCGCCGCACTGCCGCCACACAGTCGTGGGAGGTGAGCCCTGCCGGCTTATCCAGGTTGAGAAAGCCCTCTAGGGATCCCATACTCTGCATCAATAGTGAAGATTTGTAACTAGGCTGCCGCAGCGCTTAACATGGGGTTGACTTCTGTGGCCAAGTTTGAAGCGCTTATGGCTCACTCTGACACGTTACCTCAGCCTCTCTGGCAACGCCTGCTGATGATTGCCCCTTTTTTCCTCTGGGGTTCGGCAATGGTGGCGATGCGAGATGCCCTCTCCGAGACCACTCCTCTCTTCATTGCCATTCTGAGGCTGTTGCCAGCCGGGCTCCTCGTTTTGGCCTTTCGGCTTTGGCAGGGGCGGGTCTCTAACGTCTCTCAGCCCTGGCATCCTCAGGGATTGCGGGGCTGGCTGTGGGTCTTGGCCTTTGCCCTCGTGGACGCCACCTGTTTTCAAGGCTTTTTGGCGCGAGGGCTGCAGGAGACCGGCGCTGGCTTGGGATCCGTGTTGATTGACTCGCAGCCGCTAGCAGTAGCTCTGATGGCCAGCTGGTTTTACCGGGAGCGGCTGGGAGCGCTGGGCTGGCTGAGCCTGGGGCTAGGCGTGGTCGGCATTAGCTTGATTGGCCTGGGAGGGGAGGGATCCCTGCAGCTAGGACCTGGCGTTGGCTGGATGTTGCTGGCCTCCCTGTCGATGGCCATCGGCACGGTGATGATGCCCAAGGTAGCAGAGGTGGCAGACCCAGTATTGGCAACTGGCTGGCACATGGTGCTGGGTAGCTTGCCTTTGATCCTGCTTTCGGCGCTCACAGAAAGCCAGCAGTGGCAGCACCTAAGCGGCCTCCACTGGCTGGGCTTGCTCTATGCTTCGGTGATGGGAAGCGCCGTGGCCTATGCCCTGTTTTTCTACTTTGCCTCCCAAGAAAACCTCACCGAGTTTAGCTCCCTGACCTTTCTCACCCCGGTGTTTGCCCTCTTCTTCGGCAACACCCTCCTAGGCGAAACCCTCACCCCCCGACAGTGGGTGGGGGTAGGTATCACCCTGCTCTGCGTGTACGGGATCAACCACCGGCAGGAATGGCAGGAGCGCCTGCCTCTGCTCTGGAAGGGGATCCTTGCCCCCCGCCCTGTTGAAGTTGGCGAGGGCGAGTCTAAGTAAATGCTCCCCGATGCTAGCTCTCTCCAGGGCCAGTTGCCAGCAGCATTGGGGTTGGCAGTAGGGATGAGCCTGCAAGGTGGCTTCTAGGTGGGGACTCAAGGACGGCACTTCTTCTCTCGGGCTGCTGGGCTGCGTTGCTGGGGGAGGGATCCCTCAAGGGGGTAGAAACCCCATTGCCTCTCGCACCTTTTGGAGGGTTGGCTCGGCCACGGCGCGAGCCTTGGCAGCATTTTCTCGCATCAGCAGCTGGAGGTAGTCGGGGTCACTCCCGATCTCCCGGTAGCGCTGTTGAATGGGCTGGAGAGTGGCAATGATACTGTCGGCAAGAAGAGGTTTGAACTGCCCCCACCCCATCTCGGCACATTCAGCCGCCACCTCCTCCTTGCTCTTGCCGGAGGTGAGCATGTAGATTGTCAGCAAATTGTGGGCCTCTGGGCGGGCCGGGTCGTCGAAGGTAATGCCGCGGATTGAGTCGGTCTTAGCTTTTTGAATCTTTTTGCGAATTGTATCTGGATCGTCCAGCAGGTGGATACGGCTGAACTCGGAGGGATCCGACTTGGACATCTTGCGCGTGCCATCCGTTAGGCTCATAATCCGCGCCCCCTGCGGGCGAATTAGCGCCTCGGGGATTACAAATGTTTCTCCAAAGCGGTCGTTAAAGCGGCGGGCAATGTCCCGACAGAGCTCGATGTGCTGCCGCTGATCCTCTCCCACAGGTACATACTTGGGCTGGTAGAGGAGAATATCCGCCGCCTGCAAAATTGGGTAGCTAAACAGGCCAACGCTCGTTTCCTCGCCCTGCTTCTCTTTTTTTTCCTTGTACTGGATCATGCGCTCCGCCCAGTTCATGGGAGTGATGGTGGCAAACAGCCAGGCCAGCTCCGTGTGGGCAGGCACATGGGACTGCACAAACAGCACGCAATGCTCCAGCTTGAGGCCACAGGCCAAATAGAGGGCAAACAGGGAACGGGTGCGCTCCCTCAACAGCCTGGGATCCTGGGGCACAGTAACAGCGTGCTGGTCCACAATACAAAAGAAGTTCTCATACTGCTCCTGCTCGGCCACCCAGTTTTTAATAGCCCCTAGGTAATTGCCCAGGTGCAGCTCCCCGGAGGGCTGAATGCCAGAAAAGGTGCGCGGCTTGGCCATAGCACTCTCAAAGCCAACAAGAGGGCGGACAAAAGCCTTTTTCAGGATATCAAGAGAGCCGCAGCCCTTCATTATGGAAGTTAAGATACCCAACTCAACCCCATGTCAGACCCCCAACCCGAGCCGCTTCGCTCTGCCAATCACTACGTGCTGCTGATCCCGGGCCTGCCAGAGCAATTTCTCAGCTCTGAGGAATTGCAGGAGTTCCTCGTGCAGCTCCTGCAAGAGCATCCCCACCTAGTGGATGCGGATCTGGCCCGCTACCCCACTCCCCAAGCCCAGGCCCAACGGCTCATCGATACGACTTGCGAGCTGGAAGTCTTTCCTGGTGAAACCGTGCAGTGGCACCCGGTGCGCCTCAGCAAGCGTCGCTCAGCCTCTTCTGGGCCAGGCTCAACCTAAAGGCTTCGCGGGCGTGGTACAACGCAAAAAGGGTAGGTCCTATCCCAGGCTCCAAAGGAGGTCAACCATGCCGCGCGGCATGAAGAACGACAACTTCATTGACAAAACTTTCACGGTCATGGCCGACCTAATCCTAAAGTTGCTGCCAGGGGTGAGTTCGGACGAGAAGAAAGCCTTTGCCTACTACCGAGACGGCATGGCAGCCCAGAGCGAAGGGGAATACGCCGAGGCCCTAGAAAACTACCGCGCAGCTTTGGCTCTGGAGCAGGACGACCAAGACCGCAGCTACATTCTCTACAACATGGGCTTGATTTACCAAAGCACCGGTGACCTGGACAAAGCCCTGGAGTACTACCACCAGGCCTTAGAGCTAAACCCACGCCTCTGTTCAGCCCTCAACAACATTGCCGTTTTGCTACACCACAAAGGTGAGCAGAGTCTGCAAGCTGGGGATGAAGAAACGGCGGAGGCCCTGTTTGACGAGGCCGCCCGCTACTGGATCCGCGCCATTCGCATTGCCCCCAACAACTACATCGAGGCCCAAAATTGGCTGAAAACCACAGGACGCGCCAACCTAGAGCTGTATTGAGCTGCCCCCTCTTGAGGTCTGGCTGCAGTAAACTCAGCGGTAGCTCATAGGGCAAAGGAAACAATGCTGACACGGGAAGAGGTACGCCACGTCGCTCATCTGGCACGGCTTGAGCTTACCGAGGAAGAGGAAATCCAGTTTACCCAGCAACTGGCAGATATTTTGGCCTACGTAGAACAGCTTCAGGAACTGAATACCGAAGGCGTAGAGCCTACCTTCCATGTCCTCGATATCGAGCTGCCCACCCGCCCCGATGAGGTGCAGCCCTACTCCAATGTCGAAGGGATCCTGGCTAACGCCCCCGACCGCGCTGACAGGTTCTTCAAGGTGCCCCGCATTTTGGAGGAGGAAGACTAAAAGCCGCATTCTTTCTAACCTCTGCCCTACGGCTAGAGGGTGAGATCCCTGCCGACTTTGGCCAACTCAGCAGCAGAAGAAGGCTTGGGCCAGTGGGTGAAGAGCCGCCTGCTCCTCCCTCAGCTACCCACCCAGCCAGCCGGGCCAGCCAACCCTTTGCACTGGCTGCCTGCGGCTGACTACCCCAGCTTCTCCCCAGCACTAAGGGGGAGGGCGTCATACCCCCAACTCCAAGGCCTACGGCCCGCTGCGGCAAGGGAGCTGCCCTCTTGCCAGCGGAGCTGCCTAGAGGCCCCTTATTCACCGCAGCAGGGCAGAGCGCTTGGCAGGAATGCTGCAGCCTGCGCCGTAGCCTCGGCTCTCCTCTAGCGGGATCGCCTAGCTACTCAATCCCCTCAATCCGGTCTTCAACTTGCTGATAGAGCTCCTGCAGGCGCTCGATATTGGCTTGGGAAGTTTGCCAGTAGCCGCGCCCGTGCACCTCCAGCAGGGTGCCGACAATGCGCCGGAAGGAGTGGGGGTTGAGGTTCATCAGCCGCTGGCGCATTGCCTCGTCCTTGATGAAGGTCTCATTAGCTTCCTCGTAGATCCAGTTGTCCACCGCACCTGCCGTGGCCGACCAGCCGGAGGTGTTCACCAGCCGCTTGGCAATCTCCCGCACCCCTTCATAGCCGTGCTTGAGCATGCCCTCGTACCACTTGGGATTGAGGAGCTTAGTGCGAGCATCCAGCCGGATTGTCTCACTCAGGGTGCGGATCTGGGCATGGGGCGTGGTGGTATCGGCAATGTAGGCTGCGGGAGCCTTGCCGTCTGGGCGCAAGCTCTGCACCAACTTGGTGGGATCCGCGTCGAAGTAGTGGCTGACATCCGTCAGGCTAATCTCCGACGAATCCAGGTTTTGGAAGGTCACGTCCACCGTCTTTAGGCTGGCCTCAAAAAGCTGCCGCATCTGCTGGTTGGGCAGATTCGAGCCAAAGGCAAAGGACTTGCGGGATAGATACATCTCCCGCAGCTCGCTCTCGTCCTCCCAGGAGCTGTTTTCCACCGCCAGGCTAATGTTGGCCGAGTAGGAGCCGGAGGCGTTGGAAAAGACCCGCGTTGCCGCCTGCTCCAGCGTCAGCCCCAGCTCCTTGGCCTGCTGGAGGGCGTGCTTGCGCACAAAGTTGAGCTCCAGCGGCTCATCGGCCAGGGCCGCCAGCTTCACTGCCCGGTCGAGGAGAGCCATTTGGTTGACAAAGAGATCCCGGAACACGCCGGAGCAGTTGACCACCACGTCAATGCGGGGACGCCCCAGCTCCTCCAGGGGGATGAGCTCCACCTTGTTCACCCGCCCCAGGGCATCCGGCTTGGGACGCACCCCCAGCAAACACAGCACCTGGGCTAGCGATTCCCCATAGGTCTTGATGTTGTCCGTGCCCCAGAGCACCACCGAGATGGTTTCCGGGTACCTGCCGCCGTTGGCGCTCAACTCGCGGGCTAGCAGCCGCTCCACCACGATCTCCGCCGACTTGATGGCCGCTGCGGTGGGGATGGACTGGGGATCCAAAGCATGGATGTTGCGCCCCGTCGGCAACACATTGGGGTTGCGGATGGGATCCCCGCCGGGCCCCGGTGGGATGTACTCCCCTTCCAAGGCCCGCAGCAGCGATCCCAGCTCGTAGTCAGCCGTAATTTGCTTAAGGCACTCTTCCAAAAACTCGAACAAAGGCTTGAGTAGCTCCGCATCCACCTGGGGATAGCCCGCCTCCTTCAGGGCCACCAGCCAGGGGGCCTGCCGTCCCATGTTGAAAAAGTTGAGCTTGGCCACCCTGGAGACCCGCCCCTGGGCGTCGGTTTGCTCCTGCACCAGGGCCGCCACTGCCTTGTGGCAGGCCTTGTTGATGCGGTCCAGCAGCTCCGTATCCGCCAGGTGCCCCCGATCCCGGTTGCGGTAGATCTCGTCGATATCCCGGCCCAGGCTCTGGGCAATAATGCGGGGTAGGCTGAGGATCCCTTCTTCTGGGCGGTCAATGCTGGCGATGCTGACCAGCGTGGCAATGGCCTCCTCTGCCGTGGGGGGCGCCCCGATGACATGCAGACCACAGGGCAATAGCCGCGACTCAATCTCCATTAGCTTGGCGTAGAGCTTGCCCACCACTGTGTCCCGTTCTTCCAGAGTCAGCTGGGCAGCATCCCCCTCTGGCAGCTCCACATCCTTATCCAGGTTGACCAGGCGCGCCTTGTCACAGATGGCGTTGACAATGGCAATGCCCCGTGCCCCCTCCCGCAGGGTTTGGTAAGAGCCAATCAGCTCCCGCAGCTCCTGCAGCCCCTTGTAGAGGCCGGCATTCTCTGCCGGCGGTGTCAGGTAGCTGATGGTGCAAGCGTAGCCGCGCCGCTTGGCAATGGTGGCCTCGCTGGGATTGTTGGCGGCGTAGTAGTAGAGGTTGGGCAGGGATCCAATCAAATTATCCGGGTAGCACTCGCCCGACATGCCAATTTGCTTACCGGGCATGAACTCCAAAGAGCCATGGGTGCCAAAGTGCACCACCACATCGGCTCCCCACACCTTCTCCAAATAGGTGTAGTAGGCCGCAAAACCATGGTGGGGGCTGGCCGATCTAGAAAAAAGCAGCCGCATGGGATCCCCTTCGTAGCCAAAGGTGGGCTGCACCCCAATGAACACGTTGCCAAAGTGCTTGCCGTAAATCAGCAGATTTTGCCCATCAGTGTTCAGGTGCCCTGGGGGTGGCCCCCAATATTTCTCAATGGCTTTGACATAGGGGGTCAGGGCCTCGTATTCCCGCACCGACAGCTTGGCAGCCACGTTCAGCTCTGGGCTGGCGTACTGGGCCTGGGCATCGTGCAGGATGGACTCCATCAACTCCTGCGGTGTTTTGGGCAGCTCTGGCCCCAGGTCGTAGCCGTTGTGGGCCAGGGCCTGCATGACGCGGTGGATGGAGGCAAACACATCTAGGTAGGCTGCTGTCCCCACATTGCCTTTGTCTGGCGGGAAGCTGAAGACAGTGATGGCGATCTTCTTCTCCAGCTTGGGCTTACGCCGCAGGTTGGCCCACTTGAGGGCCCGCGCTGCAATCAGCTCAATCCGATCCTGCAGAGCATGGGCTTTGCCGGTGACGGCGTCTCGCCCCGAGAGGATGATTGGCTCGATGGCCCCGTCCAGCTCAGGAATGGCAACTTGCAGCGCCACCTGCACCGGGTGCAGGCCTAAGTCACTAGCAGCCCATTCCTCGGTGGATTGAAACACCAAGGGCAGGGCCACCATGTAGGGGCGATTCAACCGCTGCAGCGTCTCCACAGCCTTGGGGTGATCCTGCCGCGCCGGGCCCCCCACTAGGGCAAAGCCGGTTAGGGACACCACCACATCCACAATTGGGGCTGTCTTCTGCTCGTTCCAGAAAAACTCGTTCACCGGCTTGGAGAAGTCCAAGCCGCCGGCAAACACCGGCACCACCCGTGCCCCCCGCGACTCCAGCTCCTGCACCATCGCCACGTAGTGGGCATCATCCCCCGTCACCAGGTGGGTGCGCTGCAGCACCAACCCCACGCAGGGAGCCAAGGGATCCTTTACGTCTTCTGGCAGATCCTCGCGGGCATTGTACCAATCCCAATACTCCGCCAGGCTGGCAAACATCTGCGGCGCCAGGGGATGCCAAATGCCCATCTCCAAATAGGTCACTGGCTCGGCAAAGGAGAGCTGTCCCCGCATCCCCGGCAGGTAGCGATCCGCCAGCATCAGCAAAAAGTTCTCCAGGTTCTCGCGGGATCCGCCCAGCCAGTACTGGAAGCTAAGCATGAAGTTGCGGGCATCCTGGGCCTTGTCAAAGGGCAGGTACTTCAGCACCTTGGGCAGGGTCTGCAGCAGTTTCAGCATCCCCTCTTGGAAGTTGGATCCCTGCTGGCGCTTGCGCATGAACTGGGCAATGGCGCTCTTAGACTGGCCCAGTTGCGCCATGGAAAAGGATCCCAGCTTATTAAGGCGCATCACCTCCGGCATGGAGGGGAACACCACCACTGCATCCAGCCGCTCCCGCAGAGGTTCTACTGCCTGCACTACCTTCTGGGCGATGTCCTCAATGAAGATCAAGGAGCCGATAAAGACATTGGCCGTCTCCAGATCCCGCTGGAAAGCCTCATACCCCGAGGGATCCCGCAGCTCCTCCACCAGATACCCAGACAGCTCCACCGCCAGCTTGGGGTTGTGGGCGTTGATGCGCTGGACTGCCGCCGTCAGGGCACTCTGATACTGCGGCTCCAACACCACGTACACCACCTTCATCAGTCGGCGTCCCCCCAGCTCAGCAGGGGCCACGTGGCGGGTGATGGGCTTAACCAGAGTAAACATGCGGTCGCTCTCCGTCCTGCAACGCCAAAAAGCAAGTAGGCCGGGAATGGGCATTCTTCCCTAGCACCTGTTTCCCGTTCTACCAGAGAACTGGATCCCTGCCGGGGGCATGACGCCAGTCTCGTAACAATTCGCAATAATTGCAAAGGGGGGCTCTCCTCTTGGCAAAAGCCCAAGGATATGGCCCCGGAAGAGCCGAGTGCGGCTCTCTTGCGCCCTACGAGGTAGAATCGAGGCTTTCCTCACTCTATTTACTGTTGGAAATTGCAACCTTTTTAGGCCATCATAGCGGTCTTCTCTAAAAGCTTTAGGGAGTCCTCCTGGCCAGCGCCCAGTTTCTGCGTACGCCAATAACCTTGAAATGAGCTAGCGGTTGAGGCTTGCAGTCTGAGGCAGTCAGCAAGTTCACTAGAGAGTTATCTACTTTCAGAGGCCAGGAAAACCACTTCCCGTCCTTCTGTTGGGCAAACTTCCGCGCGAGTACAAAGGTTGGCTAACTTGTATAATTTCATCCCAGACTTAGTCCTAGAAGACTTAGTCTCCTAGTCTCGGAAACACTGCCAGCAAGGAAGCCACAGGAGCTGTGCTAGGCTAGGGGGTTAGTCATTGAAATCAGCATGCGGGCCCATTACTTACAACATGTGGCGTTTGAAGGTCTCGGCTACATAGAGTCCTGGCTCAAAGCCAAGGGATACCCTGTAACGGGCACAAAGTTCTTTGAATCGACAAGATTGCCGAGCCTGGATGAATTTGACATGCTCATCGTCATGGGTGGCCCCATGAGTGCCAATGACGAAAGCGCGTTCCCTTGGCTGGTGCAGGAGAAGGAGTTTATCCGCAATGCCATCGAGGCCGGCAAGTCCATTTTGGGCATCTGTCTGGGGGCGCAACTGATTGCCAGCGCAATGGGTAGCCGAGTGTTTCCAAATCGTGTTAAGGAAATAGGCTGGTGGCCCGTGCAAGGGATCCAACCAGCGAACGAGCTGGCCTTTCCTTTTCCGCCCTCGATTGAGGTTTTTCACTGGCACGGGGAAACCTTCGAGCTGCCCCCTGGTGCAATTCACCTTGCCAAAAGCGAAGGCTGTGAGAACCAGGCCTTTCAGCTTGGGCGTTCAGTGATTGGCCTCCAGTTTCACTTGGAAACCACGCCAGAATTGGTGCAGGGGCTTGTCTCCCACTGCCGCAACGAGTTATTGCCATCTACCTATGTGCAGTCGGAAGCAGAGATTCTCTCAGCTCCCCCTGAGAAGTACCAAGCCATAAACCGTCTCATGGGCGAGGTGCTCTCCTTTCTCTGTCGCCCCCATCCCTAGCCCCGCGCCGCGCTCTAGAGGGCGGCCAGAGCCGTAAGATGCATCTGCAAGCCAAAGTTCCAAGGGGATAGACGTGGGCCATCAGGTTTTGGGACTGGGGATCGCAGGTTGGTCGGCTGCACGGCTGCTGCGGGCCCAAGGAAAAGAGGTGTGGGTTTGGGACGAGCAGGATTCGGAGCTCTTGCGGCAACGGCAGGCAGAGCTGGAACAAGAAGGGATCCCTGTCCACTTGGGCCAGCCTTTTCAACTGCTGCCGGGAGTGGAGCAGGTGGTGGTCAGCCCGGGCATTGCCTGGGATCACCCCTTGCTGCAAGAGGCGCGTCGGCAAGGGATCGAGGTGGTGGGAGAGGCGGAGCTGGCCTGGCAGTTCCTTGAGCATCTGCCTTGGGTAGGGATCACGGGCACCAACGGCAAAAGCACCACCACGGCCCTGGTGGCGGAGATGTTTAAAGCGGGAGGGCTAGAAGGGATCCCCTGCGGCAACATTGGCTTACCTCTGTCTCAGGTGGCGCTGGAGACCTGGCAAGGGCAGCGGCGGCCGGATTGGATCGTGGCAGAGCTAAGCAGCTACCAACTGGAGGCCAGCAGCCGTCTGATGCAGAGCTCCCCTGGCAGCCCACCCCGCATTGGGGTATGGACCACCTTCACCCCCGATCACCTAGAGCGGCACGGCACCCTGGAGCGCTACGCCGGCTTTAAGGCGCGGCTGCTGGAGCGGGCCCAGTGGCGGGTGGTCAACGGCGAGGATCCCTACCTCTTTCGCCGGCGGCGAGACTGGGAAAACACCTACTGGGTTTCCCTGCAAGATCCGCAAGCGGATGTCTTCCTGCGGGGGAGCACCCTTTACATCCAGGGGGAAGCGGTGGCGGAGCTGGAGGATTTTGCCGAGCGCTGCCCTGGTCCTCACAACTTGCAGAACTTGCTCTTGGCGGCAGCGGCTGCCCATCTGGCCGGGATCCCTAACACTGCCATTCAGGGAGCCATCCGCTCTTTTGCTGGCATGCCCCATCGCTTGGAGCGGGTAGCCCAAATCCAGGTGGGATCCACCCCCATCCGCTTTGTCAACGACAGCAAAGCCACCAACTACGAGGCCGGCTGGGTGGCCCTCAACGCCCTCTCCCCGCCCATCATCCTCATTGCCGGTGGAAGGGCCAAACAGGGGGACCCCTCGGCCTGGCTGCGGCTTATTCAGGCTAAGGTGGCCCGCGTGTTGCTCATTGGGGAGGCTGCTCCTGCCCTGGCCCAGGCTCTCCGGGCAATCCGCTATACTGACGTCGAGATCCTGCCAACTCTAGAGGTAGCGGTGGAAAGGGCCTTTGCAGCCGCTTGCTCCCTAGCGCAAGCCCTGGCGGATCCCGCTCGGCCCATTACCGTTTTGCTGTCGCCCGCTTGTGCCAGCTTTGACCAGTACCCCAGCTTCGAGCACCGTGGCCACCACTTCCGCGCCTGTTGCCAAGCCCTTGTGGGATCCCTGGAATGCTGAAGCGCGCTGGCTGCGCTGGCTGACGCTGGTTTGGCTGGCAGTGGGCTTGATGATGCTGTTTTCGGCCTCCTACCCGGTGGCGCAGCAGACTACTGGCGATGGCCTCTATTTCTTTAAGCGCCAGTTGCTCTGGGCAGGGCTGGGGCTGGCCTGCTTCGCACTTCTGGTGCGCATCCCTTTGCGGCGCTGGTTCCCCTGGGCCGGGATCCTCTGTCTGCTGGGCATTGGCTTAGTCTGGGCTACCCAGGTGCCGGGGCTGGGGGTTTCCCGCCTGGATGCCAGCCGCTGGCTGGATTTGAAGGTGATCCCGGTGGTCATCCAGCCTTCGGAATTGCTCAAGCCTCTGTTGGTGCTGCAGGGGGCCTGGGTGTTTGGCCGTTGGTTTTACTACCCCGCCTGGTTTCGCGGCGTCTGGGTTGGGCTCTTTGCTTTGGCGCTGCTAGGGATCCTCCTCCAGCCCAACTTGGGCACCACCGCCATCTGCGGCCTTACCCTCTGGGTCATGGCCTGGACTGCCGGGCTCCCCGTTTTTACCCTCTTGGCTACAGCAGGACTGGGGATCCTGGCGGCTGTGGTGAGCATTCTCAGCAAAGACTACCAGCGGCGGCGCATCCTTGCCTTTTTGGATCCCTGGGGGAATGCCCAAGGGGATGGCTACCAGTTGGTGCAAAGCCTTTTGGCTATTGGCTCAGGGGGCTGGTGGGGCAAAGGCTATGGCCTTTCTCTGCAAAAGCTGTTCTACTTGCCCATCCAGTACACGGATTTCATCTTTGCGGTGTATGCAGAAGAGTTTGGCCTGGTGGGATCCCTCTTCTTTCTAGGGCTATTGAGCGCCTACACCTGGGTAAGCTTGCGGGTCATGCGGCGCTGTCTCGACCTGCCCACGCGGCTGGTGGCCTGTGGCTGTTTGATGTTTTTGGTGGGGCAGGCACTGCTGAATATCGGCGTGGTCACTGGCTTGCTGCCAACTACAGGGGTGCCCTTGCCGCTGTTTAGCTACGGCGGCAGCTCAACTCTCTCTGGACTAATTATGGCGGGACTGCTGGTGCGGGCTGCCCGCGAGGTGGGCTGACCACTTTACTCGGCAGCCAGTAGATAGAGACTTTGGGGTTCAGAAGGGATCAACCGGTACGGATCCGCCTGGTTAAGCTCCCGACAGAGGCGAGCAAAAGACTGGAGACTTTCAAGGCGCTCCGTGAGCTCGCTGAGGGTGTCTAAGTATTCAGCTAAAGCCGCTTGAGAAAGGTACCAAGACTTGTCCAGCTCTTGGAAGTAGGTCATCTGAAACTCGACAGAAAGATTCTTTTCCCTAAGGAAGCGCTGCTCCGGTGTAAGCGCTCGATCAAATGGGGAAAGACGAGCAATGCGCTGGATGCGCTCGCTAGAGATGCGGCCGGCAAAGCCGGGAGCTTTGTACGTATAGGCCGTCCGGAGCTGAGGTCGATCCGCCGGCAAGAGAGCGGCACACCACCTTTCGCTTAGTTCCCGGAAACGAGGAACCTCGAAGTCCAGGGCATCGACGGCATCTTGCAGGTACCCATGCTTAAGCAGAAGCTGGGATTCCGCCGCTAGGGAAACTGCCCAACCCTTGAGGGCAATATCGCCAAGCAGTAGGCAGTGGGCCTGGCGCTCAACAGGGATCTGATGGGCTTGGTCGGAGAAAAAAATGCGGGCTTCCGCCAGCGCCTTAAGGGCATCGCGAGGAGAAGCCTCTGGGAATCGGTGCAAACTAACCAGCTCCGCCTGCAGCTTGGCAAGACTTTGGATGAAAAGGGCACGCTGCAAATTGGAGATAGCCAACAGAATTTCGGCTCTACTCTGAACGGCCAAAGCTTGCAAATAGGCCAGTTGGTCGGAAAGTGTATCTAGCTTTTGCTGAATGTCTTGGATCCCTTCCCTAACAATCTTCTCTAGGCGGGCAATAGAGTCTTGCAACTGATTCAGGCGGAAATGCATGTAGGTAAAGCCAATAGCGCTAACCCCCAGGTTTAAAACGCTAGCGCCAGCAGCTACCTGAGAAAGCCCCAAAATCTTGGTGGCAGTCTGCTGCAAAACCTCAAGCTTTCGATGAGTGGCTTGGTGACCAAGGGCATTAATCACGGATTCAGGAGATACCGGCGCATTCATCAGCAAGCTGGTCAGGCCAGGAGCTTCGGCCAAATGCTTGACGATGCGACCCGTGGCAGCTTCTCGAACAACGCCACCGTAGCGAACCAGGGATCCATCCAAAAGCCCACTGACAATCGAAGGAGAAGCAAAAAGGAGAGTTGGAATGAGCATGACTTACGCTCCCAAAGTTCCGGTTACACAAGGTAGAAACCCTTGTTGGCAAAGGAGTTTAAATGCAATGGGGGGGAGATCCAGACAATCTTTGCTTTACCGGCTAGAGCCAGAAACGCATCCCTTCGCTCAAGAGGACTCGCATCTTTGCGAAGTCCAGGAAGCTCCTCGTCAGTCTCGAGGGCCACTAGATAAAAAGCACTTTCATCATTGAGATTTTCAGCCGGAAACTTCTCGACTTCCTCTTTCAGAGCCTCAAACTCTTTCTGTGTGCCTCTCCAGATATACTTTGAGCTTTTATACAGAAGCTCACACGCATTCTTCTCTGTTATTTTTTGTCCGGGAGAAAGGTGAGAAAAGTATTCGCGAAACTGGCTAGCCCTCAAGGCTAGCACGACCCAACTTTCGCGTTCGGAAGGTTTGGGTTCGGGCAAATTTTCGGGCGAACTTGCTACAAGCAAAGGCGAACTTGCTACAAGCAAAAGTAATGCTACAACAACAGCCCCCCCTGGCCCCCAAACAGCACCACCGACGATAGCTACAATCAATACAGCAGCTAGCCTAAGAAGCTGTCTCTGCTCTTTGTCGTTCTCACTCATCACTTCCACTCCCTATGCGAGACAAGGTCTGAATATGGCTTTCAATTGCATTCTTCCTATTCTCCAGATCTTTGGCCATCGCTACCGCTTGGCTAAGGTTCTCATCAATCACCTTCCTTTGCCTCTCTAGCTCATCCATAGAAAGATCAAGCGCCTTTCTGACCAATTCTTGAGTAGCCTCTCTTAGTTTTTCTATGTAACCTACTATCCATTCTTGTAAGACTTTCCACAATCTTTGTTTCCCAGCATCTGCTCCGCTTGACCACTCCTCAGCCATCTTATCGAAGCTGGGTACAATTAGCTGTTGATAGAACTCCGTCCCAACTTTAGCTATCTTGTACTTCTTGCCTCCAAAGCAAGAACTAGGCTCCTCGACTATTGTAGTTTTGTCCTTCTTTGTAGTCTCTATCTTTGCTCTTTTATTAAAGAGAAAGACATCTTGCGTAAGGCGCAAGGGCTCGCCTCTCAGCTTAACGCCAGTTTGAATCAATTCCTGGATCCCTAGCTTATCTTCCTCGGAGACTGTGAGGATTTCTTCAACGGCTCCAATAAGGTTTGCAATAAGCTGAGAGATCAATGAGTTCGCAAATCTCTCAAAAGTTTGAGCCTTCGCCTGTAACAGAAACTCGGCCCTATGTTCGAGAGCGTCCCTAACCGATTGGTAGAGAGCTAAAACAGCGCGCTCAGCTCTTTCTATCTTCTCATGAGGCTTTTTGGTTTTCTCCTCAACAGGTACTCTCAGAATCAGGCTGTCTCCCTGACACTCACAATCCCTCAACGTTCTGAGTGTCACGTCGCAAGATCTAGCAACGAGGTTGGCAATGTGAGCAGGGATCACTTCTTTCAGAGAATCTTCTAGCGGATAAACACCAATTTCTTGCTTGAGTGCATCTCGAACTGGAGCAATGATTTTATTAATCAAATCTTTAACTTGCTCGTCCACAAAGTCAATAAAATCGGGAAACCCCTGCCAGCCCTTCTTTCTGGCTTCCTCCTCAATCTTTGATAGGGACTCAGGAGTGCCACTAGCACTGGCAACTTGGTTGAGTAAGTCTGTAATGTCAGCGATAAACGATTGGGCAACTTGATTGATTGCTTCCTTGCATTGCTCTTGTCTCTCTTGAATATATTTTCTTTGCCTATCTACTTCCTCTAGCGTCTGAATTCGTCTTGTATTGATTATGACATCTAGGGCACTGCTAATCTCTCTAGCTGAGTTGATCACTTGTAGCACTGCCGGGAGAATAACAACTCTTGCAGTGTCTGCTTGAATCCTTTCTCGCAATGCCCTCCATAGCAAGTTGCCGCCGCTCCACTCTCGGATGTAGCCAAGCAAGAGCCTAGTGTCATTGTCAGATATTGCCTGCCCTTCCTCGACTTTGTTTTCAAGGTCTGCTATCCAAGACTTCAGCTCCCTATCACCTCTTGTAGAAGCCCTGATGAGATTAGCACAGTCTTCAAAAAGAGCGCTGAGCATCCATTGTCTAGTACTGGGATCCACATCCGATCCTTCGGAAGAGTTGGCTCCCCAGGCACATTGGGCATAGAAGAGCGCCTTAGCAGAGAGCGGAATGATAAAAGGCAGCTCTGGAAGATCCAGAATCTCCTTAATTTCCTCTCTCAGCTCCTCGACCTTTTGCTCTAGAGGGTTGTCGGTTTGATTTCGCATGTCAACCCTATTGAGCAAGAAAATCATCAAGCTGGTTTGACCTCGGAGAAACTCCACAACATCCTTTAGCTCTCTCAAGAGGGCTTCTCGTCTTTGCCAATCTGTCTGAGAGTAATCCAGTGCAACGAGGCTGAAGCACTTGCTGACATGCTCTTGGATGATCCTGAGGCTTGTTCTATCTTGGATTGAGTTCAGGCCAGGCAAGTCATAAATCTCAACCTGTAAGCCCTCAGGCAGGTTTAACAGAGAAGAAGCCCTGACAGGAAGGAGCGGACACTCAACGTCTATCTGAGGGATGACTACCTCGGCTTCATCCTCCTTCTTCCTCTTTTTTCGCCGCTCTTGGTGGTAAGCCTCCATTGTCAGCTTGAGCCTGCTGTAGATCTCTTCGTCCCTCAGGTCTTCCCAGGTGCCGCACTCCCAGGTGGCTCCTTTTGTATTGTGGATAACTAGCTTGCTCCGCTCGCCGTGCCTAATCCGTAGGATTCCGGCACTCATCTCCTGGGCCTCGATAGGCGCGATTTTCCGACCAATGAGAGCGTTGACAATGGTGGACTTGCCTGAAGAGGTGGTGCCAATGGTGGCAATCCGGAAGGAGGGCTTCCGCAGGCGGGCATCGGCCTCTTCGTAGACAACCCGAAAGGCTTCCAGCTTCTCCAGCAGCACGGAGTTGCTGACTACGTCGTGGTATTCGTTAACGATCCCAGCAATGAGGTTGCCCAGGGCAAATAGGGAGTCTTTCGCGGTTTGCAAGGCTACCGAGGGATCCGGAGAGTCAAGGCTGTAACGCGCTCCATCAAAGAGGGTTGAAGATGACATGTCGGCAGTTCTCAAGCCGCTTCGCTGGCATTATATCCATCTTGCTGATACCGTCGTTCGTTTCCTTCGCATTGTTTTCAGCGTTCTTCTTGCCAGCAATGCTCATTCAGTAGCATAAAAAACAGTTCTAAAAGGCACAGAGCTGCCGGCACTTCTGGGATCAGCGAGAGCTAGTTTGGCAGATGGAGCCGCAAGCCCCTACCCTCTCGGCCAGAGCCAGCGAGCAGTTGAGAGGATTGCCAAGCCGCTTAAGATGAGACTGCTGAGTCCGAACTTCTTCTCCTGCCAATGATGGATGGGTCTTTGCAATCTTTCTTTGCCTCTGCCGCGCAGGTGGGATTGGGGGTGGCAGGCCTGCTGGCTTTGCTTACCCTGCTGGCCTGGCTCCGCAACTGGCCGTGGAAGTTTTCGCTGGTGGGCTACACGGCCTTCACCCTGGTTTTGACGGCGGGCTGTTTTGCCCTCAGTTTGGGGCCAATCTTTCGCTCCCGCATTCCCGGCGCTGCTCCCTACACCACGGTCTATGACCAAGGGGCAGAGCGAGCGGTCATTGCCGTCAGCCCGGACATTACCCCAGAGCAACTGATCCTCACGCTGAAGCAGGCGGCCAGCGATTTGGCGTCCTCCGGTCGCTTCTCCACCGGCTCGCCGGTGTTTACCCTGCAGGCCCGCACCGTCATCCATCCGGAGCCGGGCGTCTCCGAGCCCTTACTTTTGGGCACGCTGCAACAGCCGCTGGGGAAACAACAGCAGCAGCAGCAGATCCGGCTGGAGGAAGAGGCCTTTGCCCGGCTACAAAAGCTGGCCCAGGTTCAGGCTGCGGCTTCCCCCGCTGAGGGTGGGTCGGAAGAGCCTCCCTTTGGCCAGTCTTGAGCCCTGAGCCAGCGACGCAGATCCCGTCCTACCTGTTCAGGGATCTCCCAGGGGAAAAGATGAGCGACCCCGGGATAGACAATGCAGGTGCACTGGGGTAGAAGGCGGGCGGTGGCCAGGCTGCTAGCGGCAGTGATGTGGCGATCCCGCTCGCCGGCTAGGAGCAACACGGGTAGGCGCAGGTGCTGCAGCTCCCCTTCGCGGTTGTAGCCCTGTTGCAAGGCGGCGCGTAAAGCTTGGCGGGCTTGGGGAGAGGTGTGCAGATAGGCGGGCAAAGCTGCCTGGGCCAAGTAGCGATAGGCGGTTGGGGTGTGTTGCTGGATGAGGTAGCGGTAGAGAGAGCGGCGGCCAAAGGTGTTGATGTTCCAACTCCAGCCGGGCCAAAGCCAGTTGAGCAGCGAAGCAATGCCGGTGTTGAGCTGATCCCCAACGGTGATGGGGGGATGGTTGCTACGAGGACAGGCGGCGCTGGCTACCAAAACCAAGCCCTTGACCCGCTGCGGCAGGCGCAAGGCCAACTCCAGGGCCAGGATCCCGCCCAGAGACCAACCCAACACCAGACACTCCCGCCAGCCCAGGCGATCCAGCAGCTCCTGCAAGTCCTCCAGGTGAGCTGCCATCTCAAAGGGATCCCGTACCTGCGAACGCCCGTAGCCGCGCAGATCCGGCGCCACACAGGGGTGCATCCCCGCCACCGCCTCAGCAAAAACTTCCATGCAGTCAGCATTGCCCGGATGGCCGTGGAGCAATAGGATGGGCAGGGAAGGGATCCCTTCTCCCCACGCACGGTAGTAGAGCTGTAGACCCATAGCTTAAGCAGTGGCCGCCCTTTTCGGCACAGGCTGCAGCTTCACCTCGTTAGGAATGCAAATTAGATTGGGCTCCAGGATCTGCACAAACCCTTTCGAGCGCAGGGATCCCAGCAGGCGAGTGACCGTTACGCGCGTAGCCCCAATGGCATCCCCAATTTGGGCGTGGGTCAGCGTCCAGGGAAGGTACATCCCCTGTTCACAGGGCTGCCCGTACTCTTCAATCAACAGCGTTAGGAAGCCCTTGAGGCGGTCAATGGCCCGCCGTTGGCCCAAGTTGCCTAACCAAAGCAACTTGCGTTGTAGTTGCTGGCGGAAGCTTTCTTGAACTTTCTGGTGCAAATGGGGCCACTGCTCCAGATCCTGCCAGTAAAACCACATCACCGTGGTGTGCTCGACGTGGGTACAGGCTTTCAACTCAAAGCGCTCCGGATTGCTCACCTCAAAGGGCATGCCGGCAGTGATAAACCCGACAAAAACCTCCCGCCGCTCTGGCGTTTGGCTGACCAGGCGCACCACGCCTTCTTGGGTGATGTAGACCAAGCCCGGACGGGTGGGGATGCGCACGTCCTTGGGAAAAGTGCGACAGCGGTAGTGCTCCTCCGCCCACTGACACAGCTCCGGCCATTCTGGAGCCTCTGCTGCTGACGCGATGGAAACCAGGGACATGGGATAAACTTCCTGTGAGCGACTGGGTGAACCTTACCGCCTCTTCCGCTTCATCAAGCCACAAAGAGGGGTTGAAACGCTAACGGGAGGATAAACCAGAAGGAAGGAAGCTTCAGTAGTAGCTTTACCTTAGTTTCATAATGACACTTAAGATTTACAGAGCAACACCGTGGTTCTACGGATGTCCTCTATAGACCTATGTCCAATGGTAACATGCGGAAGCCGCACTCTTCTTCTCCTGGCTCCTGGCCGGCTGGGGGCTTGGCAGTAGATAGCAGGATCTTGGAGGCGGTGAGGAGGGGCACCGATGAAGATTCTCGTGAGCAACGATGACGGCATTCAGGCGGCGGGGGTGCGGTGTTTGGTGGCAGCGCTGGCTCAGATGGGCCGGCACCAGGTGACCGTAGTCTGTCCGGATCGGGAGCGCTCGGCCACTGGCCATGCCCTAACCTTGCACAAGCCTCTAAGGCTGGATCCGGTGCGGGAGGGGTTCCCCCCTGAGGTGCAAGCCTGGGCCTGTTCGGGCACGCCTTCGGACTGTGTCAAGCTGGGTCTGGACGGGCTACTGGATCATCCTCCCGATTGGGTGATTTCCGGCATCAATCAGGGAGCCAATTTGGGCACCGATGTACTCTACTCCGGCACCGTCTCAGCGGCCATGGAAGGGTTGTTGGAAGGGATCCCCAGCCTAGCCGTGAGCCTGGCCAGCTTTACCCACCAGGATTTTCAGCCGGCGGCCCAGGTGGTGCTGATGCTGCTGGAGAAGCTGAGCCTGAAGCCTTTAGAGAAGCCGATGCTGTTGAACGTCAACGTGCCCCCGCTAGAGCTGGCTGAAATACGCGGCATGGTCTTGGCCCGCCTGGCCTGGCGCAAGTACACGGATCTCTACGAGAAACGAGTAGATCCCCGTGGCAAGGCCTACTACTGGCTGGCAGGAGAGGTGGTGGAAGAGGAGGTGGATCCCTGCTCCGATGTGCGGGCGGTTGCCGAAGGCTATGTGTCGATTACGCCCCTGCAGCCGGATTTAACGGCCTACGCCGCTTTCGAGAGCTTGCGGCGCTGGGGCCTCTCAGCCTTTGGCTTTTGAAGGTTTTGGCAAGGATAGGGAGTCCCGGCTGGCTTGCTCCAACCTGGTAGGGCTAGGGAGAAGAGGTCGCCAAGGCCAGCAGCCGCTCTGCAACAGCTTGGGAAACGGGCATCACCGATAGGCGCGTACCTCGCCGCACCACCTCCAACTCTGCAGGGGTAAAAGTGGCCCGCAACTCGGCCAAAGGGATCAAGCGCTCAAAGGCGGCGACGAATTCCACCCGCACCGTGTGCCAGCGGGGCGCTGCAGGAGTTGACTTGGGATCGTAGTAGGGGCTGGTGGGATCAAACTGGCTGGGATCCACCACCTGGGTTTCTCGGATCTCCATCAAACCAACAATACCGGGGGGGCTAGCGTTGGAGTGGTAGAAAAAGGCGCGATCCCCCACCTGCATGGCTTTTAGGTAGTTGCGGGCTTGGTAGTTGCGCACGCCGTCCCAAAGGGTTTGGCCCTCCCGCTGCAGATCCCAGATGCTGTAGACGCGGGGCTCCGATTTCATCAGCCAGTAGTTCATGGAACGCTAGGCGCCGGCAGTAGGCAAGCGACGGGCAACAAACTCGACAAAGTTTTGCAATATCTTCAAGCCTACAGGGCCGGACTTTTCGGGGTGAAATTGGGTGGCAAACAGGGCGCCGCGGGCAATGGCGGCCACACAGGTTTGGCTGCCGTGTTGGGTAGTGGCGACCACCCAGCTGGGATCCTCGGGCACGGCATGATAGGAGTGGACAAAGTAAACCCAGCTTTGGTCAGGGATCCCTGCCCAAAGAGGAGACAGGGGCTGGGTGAGGTGCAACTGGTTCCAGCCCATGTGGGGGATGCGCAGGCCTGGCTCCGGTTGAAAGCGTCGCACTTGTCCGGGTACAAGGCCCAGCCCTGGCTCCACCCCCTCTTCGCTCCCCTCAAACAAAACCTGCAGCCCAAGGCAGATGCCCAGAAAGGGCTGCTGCCGCTCGATTGCTTCTTGGATAGCCTCCACAAAGCCCCGCGCCCGCAACTGCTGCATGGCTGGGTCAAAGGCCCCATCTCCCGGCAGAACGAGGCCATCAAAAGCCGCCAGCCCAGCCGGCTCTGTGACCAGCTGCACTTCGGCTCCAGCCCGCTCTAGCCCTTTGCAAGCCGAATGCAGGTTGCCGGCCTCGTAGTCAATCACTGCCAGGCGCACAGCGTTCATGGGATCCCTTACAAGCCTACCAGTATAGTGGTTTTAGCAAGGTAGGGAGCTATGGTGGTTGCAGCCTCTGCAGAAGACTTTGCCCTCTCCACTCAGCTTGGCTGGCCAGAGGCCGCCTATCTGCACATCCCCTTCTGCCAGCAGCGCTGCCACTACTGCGATTTTGCCACCGGCCTAGGCACGCGCGAGCTAATAGAAACCTATGTGCAGGTGCTCTGCCAAGAGATTGGGGGGGCCTACCGCTACCGCCATTTGGCTGGGGATCCCCAACCCTTGACCAGCATTTTCTTTGGCGGCGGCACCCCTTCCCTGCTGACGGTGGAGCAATTGGGCCGGATCTTGGCTCAACTCAGGGAGAGGATCCCCTTACATCCTGACTGCGAGATTTCGCTCGAGGCCAACCCCGGCACCCTGACGCGGGAGCAGTTGGCGGGCTACCGGGATCTGGGGGTTAACCGCATTAGCCTGGGGGTACAGGCCTTTCAAGCGGAGCTGCTGGCCGCCTGCGGTCGCCTGCATGGAGTGGAAGAAGTTTACGAAGCTGTGGCCGACTTGCAGGCAGTGGGCTTTGCGAATTTCAACCTGGACTTGATCTTTGGACTGCCCTACCAGACGTTGGCGCACTGGCAGCAATCGCTGCAGGCTGTTCTTGAGATCAACCCTACCCATGTCTCCATCTATGATTTAACCATTGAGCCGGGAACCCGCTTTGGCCGGATGTACCGACCGGGGGATGCCCCTTTGCCCCCTGAGGAAATCACAGTTGCAATGTACTTGATGGCGCGGGAGCTGCTCACCCAAGCCGGCTACATCCACTACGAGATCTCCAATTTTGCCCGCCCTGGGTATGCCTGTCGCCACAACCGGGTGTACTGGGAAAATCGCCCTTACTTTGGCTTTGGCATGGGATCGGTCGGCTACGAAGGGGGGCGGCGTATTCAACAGCCGAAAACTCTCCATAAGTATTTTGAACAGGTCAAAGCCCAAGTTCACCCTCTCCCGCCACCAGCCTCTGCAGAAGAAATCTGGATGGATACGGTGATGTTGGGGCTGCGTTTGCAGGAAGGGCTGGATTTGGCAACTTTACGGCAGCGCTTTGGCCCTGCGAGGGTGGAGCAGGCTTTGCGGCGTCTAGATCCCTATTTTGAAAAAGGTTGGGCCAGTTGCGAAGGAGGGCGACTGCGACTGATCCCGCCCGAGGGCTGGCTGTTTTCCAACGAAGTCATTGCAGAGCTTTTTCCTTAGTTTGGCGGGCAAATAGTGCGAACAACTGGGTATGCATCCGCTCCCTTTCTTACTGACCGGGGGGATGTTGTTGCAAAGCCTGCTTTAGGTAGCGCCCCGTGTGGGATCCGGGCTGCTCGGCCACTTCCTCAGGGGTGCCGACGGCAACAATCTGGCCGCCCTGGTCGCCCCCTTCCGGCCCCAGGTCAATGATCCAGTCGGCACAGCGGAGGATGTCCAGGTTGTGCTCGATCACCAGTACGGTGTTGCCCGCATCCACCAACCGCTGCAGAACATTCAAGAGCTTGTGAACGTCGTAGAAGGACAAGCCGGTGGAGGGTTCATCGAGCAGGTAGAGGGTTTTGCCGGTGGAGCGGCGGGCCAGTTCTGCCGCCAGCTTCACCCGCTGCGCTTCCCCCCCGGAAAGCGTCGGAGCGGGCTGCCCCAGCTTGATGTAATCAAGGCCCACATCGGCCAAGGTCTGTAGAATCTTGGCGGCAGGGGGTAGGGCGGCAAAAAACTCCAGCGCCTCCCCCACCGTCATGTCTAGGACTTCGGCGATGTTTTTGCCCTTGTACCTGACCTGGAGGGTCTCGCGGCTGTAGCGGCTGCCCCCACACACTTCGCAGGTAACATACACATCCGGCAGGAAGTTCATTTCAATCACGTTCACCCCCTGCCCTTTGCAGGCTTCACAGCGCCCCCCCTTGACGTTGAAGGAAAAGTGGCCAGAGTGATAGCCCCTGGCCTTGGCCTCTAGAGTCTGGGCAAAGGCCTGGCGGATGGGATCAAAGAGGCCCGTGTAGGTGGCGGGGTTGGAGCGGGGGGTGCGGCCAATGGGGGATTGGTCGATGACAATGACCTTGTCGATGTGTTCGATGCCGTGTAGCTCCCCCATTTCCGTTGGCTTAGGCACCTTCTGGCCGAGGTAGTGTTGCAGGGCAGGGTAGAGCAACTCGTTGACCAGGGTGGACTTGCCGGAGCCGGAGACGCCGGTGACGCAGACCAGCTTGCCCAGGGGGATCTCCACATCGATGTGCTTGAGGTTGTTTTTGTGGGCATCGGTGAGCTTGAGGGAGACGGCTTTGCCAGGTCGCCGCTGAGCTGGGGTTGGGATCCGCCGCCGCCCCGCCAGATAGGCGCCGGTGAGGGAGCGCTCGCAGGCTAGGATGTCGGCTAGAGATCCTTGGGCCACCACTTCTCCGCCGTGGATGCCAGCGCCGGGGCCAATGTCCACGATGTGGTCGGCGGCGCGAATGGTCTCTTCATCGTGTTCCACCACAATTAAGGTGTTGCCCAGATCCCGTAGGCGGAATAGGGTTTGCAAGAGGCGTTGGTTATCCCGCTGGTGCAGGCCAATGGAGGGTTCGTCCAGCACGTAGAGCACCCCCGTTAGGCCGGAGCCAATCTGGCTGGCCAGCCGGATCCGCTGCGCCTCGCCCCCCGAAAGGGTCATGGCCGGTCGGGCCAGGGTGAGGTAGTCAAGGCCCACGTCAATTAAAAACTGCAGGCGGGTTTTGATCTCCCGCAGCACTAGCTCGGCAATCTGCGCTTGGCGGGGGGTAAGCTGGAGCTGCTCCAGGCGCTGCAGGCAGTCGCGGATGGAGATCTCGGTGAGATCCGTGATGCGGTAGCCACCGACGCGCACGGCCAGGGCCTCTGGCCGCAGCCGGGATCCGCCACAGGCAGCGCAGGGGCGGTAGGTGAGGTAGGTCTCCAGCTTTTGCCGGTAGGTTTCGGAGGTGGTTTCTTGGTAGTGCCGCTGCAACTGCGGGATCACCCCTTCGAAGCGGCGGTAGTAGCCCCGGCTCCCCTGGGGGGATTCCGCCTCAACGTAGATCTCCTGGTCGCTGCCGTAGAGGAGGAGCTGCTGCTGCTCGGGGGTAAGGTCGCACCAGCGGCTGCTGAGCTCAAAGCCAAAGGCCTTAGCAGCCCCCGCCAGCAGCGCCAGATAGTAGGGGTTCTCCCGCTCCGCCCAGGGGGCAATGGCCGCATAAAGGGGGAGCTTGGGATCCGGCACGATCCGGTCGGGGTCGAAGATGGGTTCAAAGCCCAGGCCGTGACAGACGGGACAGGCGCCGATGGGGGAGTTAAAGGAAAATAGCCGCGGCGACAGCTCGCCCAGCACGGAGCCGTGTTCGGGGCAGGCAAATTGTTCCGAAAAGATCAGCTCCGTTGGCTTGCCGTTGAGGTACTGCCCCGCCACCTCGGCTACTTTTTGCAGCAGGTGTTCCCGTTCGTCTTCACGGGGCAAGAGCTCCACCACCGCCAGTCCCCCCGACTGGCGCAGACAGGTGGTCAGGGAATCGGCCAGCCGCTCTGCGATCTCCGGGCCCTTAACCAGCCGATCCACCACCACCTCAATGGTGTGGGCCTTGTTTTTGGCCAACTCAATTTCCTCGCTGAGATCCCGCACCTGGCCGTCGATGCGCACCCGCACAAACCCCTGCTGGCGCAGGCTTTGCAAGAGCGCTGCGTGGGTGCCCTTTTTTCCCCTCACCACGGGCGCAAGCAACTGAAAGCGCGTCCGCTCCGGCAGGGCCAGGATCTGGTCCACCATTTGATCCACCGTCTGGGGGGCAATCACCCGGTCGCAATGGGGGCAGTGGGGGATCCCGGCCCGCCCATACAGCAGCCGCAGGTAGTCGTAGATTTCGGTTACGGTGCCAACCGTGGAGCGGGGGTTGTGGCTGGTGGACTTTTGGTCGATGGCAATGGCCGGGCTCAAGCCCTCGATGCGGTCTACATCCGGTTTGTCCAGTTGCCCCAGAAATTGCCGCGCATAGGCGCTAAGGGACTCCACGTAGCGCCGCTGCCCCTCGGCAAAGATGGTGTCGAAGGCCAGAGAAGATTTTCCAGAGCCGGAGACGCCGGTAAACACCACCAGGCGATTGCGCGGGATCCGCAGCTCGAGGTTTTTGAGGTTGTGCTGCCGTGCCCCCACCACATGGATTTCGTTTTGGCCGGACATCTCATCCCCTCTGTGTGCAGCGTGGGTGGAGACTCTGCCCAAAATTGGCGAGTCGAAAAACGACAAAAGTTAAGGAACATTAACGATTCTAGTGCTGCAGCAGAAGTCTGTCTTCTCCCCATCGCAAGGGGTGGCGGCAATAGGGGGCAGGAGAAGAGGAAAGACTTGGCTATCTTGGAAGGGCCACTTGAGGGATCCCGAAGCAACCTAGCCCATGAGCTGGCCACTGCTTGCCGTCCAAAAGCTCTTCATCTACCTGCTGGTGGGGATTGCCTTTACGGCCCTCTGCCTTGGGGATCAGGCCCTGTCGCCGGCGGTTATCGCCCTCTGCTTGGCGGCGGGGGCTGCCAGTTGGTTTTGGGAGCCGCCCCGCATTAGCTTTGCCCGCTATGCGCCCCTGTGGATGCCCCTGACGGTGAGCGTGCTGGTCGGCTTGGCGGCCCTGGTGCTTGCGGGCGTGCTGCCGCTTTCGGATGGGGCCATAGGCCTGGTGCTCTACCTTACGGGGGCCAAGTTGTTTCAGCGGGAGCGGGCAGCCGACCACATTCAGTTGGCGGTGTTGTCTTTGCTTCTGATGGCCATTGCCACCCTCTTTAACGAGGACGTCAGCTTTGGGTTTTTATTCCTGCTGTATGTGGGGGTGGGGCTGGTTAACCTCACCCTCTATCACCTGCGCCTGCAGGCGGAGCAGCACCCCCAGGCGGCTAGCCAAGTCCGCGGGATCGACCTCAACTTTCTGGGGTTGCTTGGATCCCTGGCTTTGCTGGCAACCCTTCTCTCGGTGGTTTTGTTTTTCCTCTTTCCGCGCCTTAGCTTGGGGCTCCTAGGCCGGCAGACCCGCTCGCCGGTGATGACCACCGGCTTTGCCGAGGAAGTCAGCCTGGGGGAGTTCGGCACCCTCAAGACCGACAGCACTGTTGTCATGCGGGTGGAGTTCCCGGCGGGGGTGCCGCCCCAGGTGGAGTCCCTCTACTGGCGGGGGATCAGCTTTGATCGCTACGACGGGCGGGCTTGGTCGCGGACGCTGGACCACGCGATCCCGATTTTCCCCACTGCAGCAGGGGTTTTTGATCTCTCGGCTTCCCCCTTGATCCCCACCGCTAGCGACCTCCAGTTCTTCCCCCTGGAGCAGCTTATCTACCTAGAGCCGCTGGCCACCAACACCGTCTTTGGGGTGGCGCCGCTGCTGGAGGTGGAGTGGTTGGATCGGGGTGGAGTGATGACCCCTCAGCAGGCATGGCAACGGCAAACTCGCCGCCTCCTCCTGCACGAGAGCGGGGATGTCAGCCATTCTCTGCCCCCCCGGCTGCCCTATCTCTACCGCGCCGTGAGCTGGATCCCCCGCGATCTGGAGCCCCGCCTGCGCCAGCTTAGCCAGGAGGAGCTGCTGAGTGCTCTTGACCCCATCCAGCGGGCAGCCTACCTGCAGTTGCCGGCAGATCTAGATCCGCGCATTCCCGCCTTGGCAGAGGAGATCACGGCTGGGATCCCCGACGTCTTTGGCAAGGTAGCGGCTCTGCAGAACTACCTGCTGGAGAACTACGCCTACACCACAGATCTGCCGGATCCCGGGGCCGAGCCGCCTTTGGAGGCCTTTTTGTTTACCCACCGCCGCGGCCACTGCGAATACTTTGCCACCGCCCTGACGGTGCTGGCCCGCAGCCTTGGCATCCCGGCCCGCGTGGTCAATGGTTTTTTGGGCGGGCGCTGGGTGGCGCAGGAGAAGTACCTGGCGGTGCGCAACGCCGATGCCCATTCTTGGACGGAGATCCCCTTTGGCCCCTATGGATGGATCCGCTTCGACGCCACGCCGCCAGAGGCCAATGTTAGCCAGCGGCAAAGCTGGTGGGATCCCCTGCAAGATTTTTACGACAGCCTGCGCTTCCGTTGGTTTAAGTACGTCATCCAGTACGACCTATCCACCCAGCGGCAGATCTGGCGGCAGATTCAGGAGCTGGCCAGCCGCGTGACCGCTCCCCAAAAGCAGGAGGATGTCGTTGCCGCCCTCCGCCGCAGCTTGGTGGGCTGGGGGCAAAGGCTGCAGCAAAACAGCCTGCCGCTGCTGGGGGTGATTTTGATCACCGGCTTCACGGCCTACTGGGGCCGCCGCCGCCGCTACCAAGCTTTGCACTGGCGGGATGGGGGATGGGTCCTCTTGGCCACGCTTGGCAATGGGGTGGTGATGGGATCCCTGTGGCAGCCGCCCCCAGAATGGCCCACCTGGATGATCGGGATCCTGCTGCCAAGTCTGGCCTTTGCTGGCATGCGCTGGATCCCGACGGCCCTGCCCAAGTCCCAGCAGCGCCGCCAGGCCATCTCAAGGCTTTACCTCCAACTGCGGGAGCTGGCGACGGCAGTGGGGATCCCAGCCCATCTAGGTCCTGAAGCCTGCCTAGAACACTTGCGCCAGTCCAACTTGCCCCAGGCCGAGCTGGCCATCCAGTTCCTGCAGCGCTACCTGGAGGTGCGCTTTGGCGGGATCCCGCTGGCAGCCGGGGAACTGCAGCGTTGGCAACAAGGCCTCAGACAGCTCAGGCAGGCCTGGCAGACCCAAAATCCCACCCCTGCCCCCAAAGAGCCCCTTGACCCGAAGCCGGCTAGGCCCTGGAGCTCTGCAAGCAGCCTTGACGTTATGAGGTGGTTAAGAGATAGTTAACTCTAGGTATAGACATAAGCGGCAGGCCATTGTTGCAGGTGGGCTCTGCCGCGGGTTTTGCCTGTGACCTTGCTAAGGGATCCAAGGCTGTGTTACTTTCCTTGACGTTCAGCCTTGAACGAGCAAGGGCAGGTTTACTATGCGTAACTATTCTCTGAGGGCAGCTTTGGCCGCAACGCTGTGCCTGCTGTCCTCTTCCCTTTTTTCTAGCCTGGCTCAGGCGGCGCCGAAGCCGACCGGCAACGGGGCGATCTTTTTCCACCCCGATGGCACTTCGGCCTCCCACTGGGACATTGCCCGCATTCTCTACTATGGCCCGGATGGCTTCTTGAACTGGGATCGCCTGCCGGTTATTACCACCTACCGGGGGCATCATCTCGACCAACTGGGTGGAACCTCCAACGGCGGGGCGGTGACCCATGCTACGGGAACCCGGGTCCACGCTAAGACCTTCGGGCTGGATCCCGAGGGCAAGGAGTATCCTTCCGCCAACGGCACCCTGAACACGATCATGGAAGAAGCTGTGGCGGCAGGCCTGGGCACGGCCCTGGTGCAGTCGGGATCCATCATCGAGCCGGGGACGGCTGCTTTTGTGGCCGAAGCTCCCAAGCGCAGCGACTACGAGGAGATTGCCCTGGAAGTGGTGGAGTCGGGGGTAGACATCATCCTGGGGGCCGGTGAGGAGTGGCTGCTGCCGGAAGGCGTCCAGGGGCGCTTTGGCCAAGGGAAGCGCAAGGACGGCCGCAACCTCATCGAGGAAGCCAAGAAAAAAGGGTATGCCGTCGTCTATACCCGCGACGAGCTGCTGAAGCTGCCAGCGGATGCCGCCAAGGTTTTGGGGGTGTTCAACGTAGAGGACACCTTCTACGACAAACCTGAAGAAGAGCTGCGCAAAGAAAACTTGCCCAACTACATCGCCAGTGCGCCCACCATTGCCGAGATGACGCAGTTTGCCCTAGAGCGGATTTCCCGCAATCCTAAGGGCTTCTTTGCCGTCATTGAGGAAGAGGGCACCGACAACATGTGCAACAACCTCAATGCTTCCGGCTGCCTGGAGGCCATGAAGCGGGCTGACGATGCCATTGGGGTAATCCTTAACTTCATCGAGAAGAATCCCAAGACCTTCATGATCACCACCAGCGACAGCAACGCCGGCGGGATGCAGTTGGTGGATGTGGAGTCTGCTGATAAGCCGCTACCCCCCACCGACCCCGAAGGAAGCGGCGCTCCCCTCGACGGCGTGGACGGCACCGGCACAAAGCCCTTCCTTTCCGCTCCGGACAAAAATGGCAAGCGTTTTCCCTTTGGCATCTCCTGGGCTAGCAAGGATGATGTGGGCAGTGGAGTTATTGCCCGCGCGGCGGGTCTGAACGCTCGCGAGCTGGTGCCCACCACCGGGATCCTGAACACCGACATTTACCGCATCCTCTACACAGTTCTCTTCGGGGAGCGCATCCCCAGCGAGCTCAAGCCCTAGTCTCCGGCAAGCCGGCATGGGCTTGGAGCGTCTAGAGACGGAGGGGATCCAGGCGATCCCCTTTTTGTTGCCGCTGCACCGCCTGGTAGCGCCGTTTGAACTCCTGCTGCTGCACCTTGTGATCCACGATGGGATCCGGGTAGCCACAGCGCCGCCGCTCCTGTAGGGCCCAGGATCCCTTGGGATCCTCCCCCACCCACAGTAAAGCCGGGGTATCTAGCCCCGCCAGCTCCGGCAGGTAGCGACGGATGTACTCCCCCTCCGGGTCGTAGCGGGCCGCCTGGGTGGCCGGGTTGAAGATGCGCAGTGGCCTGGGATCCGTACCCACACCGGCGCTCCACTGCCAGCCGCCGTTGTTGGCGGCCAGATCCCCGTCCACCAGCTTCTGCATAAAGTAGCGCTCTCCCCAGCGCCAGTCGATGAGCAGATCTTTGGTTAGAAAGCTGGCCACGATCATGCGGCAGCGGTTGTGCATCCAGCCGGTCTCGTTGAGCTGGCGCATGGCCGCATCTACGATGGGGTAGCCCGTCTCTCCGGCGCACCAGGCCTGAAACCAGTCCTGCCGGTTGTCCCACTCCAGCGCATCAAAAGCTCGCCGGTAGGCGCCGCTCTCCACGTGGGGCCAGTGGGCTAAGACATGCTTGTAAAACTCGCGCCAGCATAGCTCCTGCCGCCACGTGCGCAAGCTGCTCTCGGCCTCTTCACTGCGCACCTCTGCTTCCACCTCCCGCGTAGCCTGCCACACCTGGCGAATGCCGATGGTTCCCCAGCACAGGTGGGGGCTGAGGAGAGAGGTGCCCTGTTCAGCCGGGAAATTGCGGGCCCGCTCGTAGTCCAAAATGCGCAGGCCCTGACAAAAATCCTCCAGCAGCGCTTGGGCTGCCCTCTCGCCTGATGTCGGGATCCGCTGGTTGCAGACAAACCCCAGATCCGCCAAGGTGGGCAGCGGTTGGGCTTCGAGGTTTGGCAGCGGCTGGAGCTCCTTGGGAATGGGGAAGGGATCTGGCTTAGGCAAGCTGGACCAGCGGCGCCAGAAAGGGGTAAAAACCGAGTAGGGCTCCCCCGCCTGGGTCAATACTTCCCCCGGCCCGTGCAGCAGCATATCTTGGTAAGAAAAAGACGGGATCCCGGCTGCCGTCAAGCTAGCCCGCACCCGACTCTCCTGCTGCCGGGCCAAGGGATCCAGATCCTCGTTCCAAAACACGGCCTGCGCCCCCAGCTCGGTGGCCAACTGCCGCAGCTCCACTGCCGGATCCCCCCGCCGCCAGAGGAGCGGGATCCCCATCTGGGCGTAGCGTTCCTGCAGCTCCTGTAACGCCTGGAGGAGAAACGCCACCCTGGCCGGGGCCATATCCGCCCGCTGCAAAACCTGCGGGTCGAAAACGAAAACCGGCACCACCTGGGAGCTGCGCTGCGCCGCCGCGTGGAGGGCTGTGTTGTCCGCCAGCCGCAGATCGCGGCGATGCCAAATCAAAACCGGGGAAGTCATAGGCTACTGAGGGACGGGATCCCATCTTGGCCGGTTCCCACCACCCCTTTCAACTCATTCCTCCCTCCTGGACAGCCAGCAGCTAGGCTGTGAAGAACCTTAAAGGGCTCTGTCAAAGCTCTGGACGGTCGAGCAGCCGGCTGGGACAATAGCGGCAGCGTTCATTTGGCTTTTGTTGGCCATCGCTGTACCCCATTGCATACGCTGTATCCCCCAGCATCACCACCAATTGAGTTAGCTTCAGGGAGAGGAAGGGGTCAAGCGGCTCTGTGACATTCAGCACAAACTGCTCAATGGAGCGCCGCAGGGCCTCTGGCGTCTTGATCATCACGTCTCCATCCATCGATGGCTTTAGGTATTCATACTCAAGGCAAGGTGGACATGGATTCAGGATAAAGGTAGAAGGGAGGGATGCTCGTAGCAGCGGCTACTGTTCTTAGGATCAAGCTGACGAGGGCTTTGCTTCACACTCGCCAGAACCGGTTTGCGGATGAGGGGTAACCTAGGTGTCCAAAAATGGCAACGGAGCGACGGGTAGCCCGAGTAGCCGAGCAGATCAAGCGGGAGGTTAGCCAGATCCTGCTCTCGGAGATCAAGGATAGCCGCGTGGGAGCAGGCATGGTTAGCGTTGTGGACGTAGAGGTTTCCAGGGATCTGCAAAACGCCCGCATCTTCGTCAGCATCTATGGCGACGAAGCAGCTCAGCAGCAAACAATGGAGGGGTTGGCTGCCGCCACTCCTTTTGTGCGGCGGGAAATTGGCCAGCGCCTCGGCCTGCGACGGGTGCCGACGGTGGTGTTTTTGCAGGATCGCTCTTTGGAGCGGGGATCCCGCGTTCTGGCTCTGCTTAACCAACTGAAACGGGACGCCGAAACCAAGCAGGAGGGATCCTCATCTAAGAACCAGGAAACGGTTGAAGAGGGCAGTGAGGGCGAAGCAGAGGAGTTGGGTAACCAATAGCTACACCGTTTTGTTAGCAGGCACTACCCGTCTCTCAGCTCTACAGGCCACAAACGGGCGGAAGCTTTGGTTTCCTGCCTAAACGGGCAACCCCTGCTGCCCCCCCGACTCTGGCCATCTGCTTTTGCAATACAAAGACTCTGCTCTAGTCCCCTTGCCTATGGCAGCACCCCAACGGCTCCAGAAACTTTTGGCTCAGCAGGGCTTGGCCTCCCGCCGCCAGGTGGAAGCCTGGATCCTAGCCGGACGCATTCGAGTCAATGGGAAGGTGGTCACCGAGCTGGGCTTTAAAGCCGATCCGGAACGGGATCGCGTCGAGGTGGATGGACGGGTGATCCGCTTCAGGGATCCCGTCCGCTACGTTTTGCTTCTGCACAAGCCCCTGGGAGTCTTGTCCACCTGTAGGGATCCCTGGGGACGCAAGACTGTCTTGGATCTGCTCCCACCACCCTGGAACCGGCAGATCCGTCTCTACCCGGTAGGCCGATTGGACGCCGACAGCAGTGGGGCCCTGCTTCTGACTAACGACGGCGACCTGACGCTGAAGCTGACCCATCCGCGCTACCATCTGCCCAAGACCTATCTTGTGCAGGTGCAGGGGCGGCCCAGCCAAGCCACTCTGCAACGGTGGCGGGAGGGCGTCGACTTGGATGGGTCTACCACTTTGCCGGCAGAGGTGGAGTTTTGTAATCCGCCCCCTTTTGGAAGCACCTCCCACTCCTCTTGGCTGAGGGTAGTCCTATTTGAAGGCCGCAACCGGCAAATTCGGCGGGTGGCCGAGCAGCTGGGCCATCCTGTGCTTAGCTTACACCGGGAGGCGATTGGTCCGCTGCGTCTAGGTAAGCTAAAGCCAGGTCAGTTTCGCCTGTTGCAGCCGCAGGAGGTTCAGGCTTTGCTAGCCCCGTTTGCGGTTGCTGATGGCTCAGCTCCGTCCAGAAGTGCCTCTTTTCACTCCTCCTCTCCCTCTTCATAATCTTTAGCGGGGGAACTTCTGCAGGTAGCCCAACGATGCAAGAGCCGGAACGCTCTAAGGACTCTGTCCCGCTAACGGGATTGGAAGCCCTGGGATCCCTGTTGCGGCAAACTCGGGAGGCACGGGGACTGACATTGGCAGAGGTGGCTAATGACACCCTTATTCGCTCCCAATATCTGCAGGCCCTGGAGGAAGCCGACTTAAGTAAGCTGCCGGAGCCGGTCTACGTGCAAGGCTTCATCAAGCGCTATGCCAACTACCTAGGGCTGGAGGGCGAAATGCTATCTCGGCAGGCGTTGCCGCTGCTACTATCCAAAACGCCTCCCGAGCCCTCTTCTCGTATTGCTGTGAGTGAACAGCCGGCCTTTGCTCTGCGTCCCTTCCACCTCTGGGCGGGCTATGTGGTGCTAGTCGTGCTGGCGGTAGGAGGGCTGTCGGCTCTGCTAGACGGTAGGGGCAATTCTCTCGGAAATTGGCTAGCAGGCAGTGAGAGATCCCAGTTGCAGCCGCAGGCGGCCAACTCCTCTGAGCGCAATCCAGAAGCAAAGCCAACCCTTCGCCAGATGTTTCCCACCTTGGAGCAATGGACGCACATCAAAGGGGTTTTCCCTGACGTGGTGGAAGCCCAGCGGCGCAAGCCGGTGCGCCTCGATATTCGCGTAGTGGAACATCCTTCTTGGCTGCGGGTTATTGCTGACGGAAAAACTGTTTTTGAGGCCACCCTGCAGCCGGGGGCGGAGCTAAACTGGGAAGCCGAGCGATCGATTGTGCTGCGCACCGGCAATGCCGGTGGGGTGTTGGTGACCTTCAACGATCGCCATCTGGGGACGATGGGGCGGTTTGGAGAGGTGAAGGAGGTGATATTTGAGCCAGGGCTGGAGATTCAATCCTTGCAGTAGGGATCCAGCTCGAGGCCTCCTAGCCTGCAGGGGGTAGAGCTTGACCAGACGCAATCTCCCAACCTTGGGATTCCAACTGCTGGAGCAGACGCCGGACTTTGCCCAAATCTTTGTCGCCCGGCTGACGCTCGACACCGCTTGAGAGATCAAGGCCGGTAGGGTGAAGATAGCTTAGGGCCTGTAGAACATTGTCAGGGTTAAGTCCACCGGCCAGCAGCCAGGGCAAGGGCAGGGAGCAGTGGGCCAGCTCTGGCCAGTTGAGGGTTTGTCCGGTGCCACCCGCCCGCTGGGGGTGATAGGCATCCAGAAGCAAGACCTCTACACAGTCGCGGTAGAGATCGGCTACCTGCAAGTCTGCCGGGCAGCGAATGCGCAGGGCCTTGATGCGGCGGATGCCAGGGAGCCACTCTCCCAGTTGCCGGCACGTTTCTGGAGATTCCTGGCCGTGCAGCTGAACAGCCGTGAGGCCAGCCACCTCCACCCAGGTGGCGATGACTTGGGGATCCTGATTCAGAAAGACCCCCACCTTTTCCACATGGCCGGGCAGGGATCTCAGCCAGCGCGCTGCCGAAAGAGGTAAGTAGCGCGGCGTATTGGGCACAGCCACCACCCCAAGTGCGCTTACCCCCAACGCTGCAATGGCCTCCGCCTGCTCCTGCCGCGTAATGCCGCAGATTTTGACAAACAACCGGCCCATCGGGAGCCCTTCCGACACTCACCGGTACGTCAAATGGGAACAAGGGGTACTCCCCCTAACTTCCTGCTTCCAAAGAGAGAGGGGCAGAGCGCTTGGGAGGTGTCTTGATGGGAGGTAACCATTTTCTAGGAGTTTTCTGGAGGTGCTAATTGCGTTTGGTCGGCATGCATTTGCAGGGGATCCGGTTGTGCTGGATGAAGCTTGTTGATTCGACGCACCATTTGCCATAGCCGCCCAAAGCTACGCTGGTTAAAACGCATTACCAGCCTCGGTAGATGGGCAATGTCCTCCTCAGCCTCCTCCGGCAGAGCCTCCGTTTGCTCAATCCGACCCGAGTCGAGAATGTCAGCAAACTCCTCGTTTAAAATTTCTAGGGCTTGTGGCGAAAGTTTGGTGTTTAAGCGCAAAACCAGGAGCTCCCGCACGTAGCGATTGCTGTGAAAGATGCGATAGAAATCAACAATTTGCCGACAGGCTTCTCCCACATCGTCAGTTAGGGAATAAAGGTGGAGATCCTCGGGGCTAATCAAGCCGCGGCTGAGAAGGTGCTCTCGCACATACTCATCCCATTCCTTCCAGTAGCAGCCGCCTTGCTTGTCCACCAGCACCAAGGGCATGAGTTTGGTCTTCCCGGTTTGCATCAGGGTCAGGCACTCAAAAGCTTCATCCTGCGTGCCAAAGCCGCCGGGAAACAGCACCAGTGCATCCGTTTCCTTAACAAAGAAAAGTTTGCGGGAAAAGAAATACTTAAAGTTAATGACCCGGTCGCTAGCAGCAATGAAAGGATTAACCACCTGCTCAAAGGGCAGCTGGATATTCAGCCCAAACGAGTTTTCCGGCCCCGCCCCCCGATTGCCAGCTTCCATGATGCCACCGCCACCACCTGTCAGCACCATGAAGCCTAGCTGACTAATGCGGTGGGCAAATAGCTGGGCCTGCTGATACTCAGGGCTATCTGCCCCCAAGCGTGCCGAACCAAAGACAGTGACCTTGCGCCGCTGGGTGTAGTTTTGGAAGGTGGCAAAGCCCTGCTCCAGATCCTCAAGCGTAGCCGCCAAGATCTTGGCATCCAGACGGCTGAGCTTTAGGGATCCCATCCGCTGCAGCGACTGCAAAATCCGCAGCCAAGCTGTTCGGTTGGGGTGATGGTCTAACTGCCTGAGACGAGCTTCAGCACTGGAAAAAATTTCTTGCAGCAGAGCGGAAAGAGAATCAGTCAAGCTGGGATCCAGAGTTATCTACCTACTTACTGCAGCGAGTTTTCCCTCTCAAGCTTGGCTTAGAACCCAAATCTTGAGATGACAAGGCTCTCGGTCTTGGCCAGGACCTTAGCCTTCAGCAGAGCTTCCAAGGTGCTTTTCCAGAATCGTGGTCAGAGTTGCCTTGGGAACGGCGCCAACCACCATATCCACCTTTTGGCCACCCTTGAAGAGAATCAGGGTGGGAATGCTACGAATGCCGTACTGGCTGGCGGTTTGGGGATTTTCGTCAGTATTGATTTTTACAACCTTGATCTTACCGGCATACTGCTCCGCTATCTCCTGCACCACAGGAGCCACCAGTCGGCAAGGGCCACACCAGGGTGCCCAAAAATCAACCAAAACTGGAATCTCACTGCGCAGCACCTCAGCTTCAAAGGTAGCATCAGCAATATCTATTGCCGCAGACATGCCCCGGGAACTCCTGAAACAGTGGCTACTAGCCTATTCATCCTACCACAACTCTCTGGACTCCTGTTGCCTGGCGCTGCTACAGGCGCTTGCAATTTCCTGGGGAAGGCTTGGGGTTGCCCTCAGGCTTTTCCTGAGTAGGGCAAGGTATCCTAAGAGGAACGAGAAAGTTTGCTAGGTGCCGATGGAGCTTGAGCTTGGAGCCGAGGACCACAATCCAGGAACAGGCAGGGCAGTAACCGTGGATTTTGTTCGCCACGGCATAGCCGAAGAGCCCCAGCCAGGGAGGGAGGACACCCTGCGCGCCCTGACGGATGAGGGCCGAAAGCGCTGCCGCAAAATTGCCCGCCAGCTTAAGAGCATGGGCTGGAAGTGGGATCTCCTGCTCAGCAGCCCTCTAGTTAGAGCACGGCAGACAGCAGAGATCTTCCTTGACGAGAACTTGGCCGAAGACCTGGAAGTGTTTGAGCCGCTAGCCCCTGGCGGCAGCTTTGCTGACTTGGTGCGCTGGCAGACGGAGCGGGGTTCCTTCACCTCCCTAGCTGTAGTCGGCCACCAGCCAGATCTAAGTCTCTGGGTACAGGCAGCCATTGGGCTGCAGCCAGCTCATCCCGAAGCCATTACCCTCAAGAAAGCAGGTCTGGCTCGCGTGCGCTTTGCTGAAGGGCGCATTGATTGCGGCCAGGGCTCCCTGACGTTGCTGCTTTCTCCCAAAGTGGTGTTGCGATAAGGTCAACTTCCCTTCCTTGGAGCTTGGCTTGCAAACGGGCCAAGGGATCTCCCTCCAACGGCTAGGCACTATCTGGGCACCCCAACCCAAAGCTCCATTGCCGCCTTACCCAAGAGGTAGCTTTCTGGTAGGTGCCTGTTGCCTAAGGGGGGAGCGCAATTACGCAAAGAGGCAAGCCCAACCGAGCACCAATTTCGGACTCCTGCCCTAGAGGGCGGCGCTCTTGCGGTTTCCCTCTCCTGCCTAGGTGGGGCTGTGTCAGCGAGCTGGCCTAGCCTTGCTTCGTCCCTCGAGGAGCTGGGGCTCTTGGCCTTGCAGTGGCCAGATCCAAAGGTAGGATTAGGGGAGAGTCATTCCTGCAGCCAGATTTAATGAGCGACAAGACTGCCCTGGAGACCCTCTCGCTGGTGATGACCACCGTGGGCTCCGAAGCCGATGCCCATCGCCTGGCCCACACCCTAGTGGCCGAGCGCTACGTGGCCTGTGCCCAGGTGCTGCCTCCCATCACCTCCTACTACCGCTGGCAGGGATCCCTGCAGACGGATAGCGAGTTCCTGCTGTTGCTCAAGTTGCCCTCCACTGCCTATCCCCGCCTGGAACAGCGGCTGCGGCAGCTTCACCCTTACCAGGAGCCAGAGATCCTGGCTTTGCCGGCTGCTCAGGTAAGTGCTACCTACTTGGCCTGGGCCCGCGAGCAGGTAGGGTAAGGAAAAGCAGTATCCCCCTTGGACCATGATTGCCCTCTATCCCGGCAGCTTCGACCCCATCACCTTTGGGCACCTCGACATCATCGAGCGGGCCAGCCGCTTGTTTTCCAAAGTCATCGTTGCGGTTTTGAAAAACCCCAACAAAACCCCTCTGTTTACTCCTGAGCAGCGGCAGGCTCAGATTAGCCTCTCTGTTGCCCACCTAAAAAACGTTGAGGTCGATACCTTTTCCGGTCTGACGGTGGCCTACGCCCGCCAACGGGGGGCAAAAGTCATCGTGCGCGGCTTGCGGGTGCTGTCTGACTTTGATGTCGAGCTGCAGATGGCCCATACCAACAAGCTCCTGGCTCCTGAATTGGAAACCGTTTTCCTTGCCACTGCCAGTGAACACAGCTTTGTTAGCAGCAGCCTGGTCAAGGAGGTGGCCAAGCTAGGCGGTCCCATCGATCACCTGGTGCCCCCACCGGTGGTTCAAGATCTGCGGGAGCGTTTTCCCTTAACTGGATGAAGGGATCCCTGCCTACGAAAACAGGGCCTTCAGCTCTTGCAACGTCTTCCTCACCTTGGCTTGAGCAGCTTCCACCTCTGGCTGGTCGTAGGCTTTGGCGGCAAAGTCCAGCTGTTCCAAGCTGCGGCCCATTTCTTTGGCTAGGCGCAGCACCTCCCGCTTTTGCTTGTCTGGCAGGGTGGAGGCTAGGCTGTTCAAGGTCTTACGGGTTAAGCCCATCGGCCCATGAATGTAGGAGCGGATCTCCAGCCAGTCCTCGGCGTCCACCAGGTTTTGTAGCCGCTCCACCTGTTGCTCCAGCTGCTGCAACTCCCGCGGCAAGCCGGCAGCGGCCTGGAGAGGAAGGGATCCCAGCCACAGCCCCAACGTTAGGATGACAACCAGCAGCAGACTGCGCCAACGACGCATTCTCCTCTACCTCCTGCATGCCTTGACAGGCTTGATTCTTGGCCTTGACCTTCTCAGCAATCAATAGTGTACCTGTTGACTGCCCTCCAACCCTTGGCGGTGCTGGGGAGAAAAGAGGAAATCGGTTAGCCTAGAGCTGTAAAAGCAGGTAAGTGGCGCTCCCATGCAACGCATCATCCTCATGACCGGCAAGGGAGGGGTTGGCAAGACCTCCGTGGCAGCGGCAACCGGCTGGCGTTGTGCTGAGCTAGGTCTAAAGACCCTGGTTTTGAGCACCGATCCAGCCCACTCCTTAGCCGACAGCCTCGACCAACCCTTGGGCCACGAACCTGTGGAGGTTAAACCTAACCTCTGGGCAGCAGAGCTGGACGCCCTGCAGGAGCTGGAGCTGAACTGGGGATCCGTCAAGACCTACATCACGCAGGTGCTGCAGGCCCGCGGGCTGGACGGCGTGCAGGCGCAGGAGCTGGCAGTGCTGCCGGGGATGGACGAGATCTTTGCCCTGGTGCGGGTTAACCGCCACTACGACGAGGGTAAGTTTGATGTGCTAATCATTGACTCCGCCCCCACCGGCACGGCCTTGCGCCTTTTGAGCCTGCCCGATGTTTCCGGGTGGTACATGCGCAGGTTTTACAAACCTCTGCAGGGGTTGGCGCGGGTCCTGCGCCCCATCGCCGAGCCCATTGTTAAAGGGCTAACAGGGATCCCCCTGCCGGATGACCAGGTGCTGGATGCCCCCTACGAGTTCTACCAAAAGATCGAGCGGCTGGAGCGCATCCTCACCGACAACCGCATCACTTCCGTGCGCCTGGTCACCAACCCAGAGAAGATGGTGATCAAGGAGTCCCTGCGGGCGCATGCCTACCTCAGCCTCTACGGCGTCGCCACCGACCTAGTGATCGCCAACCGTATTTTGCCGGAAGGGGTGGTGGATCCCTACTTTGCTGCCTGGAAAGCCGCTCAACAGAGATATCGCCGGGAGATCCACGAGAACTTTGCCCCTCTGCCTGTGGTGGAGATCCCGCTTTACCCAGAGGAGCTGGTGGGGTGGGAGGCCCTGGCCCGCCTGAAAAAAGACCTCTGGGGGGATCGCAACCCGGCGGAGGTGTTCTATGCCGAGCAGACGATACAGGTGGTTACCGACAACGGCCAGTACCGCCTGGATCTCTACCTGCCCGGGGTCCCGAAAGAGCAGGTGGAGTTAAGCAAAACCGGCGACGAGCTCAACATCCGCATTGGCAACCACCGCCGCAACCTGGTGCTGCCCCAAACCCTGGCCGCCATGAAGCCGGCGCGGGCCAAAATGGAAGAGGACTACTTGCGCATTCATTTTGCTGCTTGAGCTGGGATCCTTTTCCCTGGAGGCTGCGATGCACCACTCCCCAAACCCCTCGCTAACCCTGGCTCCCATCCATGTGGTGGGCGGAGGGCTGGCAGGGACGGAGGCCGCCTGGCAAATTGCCCAGTTGGGGGTGCCCGTCATCCTCTCGGAGATGCGCCCTGTGCGGCAAAGCCCAGCCCACCACACCGATCAACTGGGCGAGCTGGTGTGCAGCAATTCCTTTGGGGCCCTAGCCAGTGATCGGGCGGCAGGGCTGCTCAAGGAGGAGCTGCGCCAACTGGGCTCCCTGGTCATCGCCACCGCTGATCGCCACGCCGTGCCAGCCGGGGGAGCCCTGGCCGTGGATCGGGCTCGCTTTAGCCAGGCCCTAACGGAGGCCATTGCCAACCACCCCCTCATCACCCTGCGTCGGGAAGAGGTAACCGAGATCCCGGAAGGGATAGCCGTCCTCTGCACCGGCCCGCTGACCAGTGAGCCCCTAGCCAAGGCGCTGCAAGCCTTCACGGGCCTGGAATACCTAAGTTTTTTTGACGCTTCCAGCCCCATTGTTACTGGGGATTCCCTTAACCGGGCAGTGGTGTTTCAGGCCTCCCGCTACGACAAAGGGGAAGCGGCCTACCTCAACTGCCCCATGACGGAGGCGGAGTACGAGCGCTTCTGGCAGGCGCTGGTGGAGGCAGAGCAGGTGCCCCTCAAGGATTTTGAAAAAGAGGAGCGCAAGTTTTTCGAAGGCTGCCTGCCCATTGAAGAAATGGCCCGCCGCGGCAAAGATACTCTCCGCTTTGGTCCCTTGAAGCCGGTGGGGCTGGTGGATCCGCGCACGGGAACCCGGCCCTATGCGGTGGTGCAGCTCCGCCAGGAGGACAAAGCAGGCAAGCTGTGGAACTTGGTGGGCTTTCAAACCAATTTGAAGTGGGGAGAACAGCAGCGGGTCTTTCGCCTCATTCCCGGCTTGGAAGCGGCGGAGTTTGTCCGCTTTGGCGTCATGCACCGCAATACCTTTTTGAACTCGCCGCGGCTTTTGCTGCCTACGTTGCAATTTCGCCGCCGGCCAACCCTGTTTGCTGCCGGCCAGTTGGTGGGCACCGAGGGCTACGCCTGCGCTGTGGCGGGAGGGTGGCTGGCCGGGCAGAACGCCGCCCGCCTGGCCCTGGGGCTGCCTTTGATCACGCTGCCCCCAGAGACAATGATGGGATCCCTATTTCAGTTCATCAGCAGCGCTGATCCCAAGTACTTCCAGCCCATGCCAGCCAATTTTGGCCTCCTGCCGGAGCTGGAGGGGCAGAAGGTTCGCAGTAAACAAGAGCGCTACGGTCGTTACCGGGATCGCGCCTTGGCTGCGCTGGCGGCAACGGGGCTAGTGCGCCAAGCGCAAACGGCCTGAGTTCCCTACCCTCCCCAAGCCAATGGCCAGCTAGCCTGAAACCTAAAGGAGGGATCCCGTGCCTATCCTGGTTCTCAACGCCGGCTCCAGCAGCCTCAAAGTCTCTCTCTTTGCAACTGTTGAAGGCAAGGTGGAGACCACCCCCCTCTGGCAGGCGCAGGTGGACTTTGCCTACCAACCTGGCAAGGCGCTCATCCAAACGCGGCGGCAGGATGGCCCCTGGGAGCCTTTTCCTACCCCTTCCCCCCCAGCCGGCATTGGCGATTTGGCTCCCCTCTTCCAAAGCCTCTGGCAAGGCGAGGGATCCCTGCTGGCAGGGGCAACGGAGATCAACGCCATCGGCCACCGGGTGGTGCATGGGGGATCCCTCTACCACCAGCCCACCGTGATCACGCCCGAGGTGGAAGAAGCCATCGAACAGCTAAGCCCCCTGGCCCCAGCCCACAACCCTGCTGCTCTTGAGGGCATTCGCCTCCTGCGCCGGCTGTTGCCCGGGATCCCGCAGGTGGCCGTTTTCGACACCGCCTTCCACCAGCAGATGCCCCCGGCAGCCGCCCTCTATCCCCTTCCCTATGCCTGGGCCGAGCAGGGGATCCGCCGCTATGGTTTTCACGGCATCAACCACGAGCACTGCGCCCGCCGTGCCGCTGAGATCTTGAACCGGCCTCTAGAGGAGTTGCGGCTCATCACCTGTCACTTGGGCAATGGCTGTTCTCTGGCAGCCATTCGCGGGGGCCGCAGTGTCGACACTACCATGGGCTATACCCCCCTAGAGGGCTTGATGATGGGATCCCGCTCCGGCTCGGTGGATCCGGGGATTTTGATCCATCAGTTGCGCCGGGGCATGGACGTGGAGGAGCTTGACCGCATCTTGAACCGGGAATCCGGCTTGAAGGGCGTGTCCGGCCTCAGCAGCGACATGCGAGTTATCCTGGAAGCCATGCAGGCAGGCCATGCCCGCGCCGAGCTGGCCTTTAACCTCTTTGTCCACCGCCTGCGCAGCCAGATTGGGGCCATGCTCATGAGCTTGGATCGGCTGGATGCGTTGGTCTTCTCGGGCGGCATTGGGGAAAACGCCGCGCCAGTACGGGCAGCAGCCTGTGCCAACCTGGGCTTTTTGGGGATTCAAATCGACCCAGTTCTCAATGCTGGATCTCCGCGCAACTGCGACATCAGCACCTCTGATGCGCCAGTGCGAGTGCTGGTTATCTCCGCGCAGGAAGACTGGGCGATTGCCACCGCCTGCCAAAAACTGTTGCAAGGGGAATAGGCGAAGGATCTCAGGCTGCTTCTAGCCAGGTTGTCTCCTTTTCAACGACTGGCTCAGTTGAGACACCCCCCCCGACAATGGGGCCAAAGCCCTGGGGAGGGGACGACAGGGGAACCCCATTGCGCTACCCCTGCAGGTCGCCTCCGTCCCTACAATTTTCCCCCTCCCTGAGAGAGAGGAGCTGAGGGATGCCCTAAACTCGAAACCAAGCTCGTTTGAAGGTAACGGGAAACTATGCAGCCTGCACAGCGCTTGCGTAGAGGGATCCCTCTGCTGTTGCTCCTAGGCGTCGGTTTGGCAGGATGTGGGGAGACGACCGGCAGCACCCCCCTGCCGACGCCGATACCGCCTCCCTCCCTCACCATCACCGATCTCTGGCCACGCACCGTCTCCGTAGGGCAAACCCCCACCTTTGTGGTCTCCTTCCGCGTCGAAGCCCCTGCCGGGATCCGCGGATCCAACGCTTTCTTGGCTGCCGTTACTACTCCGCTGGGTAACTTTGTCACCCTGGGGGTTTTCGATGCTTCCCAATTGCCCGGCTGCTTTGTCGGAGCCACCGCCTGCACAGTAACAGGGCTTACCCTGACCCAGAACCGCTTTACCGTTACCCAGACGGGATCCCATCAACTTACCATCAGCGTTTTCGATCGCCAGGAGCGGCTGGGCAGCGGCAGCTTTACCTTTAACGGCGTGCTCTAACGGGGAGCCCCCCTGAAGCCCCAATAGAACTTGCCGGTCCAGCAGAAATCTCTACCCAGAAAGGCCTTGCCAGTCAAGGGTGATCGGCGGTTTGACTTGCCACCTCAGGCTGCGGGAGGCTGCTCGGTTCCCAGGAACTTTGGCCCTCCCGTCGCCGCTGCGCGGGTGATTGCCATGCTCAGTTCCGAATTAGCTTTCTCCAAACGCCTCACCAGCGATGGCTGCGAAAGCGGCCTGCTGCACCCCGCGCTGTCAACCGCTTTGGGACACCCTCTCCCCTCGGCTATCTAGCCGGAAACCCTTGCCAACCCCATTCCTTACTGCCCAGGTCGGCGTGGCGGAGGAATCACAACCAGCCTGCGAGGAGAAGAGTAAGATATCCTAAAACAAACAAAACCAGCCAACTGTCCAGCCGTCCTCTGCCAATTGCTGCCTATGGCCGCTTCTCCTACCCTCCTATCTTTGCCAGGTTCCTCTGAGGTTAGGCAGTCCCAGGGATCGCCCCAGCCCTCCCCTCCTCGCGGTCGCCTAGTGGTTTTAACAGGGCCTAGTGGGGTAGGCAAAGGAACCTTGGTCAGCCACCTGCGCCAGCGCCACCCTGAGCTGTATTTTTCTGTCTCAGTCACCACCCGCCCCCCTCGCCCCGGCGAACAGGAAGGGGTCAACTACTACTTTCGCACCCGCGAGGAGTTTCTCAGTCTCATTGAAGCTGGCGAGTTACTGGAATGGGCGCAGTATGCAGGCAACTTCTACGGCACCCCTCGCCAGATTGTCTTTGAAAAACTCAGCCAGGGTCAGGATGTACTGCTGGAAATTGAGCTGGCTGGAGCTCGCCAAGTGAGGAAACTTTGCCCAGATGCCATTCGTATTTTCCTGTCGCCTCCTTCTCTAGAAGAGCTTGAGCGCCGCATTCGCCAGCGGGGCCAAGATTCCGAAGACAGCATTGAATGCCGCCTGCAGCAGGCTCGCAAGGAATTGGATGCCAAAGACGAATTCGATTACGTCATTGTCAACGACGACCTAGAGCGGGCTTTGCAGGAGCTAGAGGCCTTGCTTTATCCCCCGTCTTCAGGGAAGGGCCAGACGTAGCAGCTCTGCCCCTCTACCCGTCTGCTTGATTTTCCTCAGGCTGGAAGAACTCACGCTCCTGGCTCGACAGGCCAGAAGAAGGCTGCTCGGCCTTGTAATCCTCCTAAATTTGTGAGATAATGGCAAAACTGTGCTTTCTGCCTGCACGGCTTTTGTCGTCTATCTGGCCAATTAGGGGATAGTATGGTACACACACTATCTGGCCAATTAGGGGATAGGTCTCTGGCTCTAATCGGGATCCACTGCATCCTAGAGCTGTACGACTGCCCGGCCAACCTCTTGGATGATGTCTCCCTGGTGCAGCAAGCCTTGCGGGAGGCGGCTAGACGCTCCAACTCCACCCTCTTGGGCGAGCTTTGCCATCCCTTTGAGCCGCAGGGGATCACAGCACTGGCCCTCTTGGGAGAGTCCCACATCTCCATCCACACTTGGCCCGAAGTGGGTTATGCAGCGGTGGATGTGTTTACCTGCGGCCGCCATACGCGGCCGGAAGCAGCCTGCGAATATTTGATTGAGGTTTTTCAAGCACGACGGCATTCGCTGCGTAAGCTACCTCGCCGAACTACGGAGCCGGCACCCCTTGAGGAAGTGACGTCCTTGCCGGAGGCACTCAGTTGTGAGACAGCTAGACGAAGGCGCTGAGATTGCATCCCTTTTGCTGAGCTACCCATGAACCCGCCAAGGAGCTGCTTCTGGGCCCAGGAGTACTTCACCCCCTGGAGCTACACTGCCTTTGCCATTACCCGCGTTCTGGCCCACCGAAAGACCCCCTTCCAAGAAATGCTGATTGCCGAGACGGGGGCCTATGGCAAGGGCTTGATGCTGGATGGGCATTGGCAGTCCACTACGCTGGACGAGTTCCTCTACCATGAGGCACTTGTCCACCCAGCTCTTCTGCAGGTTGTCCAGGGGGGTGTGCTCCCCCGCCGCGTGCTCGTGCTGGGGGGCGCGGAAGGGGCAACGCTGCGGGAGGTGCTGCGCTGGCGCTCGGTGGAGCAGGTAGTGATGGTGGATATCGACGGAGAGGTGGTGGAGGCCTGTCGGGAACACTTGCCAGAAATGCACCAGGGATCCTTTGAGGATCCGCGGGTGCAGGTAGTCATTGCTGACGCTTTCGACTTTGTCCAGGAGACAGAGCCAGTTTGGGATGCCATCCTCTCCGACCTCTCAGATCCAGTGGAAGGGGGCCCTGCCTACCGCCTCTTTACCCAGGAGTTTTTCCGCCAGATCCGCTCCAAGTTGCAGCCTGGTGGGGCTTTTGTCCTCCAGGCTGGGCCGACAAGCCCCCTGGAGTTGTGGCAGCACACCCGCATCGTTCACACCCTGAAAACAGTGTTTGCTGCTGTGCAGACCTACACCATCTACGCCCCTACCTATGGTGAGCCTCTCGGATTTGCCCTGGCAGCTCAGGCTCCCATTCTCTCCAGGCCAGATCCGGAGCAAATTGACCAGCTCCTGGCTCAGCACTTGGATCCCAGTCGAGGGGAACTGCGCTTCCTCGATGGCATCACTCTCCTGGGCCTTTACCAAGTCCCTGCCTATGTGCGCCGCGCCATTGCCACTGAGACCATCGTCTACACCCTAGACAACCCTCCTCAGGTCGACTAAATCCCCCGATGAGATCCTGAGGTGTTTGTCTTTGGTGCCATAACTTGGTAGATTCTTGAACAGGCGAATTCCGCTTCCGCGATGAGAGTTCTAGTTATTGGTGGTGATGGATACTGCGGCTGGGCAACGGCTCTGCACCTATCCAACAGGGGCTACGAGGTGGCTATCCTCGACTCCTACATCCGCCGGCTTTGGGATCTGCAACTGGGGGTTGCTAGCCTGACACCCATTGCCTCGCTGGAGCAGCGGGTTGATCGCTGGAAGGGACTGACCGGTAAGGATATTCCCATTTTTGTATGTGACGTTACCAACTACCAGGCCTTAATTTCTTGCATGCGCCGCTTTGAGCCAGAGGCGATTGTGCACTTTGGCGAGCAGCGCTCCGCTCCCTTCTCGATGATCAGCCGCGAACATGCGGTGATGACCCAGGTTAACAACGTGGTGGGTACCCTCAACATCCTCTATGCCATCAAGGAAGAATTTCCCGACTGCCACCTGGTGAAGCTGGGCACCATGGGTGAGTACGGTACCCCCAACATTGACATCGAGGAGGGCTACATCACCATCGAGCACAACGGCCGCAAGGATACCCTGCCGTATCCCAAGCAGCCGGGATCCATGTACCACCTCTCCAAGGTGCATGACAGCCACAACATTCACTTTGCCTGCCGCGTCTGGGGCCTGCGGGCTACAGACCTTAACCAAGGGGTGGTCTATGGCGTGCTCACGGAAGAAACAGGCATGGACGAGGTCCTCATCAACCGCCTCGACTACGATGGGGTGTTCGGTACGGCTCTAAACCGCTTCTGTGTCCAGGCAGCAGTAGGCCATCCGCTGACGGTCTATGGCAAAGGAGGCCAGACGCGTGGCTTCTTGGATATTCGCGACACTGTGCGTTGTGTGGAGCTAGCCATCGCCAATCCTCCTGAGCCAGGTCAGTTTCGGGTGATGAACCAGTTTACGGAACAATTTAGTGTCGAGCAGCTAGCCGTGATGGTGCAAAAGGCGGCAGCTGCCATGGGCTTGAAGGTGGAAATCCAACACTTGGAGAACCCCCGCGTTGAGTTGGAAGAGCACTACTACAACGCCAAAAACACCAAGCTTCTTGATCTAGGCCTTCAGCCCCACTACCTGTCAGATTCGCTATTGGATTCGCTGCTTAACTTCGCCCTCAAGTACAAAGACCGGGTGGATGTGCGGCAAATCCTGCCTAAGGTGAAATGGAAAGGCTAACCCCCCAGGCAAGCTTGAGCTAGGCTCAGCCAGCCGCGGGCCAGGTTCTCCAGGTCATAGCCCCCTTCTAGGCCGAAGACGGTCTTGCGGGTCACCTCCTCCAGGCAAAGGCGGGCCATGCGGCCAAAATCTTCTGGCTCCAGCAGCATGCTGGCCAAGGGATCCCCTTTGGCACAGTCAAAGCCTGCACTCACCAGCAGCAAATCCGGTTGGAAGGCGCGCAGGAAGGGCAAAACCTTCTCATCGAGAGCCTTTTTATAGGCCGACCAATCCGACCCAGCAGGCAGAGGCACGTTGCAGAGGTTGCCGTGGAGTCCGGTTTCCTCCGCCCGTCCTGTGCCAGGGTAGAGAGGAAACTGGTGGATGGAGGCATAGGCCAGCTGGGGATGGCGCTCTACTACCGCCTGGGTGCCGTTGCCGTGGTGCACATCCCAATCGAAAATGGCTACCCGCTCAACCCCCGGCTGATCCAGGGCCCATAGGGCTGCAATGGCGGCGTTACTGAAGAGGCAAAACCCCATTGCCCGCTCTGGCTCGGCGTGATGCCCAGGAGGACGACAGAGCACCAGAGCCGGCTGCCCTGTAGCCAAGACTGAGGCCGAAGCAGCAATCCAGGCTCCCACTGCCCGCCGCGCTGCCTCAAAGCTGCCTGGAGAGACGATGGTATCGGCATCAAGGTAACCCCCACCCGCTGCAGCCAGCTCCGCCACCCGTTGAATATGCCAAGGGGGGTGGACTCGCTCCAGCTCCCAAAGCTCAGCCAAAGGGGGATCCCGCCACTCCAGTTGGCTGGCAAAAGGGGATCCCTGCAGAGCCTTAGAAATAGCTCGCAAGCGTGCTGGGCGTTCCGGATGAAAGGGACCTGTGTTGTGGCTGAGAAAAGTCTCAGAATAGTAGACAGGCAGCATGAATAGAATAGAAGCAATAGGCTGATGCCCTGCCTTTGCAGTGTAGCTTACCCGTAGAACACTTCCGACATAGCTGCTCCTACGTAGGGATCCTCAAAAGAGTCCTGTTGCAGCTTCTGCTTGACCACCTCCCGCACCACCGAGCGGAGCAGTTCCAGTTCTCGGGGATTAAGCTGATCGCGGCTAGGACATTCATCGGCAGCCAGCCACCTATAAACAGGAGGAACCCGGTTGAGAATCTGCTGCATTAGCGATTCTCGCTCTCTAGCATCATGAAACACTTGCTTATGGGGGTGCTCAGTGCAGAGGAAAGTTTCCAGTTCTGACAATGCCAGGTACTCGACAATATTCACCAACACTTTTTCCATCGGAGTTTCCCTCCCATCTTAAAACAAGCATTCAACAAAGTCTCTGCTGCAAAGGGTGCTAGCTGCCCCTTCCCCCTGCTCTTGGCAGGGGACTCGTATCTAAGCAGTAGACCCAGCTCCCCACCTGCGGGAAGTCACTGTCAATTCATTGGCTAAGATCCCCGCCGCAACTTGCTAGTATCTGGTGCCAAGAAGAAATTATTGGTATTTTGGGAAGTACAGAGGGAGGATTTTAACAAAGACTATAGAAACTCGCCTGCCCCTAGAAAGAAAGATCTTAGCCAATCACTCCTCGGTCAACATGCTAGCACGCAACCATGTAGGAAAGTGTGGAACTATTGAAAACTTTACATGTCTCACATATTTCTTGACAGCTGACTAAGGCCTTGGAAAGCCGGAAAAGCCCAAGGCTCAAAAAGTCAACCTTTGAAGCTAGGTCACTACCCTGCTAAAGGCAAGTCAACTCGCTGGGCCTGGATCCAAAAAGACTCTAAGTCGTAGTACTCTCTTTCGTTTTGCATCAGTACGTGAACGATGAGATCGGCATAGTCCATCAGGATCCACGAGCCTGAGTCTTGACCTTCAATGCGGCGCGGCCTCTGTTGCCACTCCTCCCAGAGCTTTTCCTCAATTGCCCGGGCAATGGCACGCACTTGCGTCAGCGAGTAGCCACTGACCAGAAGAAAGTAGTCTGCCAGTGTGGAAACCTGGGATACGTCCAGCAGAACAATGTCACCACCTTTTTTTTCTTCCGCTGCGCGAGCTGCAGTCAGCGCCATGCGATAGATGGGATCCCTGGCACGGCTAGGCATGAGCTGTAGCAACTAAGACCCTCCTGAAACGACTGGATGAACTGGGGATGCAGGCCTCTGGAAATCCTTTTTGTCCAAAGGATGGAGCAGGAAATGATTGCGAGTCATGAGTGTGCGTGGATGAACCACCTGATTCCGGTTTAGCAAAAATCTCAGGCTCAGATCGCAAACCCCTACCACAGCTTTAGATAAATCTACAAAAGCCAGACGTCGCAACTGCTCCAGCTCTGGGCTGTTGCCGCGGCTGGGTTCCAGAGCATCGGCCACAAAAACCACACAACTTAGCGGATCCATGCCGGGCTGCCCCAGGGTGTGGTTGGCAATAGCCGCTAGGATTTCCTCATCCTGCACCTGAAACTGTTCCTGTGCCAACAGGGATCCCACCTCGGCGTGGAGAATGTGGGGTTCAGCCCGTTCAATCTCGTCTAGCTCCCGCTCCCGAGCTACTCGCTGTAGCAGCTCCTCTGCTGGGAAAGACTTAGCCAAGTCGTGCAGTAGGCCTGCCCAAGCAGCTTTCTGCTCATCCAGCCCGTAGTGAGCTGCCAGTTGCCGGGCCATTGCTTCGACTCCTAGGATGTGGCGCAGGCGAGGAGGAGGCAGCCGCTCCTGCAGCCAGGCTAACACCTCCTCTCGCCGCAAGGTTAGGTTAGTCATTTTGCAACTTCAACACCGCCATAAATGCCTCTTGGGGCACATCCACTGTTCCCAGCGCCTTCATGCGCTTTTTTCCCTCCTTCTGCTTTTCCAGAAGCTTGCGCTTGCGAGTTACATCGCCCCCGTAGCACTTGGCCAAAACATTTTTGCGCAGAGCAGGAATAGTTTCGCGGGCTATCACCCGAGAGCCAATCGCCGCTTGGATGGGCACCTCAAACTGGTGGCGTGGGATCAGCTCGCGCAACTTAGCCACCAGGGATCGGCCTACCTGGAAGGCTTTGTCCCGATGCACAATCGTGGAGAGGGCATCCACCACCTCGCCATTGATGAGAATATCCAAGCGCACCAGATCGTCAGGTCGATAGCCCACCATCTGGTAGTCCATGCTGGCGTAGCCGCGGGTGCGAGATTTTAACTGGTCAAAAAAGTCCGTGATCACTTCCGCCAGAGGCAGTTCGTATACTAGCGTCGTGCGGCCCTGAGCCAGGTACCTCATATCCTTAAAGGTGCCGCGCTTGGTCTCGCACAGTTCCATCACTGGGCCAACGAATTCCTCCGGCAAAATCATTTCCACCCGGACAATGGGCTCCTCAATGCTAACGCGCTCGTTGGGAGGAGGCAGCTTGCTGGGATTGTCAACCTGGATTACCGAACCATTGTTGAGGGTAACCTGGTAGACCACCGTTGGGGCTGTAATCACCAAATCCAGGTTGTACTCCCGCTCCAGCCGTTCCTGAACCACCTCCATGTGCAGCAGACCCAAGAAACCGCAGCGGAAGCCAAAGCCCATGGCAGGGGAAACTTCCGGCTCAAAGTGGAGAGCAGCATCGTTGAGCTTGAGTTTTTCCAGGGCTTCTTTGAGTTCAGCGTACTGATCCGAGTTGCTGGGAAAGAGGCCGCAGAAAACCATGGGCTTAGCTTCTTTGTAGCCGGGCAGGGGCTCGGCAGCCCTGCGATGAACGAGGGTGATGGTATCCCCCACGCGGGCATGCTCAACGCTCTTGATGGCAGCGGCAATGTAGCCCACCTCCCCAGCATGGAGAGACTCAACCCGCTCTTGGTGGGGGCGCATCACTCCCAACTCAGTAACCTCGTACTCGCGGCCAGAGGCCATAAAACAAATCTTATCCCCCGTCTTCACCTCCCCATCCATGATGCGCACATAGACAATCACACCGCGGTAGGGATCGTAGTAGCTATCGAAAATCAGAGCCCGCAAGGGATCTGCCACCGTATCCCGCGGCGGGGGTACCCGCTGCACAATAGCCTCAAGGATCTCTGAGATCCCAAGGCCCACTTTGGCAGAGGCCAAGATAGCCCCACTGCAGTCAAGACCAATCACCTGCTCAATCTCAGCAATGACTCGCTCTGGGTCGGCGCTGGGCAAGTCAATTTTGTTAATGACGGGGATAATTTCCAAGTTGTTTTCTAGGGCCAGGTAGACATTCGCCAGAGTTTGGGCTTCCACACCTTGAGAGGCATCCACCACCAGGAGCGCTCCTTCGCAGGCAGCCAGCGAGCGGGAGACCTCGTAGGAAAAATCCACATGCCCTGGCGTATCAATGAGGTTGAGGACGTAGTCCTGGCCGTCTTGGGCCCGGTAGTTCATGCGGGCTGCCTGCAGCTTGATGGTGATGCCCCGTTCCCGCTCCAGTTCCATGCTGTCTAGAAGTTGCGGCTTCATCTCGCGGGCTGAAACGGTGCCAGTTGCCTCCAGCAGCCGGTCGGCGAGGGTGGACTTGCCGTGATCAATGTGGGCAATGATGGAAAAGTTGCGAATGCGGGAGACGGGAACGTCAGTCATAGAAACCTAGCCAGGGCAAAGATTTTTTACAATGCTAGCTTGTCTGCCCCTCTGGCTAAGCCAGGGTTGTTCAGAGGTTAACCCCACTGCGCGGCGTACTCCGCACCGCTGGCGCAAGCAAGGCGAGGAGGATCTCAACAGCACAAGGACAGGATCCAGCCCCTCCACCAGCTTGGGGAGCGGACAGGGAGACGAGCTTGCCAGCGCTACTTTTTTTGGGGTAGGAGGTATTTCTAGCTCAGGGGGAAGCTACGCTTGTAGAAATTCCTCTGTTGGAGTTGGAACCAGCATTGTCTAGGTCTTGCAGTCCAGCACGTATACTCAACGACTACTTGTCCAACTTCTCAATATAGGGGCGAATGTCGTTGAGGTCGATGTAGCGGTCGGTAGCGTTGCGCAGCTCGCGGGCAATCATCCCTTCGGTGGAGACAACGGTAATCGTGGTGTTTTTGGAGCGCAACAGCTCAACAGCCCGCTCAAAATCACCGTCGCCGCTAAATAGGATGAGCCGGTCGTATTGCCCCACCGTGTTGAACATATCGATCACAATTTCGATATCTAGATTAGCCCTCTGGGAGTAGCGGCCCGACTCTTCGTCTCGGTATTCCTTGAGGAGCTTGGTGCGCACCGTATAGCCCAAGTTGATCAGGGCATCTCGGAAAGCTCTTTGATCGTTGGGATCCTTGATGCCGGTGTACCAAAACGCATTGACCAGCTCGACATTGGGTTGTGACCTGACAAAGTAATCCAAGATGCGGCGGGGGTCAAAGAACCAGCCAATTTTTTGTTGAGCATAAAACATATTGTTTCCATCAACAAAGATGGAAACCCGTGTAACGGGATAGCGAAACATAAATTTAGTTAAGGTCGACTGGTCAGGAAAAGAGAATGAAAACGAGGGCGCTGATTAGCTTAACGCAAAGAGGGTTGCAACAGGGCAAAGGTGGCTGATGTCAGTTTTCTATCATAGCCAAAAGAGGGTCCCTTGGCTCCGGTTCCTAGCCTAGCAAAGGGGTTTCCTGGCAACTTAAGTTGGGTTCCGGCTGGGGCAGAGCAGGGCTGAACTTCAAGCGATCCACTTGGCTGAGGTAGAGCTCTGCCAATTGTCGGGCCAGGTTGCGGATGCGCCCAATGTAGAGGGTGCGCTCGGCCACGGCAATGACGCCGCGGGCATCGAGCAGGTTGAAGGTGTGGGAGCACTTGAGCACGTAGTCGTAGGCAGGCAAGAGCAGCGACACCGGTGGCTGCTCGGGAGTCACCGGTTTCTCTAGCTTCTGCTGCGTGGTTTCAATCAAGCGCTTGGCTTCAGCTTCGTAGAGGCGGAACAACTCCAACAGCATCTCGGGATCCGAGTACTCAAAGTTGTAGTAGGATTGCTCCACCTCATTTTGGAAATAGATTTGCCCATAGGTAATACGGCCCAGGGAAGGGTGCTCACTCCAGCAGAGATCGAAAACCGAATCCACCCCCTGCAGGTACATGGCTAGGCGCTCCAGCCCATAGGTAATTTCTACGGAAACGGGGTGGCAATCCTGCCCGCCTACTTGTTGGAAGTAGGTAAATTGGGTTATTTCCATGCCATCTAGCCAAACTTCCCAGCCTACGCCCCAGGCGCCGAGGGTAGGGGATTCCCAGTCGTCTTCCACAAAGCGAATGTCGTGCTCTGCCGGGTTGATGCCCAAAGCCCGTAGGCTGTCCAGGTACACCTCTTGGATGTCGTCGGGGGAGGGCTTGATCAGGACTTGGTACTGAAAGTAGTGCTGTAGACGGTTGGGGTTTTGGCCGTAGCGCCCATCGGTGGGGCGGCGGCAGGGCTCCACATAGGCCACTCGCCAGGGATCCGGCCCTAGAGCGCGCAAGAACGTGTGGGGGCTCATGGTGCCCGCCCCCTTTTCCAAGTCGTAGGGCTGGAGGATGAGGCAGCCTTGCTCCCCCCAAAACTGCTGCAGGCGTAGGATTAGGTCTTGAAAGGTTTGGGCTGACATAGAGATAGGGCGGAGAGCTTTCCCCATCCTACCAAGGCATCTCCCTTGCTCAGTCAATCAGCTCCTCCCAAACAGGTAGAACGGTGGAATCCCCGTCAAAGGCCTGTTGGAGGGCGCTCTCCCACAGCGTGCCCATTTTGGCCAGGCAGAGGCGGTGGGTGACTTTGAGCTAATTGGCCGGCACCCTACCAAGTCGAGGGGGGTTGGACTTCAGGGCACATTGGGCCGCCTCCTCCAGTGCGTAGGAAAGGGTGGGTCCAAGATGGGCTTGCTGTGTCTCTTGAAGGCAATTCCCGACTGGAGATAATCAAGGCTGCGGCTCTGCCCTCCCACCAGGAAGCTGCCCTGGGCGTCGATGCCGTCTTTTTCTAGCTGCGGTTGGTCTTGCTTCTGAATGTGGCGGATCCCAGGTAGCGGGCCACGTCGTAGAGAGGGGGCAGGGTGAGGATGCCAAGACTGGAGCAAGGGGCTCTTACAGCAGCGCCAAACCAATTTTGGCGCAGATCTCTTCGCGAAGCCGGGCAGTAATGGAGGCCTCGTCCAAATCGGCCAAGATCTGGGCGATGACCGTCCTGGGCCCCTCCGGTCCCCAACTGGCTCCCTGGGCCAGGTAGCGACGGGCCGCCTCGCCAAGAGCGTAGCAGGAAAAACCGGCCAAGACCGCCTGCGTCAGGGCTACCGAACCGTAGGCCCCTAGGGAGAATCCCCCGCTAAAGGGCAGGGATCCCCCCAGCAGGGTTTTCAGGGATCCCAGCCCCAGCAGCGCCACCCATTCTCCTGCTCCCAGGCTGAGCATGCTGAGGACAATCTTTTGCAGCAGTTGTGTGGCTCCGGCGGTGCTCATGGGCCAGCCGTAGAGGCGGGCCAGGCGCAGGATGAGGGCAATATCCAAAGCCAGCCCCCCCAGGGTATCGAGGAGAGTGATGGGGTTGAGGGCGACGGCCAGAGCCTTGGTGCGGGCGGCGGCGGCAATGAGATCTTGGGCTTGGTGGGCGCGGCTTTGCAGCTTGCGCTCGATGACTTTCTGGTTGACGCGATCGGCAAAGAGGAGGGCATTGAGAGCTAGCAGGGAGCGCCCTTCCCGATGCAAGACCTCTAGGATTTTCAGGCGTAGGGCATCGACTTGGGGGGGACCGATCTCCATCTCCACGCCAAAGCTGCCATCTGGCTTCTGCACCAAGCGTGGCACGCGCGGCGAGGCTGCCACCAGGACAATCTCGTCAGGGGAAAGAAGCTGCCGCACCCGTTCGTTGCGGATCTTGTCGTAGATGGCCTGGCGATCCGCCTCTGGGTACTGGTCAATTTTGTTGAACACCAGCAGCAGGGGCTTGCCTGCCTCCCGCAGAGTCGCTAGGGCCTCAAACTCCACCCGCGTCAGATCCCCGCAGACCACAAAGAGGATGAGATCCGCCCGCTGGGCCACCTCCTGGGCCAGCTGCGCCCGCTCTTGGCCGTCTACTTCATCCAGACCGGGGGTGTCGATCAGCTCCAGACGCGATCCCTGCCAGTGGCTAACCTGAACTGACTGCACTGAGGCCGGCGGCAGGTGGGATCCCTGCAGGGCCTTGCCAGAGGAGGAGTGGGGACGAGTTTCCCAACTGATGTTCCAAGCTGCCGTTTGCTGGGTGCGGGTGGTGCCATGGGTAGGCCCTGTCTGGAAGACCGGCTCCCCTAGGAGAGCATTGAGCAGAGAGGACTTGCCTCGCCCCACCAGGCCGAAGGCAGCGATGTGGATCACCTCAGTTTCCAACTTGTCCAAGAGCGCTTGCAAGTTCTCCAGCTCCCTTTCTAGGCCCGCGATCTCTTGGGGGCGCAGATCCAGTTGGGCCACCCACTGGCGCAGGCTGCGCTTGGCTTGTTGGTAATGGAGATCGTCTTGCAGAGTGTTGCGGCGAGCCATAGCCGTAGCGCCCAGTGGTAGCGGAGAACAACCCAAAAGAGGCAGATTCAACAATCAACAATACCAACGATGCAGAAAAGCCGAGCTCAAGGCAAGGCAGTTAGCCTTCCCGAGGGCAAAACCCTTGAGAGGCCATTTTCCCTCGCCACCTAAACGGCGCGGCCCCAGAACCAGCTCTCCTCCCACACCTGCTCAACGGCCAGGAAATAAGGGTACCAGCTTCCAAAGTAGCTGCAGCCAACCTCCACTGCTGGGGGGTTCTGAACCAACCTTAGCCTGGCCGGAATTGGTCAACCAGGTATGATGGAAAAAAGGGGTCGGGAAAGCGATACTATGCTGACCAAGGGCTGGATTGTGTTCAGCCGAGCCAGGGGGTTGGGAAGGGTAGGCCTGGTCAGCTTGGGCTTAGTGCTGTTGGGCTGTAGCCCCCCAGGCTTTCGTACCCCACCTCCTAGCTTGAGCAACAGCGGGCTCAACAGCATTTTCCCCGATGGGGAGCCTGCTTTGAGTGGGGATGGTCGCTACCTAGTGTTTTCCTCAGCCCGCAGCGGCAGTCAGGATATTTTTCTCTACGACATGGTGGAGCGGCGGCTGGTGGACTTGCCCGGGCTTAATTCCAGCGACGTGGCTGCCAGCTCGCCCGACATCAGTGCCGATGGCCGCTACATCGTTTACGTGTCCAATGCGCTGGGCAAATCGGAGATCTTTCTCTACGACCGCGAAACCCGTCGGGTTGAGAACATCAGCAGCCGGGTGCCAGGGGATGTGCGCAACCCCACCATCAGCGGCGATGGCCGCTTTATTGCCTTTGAGAGTAACGGTCGAGGACAGTGGCACATCGAGATCTTTGACCGCGGCCCGGCAGCGGCCACGCGGCCCTCTGCCCCCAGCTCCTCCCCTGACGGCAACAATCCCAGTAATCCCTAAAGAGAGCCCGCTGCTTGGATCGCCGCCCTAGCCCCTCTGGATTTGTCGCATGGTTGCTGCCTTTGCCCAACGCCTTGAGCCGCTGCGCTCCAATGTCTTCGACCAGCTAGACCAGGCCAAGTGGGAGGCGCGGCGCCTGGGCGTAGATGTTATCGACCTGTCTCTGGGATCCTCGGATCTGCCCCCGCCTCCGGAAGCGCTGGCAGCCATTCAGAGGGCCCTGGCAGATCCCTCCACCTATGGCTACACCCTGTTTCACGATACCGCTGAGTTCCGCGCTGCCTGTGCCCAGTGGTACCAGAGGAAGTTCGGCCTAGCCATTGACCCCGAAACGGAGGTGCTGCCCTTGATTGGATCCCAGCAGGGCACAGCCCTTCTACCGCTGGCCCTGCTCAACCCCGGGGATATTGCCTTGGTTACCGACCCTGGCTACCCCTCCCATGTGGGTGGGATCCATCTAGCGGGCGGGATCCCTTACTACTTGCCTCTACGGGTGGAAAACCGTTTCCTGCCCCAGTGGGACGAGATCCCAGCAGAGATCTGTCGCCGGGCCCGCCTCTTGGTGCTGAGCTACCCCCACAACCCCACCACCGCCACCGTCACCCCGGAGTTTTGGCAGGAGACGCTGCAGTTTTGTCAGCAGCACGACATCCTCCTGGCCCATGACTTCCCCTACGTGGACTGGCGTTTTGACGGCCAGGTGGCCCCTTCGGCGCTGCAGGCGGATCCCGACAAGACCCGCACCATCGAGTTCTTTTCCCTCTCCAAGTCCTACCACATGGGTGGGTTCCGGGTGGCCTATGCCATCGGCAGCCGCGAGCTGATCCAAGCTTTGCGCCTGGTGAAGTCCACCATTGACTTCCATCAGTACCAGGGCATTCTGCGGGGGGCAGCGGCGGCCTTGGCGGCTCCCGATAGCTTCTTGGATCACTGGCGGCAGGTGTACCGCGAGCGGCGAGATCTGGCGGTGGCCGCTCTGCACCGCATCGGCTGGCCCGTGCCCCTACCGGAGGCCACCATGTACCTGTGGGCGCCCTTGCCCGAGTTTTATCGGGGATCCTCGGCCCAGTTTTGTCTGGACTTGGTGAGGACTACCGGCGTTGCCCTGTCGCCGGGCTCTGGCTTTGGTTCCAGGGGCGAAGGCTATGTGCGCTTTGCGCTGGTGGTGGAGGGATCCCGGCTGGAGGAGGCGATAGGACGGATTGGGGAGTTTTTGTCCCAGTGCATTGCTTAGCCCCTCTCTCTGGGAGAGGGGAGCTAGAGCTGCAGGTTCGCAACAGCGTTGGCTAGCAACAGCTGTGGTTTCCTTGCCGCAGCTTTTTCCAGTTTCATCAGGTTTTTGCAGACGAGGGGGATTGGCTGCGTCAGAGTGCCGGAAAGCCCTGTACTGGGCAAGGATTGGCAAAGACAGGAGTCATGGGCTGTAGCCAGCCGGTGTCGGGTAATCTGAGCCAGGATAGGAGTTGTGTTGGCGGAGTTGGCTCCTGAGGGGCATGGAGAAGGAAACGCTCGAGAGTTTTTTGTCCATCCGGGGGGTGATGGGGGTGGCGCTCCTGAGTCGGACAGGCCGCCCTTTTTTCTATCGCTCTTTTCAGAACTTGGACAGCCGGCAGCAGCAAGCCCTTGTCGAAGGGCTGTTTCAGGTTTTGGAAACCATGCCCCCAGGCCTTGACTACTTTGACTTTCAGTTTGCCGAGCAACGGGTCTTTGTCTACCCCTTAGGGCCGGAGTGGGTGTTGCTGGTGGCAGTCAATGACGAGCTGGTGATGCCGGTTTACACCTTGGCCGTTAACCGCCTGCGAGCCGAGCTGCAACAGGATACGCCGAAGGGCCTGGCCACCTTGCGCCTGTTGACCAGCCAGGCGGAGGCCGTCCGGAACCCTACCCAACCCAGCTCCACCCTGGCAGAAGGCAAGCCCACAGCAAAGGAGGAGGCAACCCAGCCAGCAGCGACAGGCAGCCGCCTGCAGATGGATGTCTTCGTGCAATCTCTCAATCGCCTCTGCCAGATCACGAGCGGCTATTTGGGCAAGGCAGTGATCGTCAACTACTGGAAGGCAGCGCGGCAGGAAGTGGTAGAACGCCAGGGATCCCTAGCCGAGTGGCTCAACCAGTTCGAGATCGAGCGCAGCGGCCAAATCCACTACCGGGGCACCCTCAAGGAGCTGGACGAATCTCAGCAAAAGGTGCTGCAGGACTGGGTACTGGCTTTTTTTCGCCGCTGCGAAGCAGTGATCCACGACTTTCGCAACGTGATCAAGTCCGCCAACTGGCGCCTGTAACCTCCCCCACAGGGCTTCCGCGCCGCCTTTTTCGGTGATATGATTAATTACTGCCTTTTAGGCACTAGGGCTGTTAACTCAGAGGTAGAGTACCACCTTGACACGGTGGGAGCCGCTGGTTCGATTCCAGCACAGCCCAGCACCAGCCAGCTAGTAAAGGCCGCAGGGATGGGATCCGGAGGTGCCGCGGGCTCTCAAGGGCCCGCTACTCTCCAGAGGCAGAGTTCTCTCTGGCTTAGGGATCCCTATACTGGAGTAGAGACCCTGGAAGGCACCGGAGTGGCAAGGGTAGCATTAGGTCAAACTGCAACAGGGGGAAACGACCAATGGGATTGTTCGAGCGGGTCAGCCGAATCATTAGAGCCAACCTCAACGCGTTGATCAACGCCGCCGAAGATCCAGAGAAGATCCTGAACCAAACCATTCAGGACATGGCCGAGGATCACTACCAAATGCGGCAGGCAGTTGCCCAGGCCATTGCTGCCCAGAAGCGCCTGGAGCGGCAGTATGAGCAGGCGCAGCAAAGCGTGGAGGAGTGGCACAGGCGCGCCGAGTTGGCTTTGCGCAACAACAACGAGGCGCTGGCCCGGGAAGCGCTAGTGCGCAAGAAAACCTTTGCCGAAACCGCCCAAAGTCTAAAACGGCAGTTGGATGAGCAAACCAGGCAGGTGGAGCTCCTGAAAACCAACATGACCAAGCTAGAGAGCAAGATTGCCGAGGCCAAGACCAAGAAGGATATGCTCATTGCGCGGGCCCGGGCGGCCAAGGCTTCCCAGCAAATTAACCAGGTCATTGGACGGGTGGACGCCACTAGCGCCTTTGCTGCCTTCGAGCGGATGGAAGAGAAGGTAAACGCCCTGGAGGCCCAATCAGCGGCAGTGGCGGAGCTGGCAGTAGACAACTTGGAACAGCAGTTTGCTGCCCTAGAAGCAGGTGGAGCGGATGTGGATCACGAGCTGAGGATGCTGAAGGCAGCAATACAGGGCCAATTGACCGCTGGAGAGCAGAAGGCTCTGCCTCGAGAGCCATCTGCTGCCACTAGCGAGAGCAAGGTAGATGCAGAGCTAGAAAGTCTGCGCCGCGAAATTGATCTGCTTTGAAGACTCCGAGGGGGGTTGGGCTTTCCCAAGCCAGGAGATGTAGTAAGCTAGGCCAAGGGTCCATTGGTCTGCCTCTAGCGGGGCTAGCATAGCCGTCCTACGTCTTTGCAAGAGACCAAGCAGCGATGACAACAGCGAGTATCAAGCCTCTCCTGGATGCCAAGCAACTGTTGCAGGCTTATGCCTCTGGCCAGCGGGATTTTTCTAGAACCAACCTGAGCGGGGCCCAGTTGAGTGGTGTCAGCTTGAGGGGGATTATCCTGCGGGAGGCAGACTTAAGTGGGGCGGACCTGCGCGAGGCAGATTTGTCAGGGGCGGATCTCTCAGGGGCTGACCTGCGCGGAGCCAAGCTGCGGCGGGTGAACCTCATCGGGGCCAAGCTGGTCAAGGCCGATCTGCGGGGGGCCAACCTCTACCGAGCCAAGTTGCTCAGAGCCGATCTCAGCGAGGCCGATCTCAGCCGGGCCGATCTGCGCCTTGGCGCCGATCTGCGCGGAGCCGTCATCACCAACACCCGCTTTCGCGGCGCCCTCTACGACGAGTACACCAAGTTTCCGGAGGGGTTCAACCCTGTTGAAATGGGGATGTAGGTCTGCCTCAGGGGAGCATGTCTTGCCACAGGTAGGCTGCGCCCGCAGCCGCCACCATGAAGGGTGGGTTGTGCAAGTCTGGCTTGTTGTAGCGCAAGGGTTCCCCCTTCAGATCTGTGACACTTCCCCCGGCCTGCTCGACAAGGCAGTGGGCAGCAGCCGTATCCCACTCCAGGGTTGGGCCAAAGCGGGGGTAGAGGTGGGCGGATCCCTCGGCCACCAGGCAAAACTTGAGGGCGCTGCCCACGGACTTGACTTCGAGAGAACCGTAGCGCCGTTGCAGCCGCTCCAGAAATCGCTCTGTTTCCGCGTCTCTGTGGGAGCGGCTAGCCACCACCTGCAAAGGCGGCTGGGCGGGCGGGTGGGCGCGGATGGGTTCATCGCCTTTGTAGGCCCCCAGCCCTCGCGCAGTCCTGTAGGTAAGACCCAGCGCTGGGGCATGGACGACGCCTAAGATGGGGATCCCTGCCTCGACAAGGGCAATGTTGACAGTAAACTGGCCGCTGCCTTCGAGAAACTCGCGCGTGCCATCTAGGGGATCCACCAACCAGAACTGTTGCCACTGGTGGCGCTCTCCGTAGGGAATGCCGCCGGATTCTTCCGACAGCACGGGGATCGCAGGGGTCAGATCTTGCAGGCCCTGCAAGATTAGGCGGTGGGCAGCCAGATCCGCCTCAGTTAGGGGGGAGGCATCTGCTTTGCGTTCGACCTGCAGCGATCCTTGCCGATAAAAGAGCAAGATGGCCTGCCCTGCTGCTTCTGCCAGGCGGCACACCTTGGGTAGGAGAGCGGCCAGCTCTGGAGTCTGCACAGATCCCTCCCAAAGCTAGCGACGCACCGGAATACCGTGGGCAGCCAAGTCAGCTTTGATCTGCTCAATCGTCAGCTGGCCGTAGTGGAGCAGCGAAGCCAACAGGGCTGCTTCTGCCCCCCCCTCTTGGAGAGCTTGGCGGATGTGGGCACACCCTCCTGCTCCTCCTGAGGCAATCACTGGCACCGGCACTGCCTCAACCACCCGCCGCGTCAGCTCCAGGTCGTAGCCAGCTTGGGTGCCGTCGGTGTCCATGCTGGTGAGCAAGATCTCCCCTGCCCCGCGCTCGGCAACTGTCTTGGCCCACTCCACCGCGTCCAGCCCTGTTGGCTCCCGCCCACCGCGCACGTACACTTCCCATCCCCCCCCTTGGGGTTTAGCACGGGCGTCAATGGCCACCACGATGCACTGGGAGCCAAAGCGGCGGCTGGCTTGGGTAACGAGATCTGGATCCCGAACCGCCGCCGAGTTGAGGCTCACCTTGTCGGCCCCGGCCCGCAACAGTTGCCGGATACCTTCCACATCCCGGATCCCGCCTCCCACCGTGAGGGGGATAAACACCTGCTCGGCGGTGCGTCGCACCACCTCCAGCAAGATCCTCCGCTCCTCGTGAGTGGCAGTAATGTCCAAGAAAACCAATTCATCGGCTCCTGCCCGGTCGTAGGCCTGGGCCAGTTCCACCGGATCGCCGGCATCGCGCAGCTGCGCAAACTGGATCCCTTTGACCACCCGCCCCGCCGCCACATCCAGACAGGGAATGATCCGCTTGGCCAACATGCCCCCTCTCTAGAACTCTGCCCCGCGGCTGCCACTAGCAATCGGGATCTCTAGGCAAAGCTGATGATCAAGAAGGGCTCCTGAAACTTGGCTCCGCTTACCTGCCGGCCTGCCAGGGTGGGGGGCAAGCACAAGTTGCGCCGCTGATCCCCGGCGGTGATGGTCAGTTCTGGCCCAGATTGGCTTAGCTCGATTTGGGCTTTGCTAAAGCCGGGAAGAAACAGCTTCACAGTGCCGGATCCCTCGTCAATGGCTACAGGCGGCGGCACTTCGGGCACGGCAAAGATCCCACTTACCGCTTCCTCCAACGCTGACCAGTCAGATCCCTGGCGCTGCGGCAGGGTGCGCACCGGCAGAGGAGAAAACTCAGCCGCCGACACCTCTCCAGGAACCAGCGGCATGACCCAGAGGCCAGCCACTGTCAGTCCCACCATTTGGGCACTGCCCCAGAGGTAGCGAGCAGTCTGCACGGCCATCGGATCCGGGGTGGTTACCAAGTGGGCCAACACGCGGCGCGGATTGGCAAGAGCACGGCGCCCCTCTTCGAAGAGGTTAGTCATCCCCCCCAGGCGAGTTAGCAAATCCTCTAAGGACGAGAACTCCAGTGTTGTTACAGAGCGTAGCAGCGGCTCGACGAAGGGAAGGAGAGTTTTGGCCAAATCGGATTGGAGGAAAGCCTGGGAAGCTCGCCGCCAGTACCAACTGGCCACCTCCGGGATGCCAAAAGCCCGCAAGGTGGTCAGATCCCCCGGGCCATCGTAGAGGATGCAGTCGTATTGACCGCTGGCCTCGTAGCGGCGCAGGGCTTCCAGAGCCAGAGCCTGATCCATCCCTGGCAACACCCCCAGCTCTTGCCCGTAGATCTCTTGGAAAAGGGGAGTGCGCAGGTATTGAGCTCCCAGCTCTTTGGCCGCCGTCCAGTACCGCTCCAGAAGCTGGGTTGTGCGCAGCTGCACTACGTCCAAATTGGCAGCAATGGTTACCGGCTCGCCAGAAAGTGGGATCCCACCTAGAAGCATCTCCAACCCCGGCCCCGCCTGATGGCCCACTAGCAGCACCCGCCGCCCCTGCTGGGCTGCTGCCCGCGCCACGGCCACAGCTAGAGTGCTTCGGCCTGTACCCCCCTTCCCCAAGAAGGTCAGGATCTGGCTCATTCTCGCTCTCCTGACTCGCCGTAGATGTCGATGTACAGGGATTGCCCTGCCAACTGGGCCGCCGCTGTCATCACCTGCCGAATGGCCTGCAAGGTACGCCCACCTCGCCCCAACACCCGACCGCGATCTTTGGGATCAAAGGCTAGCCGCAACCAGACCTTGCGTCCTCCACAGGTGGTTTCCACATCTGTCTGCAGGGGGCCGCTGCTAAGGAGCGGCTCAATCAAAAGATGGGCAAGGGTCTCGTAATCTGGCATGGGAGGCAAAACTCAACCTAACCGCCAGCGTAGCTGAACCTAGGCCTCAGTGGCCTCCTCAGGCTGAGGTGTTTCCTCTGCCTGCTCTGCCTTCTCGCCAGATTCCTCGGGAGGGAGCCCGGCTTCAGACTTGGCAATGGCTGGAATACGAATCGAGGCCACCACGCCACCCTCACCGGCCTTCAACATCTCATAGATGCCAGCCTTTCTAAGGAGGCTGTCTACCGTATCCGTGGGCTTGGCACCGCGCCGCAGCCACTTGAGTAGGCCCGCTGTCTCCAGAACCGTCTCCTTGGTACGTGGGTTATAGTAGCCCAACTCCTCCAGCGGGCGACCTTCTCGGCGAGACCTACTGTCAATAGCAATGATGCGATAGCTGGGTTGGTGCTTTTTTCCAAAACGCTTGAGCCGCAACTTAACCATGGGGTATCTGCTCCTTGGAGATGCTCCGCAAGCCGTGTGGAGTTGTCTAGGAAACAGAAATCGACCACCTCGCCACTGCTGCAGGTCTCTTCCTAGAGGCTGGGTCGGCTGGTCGATCAACACAGGCTTTCTATTCTAGTCAATTTCCCCCCTACCAGCAAAAGTGCCGACTCAAGCCCAGAGAAGGATCTTCATGGCAAAGTTGAAGAGGAAACCCAAGGCTACCCACAGTTCCATGATTACCTACAGCGACTTGACCGAAGAGCAGCGCCAGCTCTACCTCAAAGCCCTGATTGCAGTAGCCCGCGCGGACGGCCATCTAGATGAAGAGGAAACCCACTTCTTTCTACGGATTGCTGAAGGAATGGGCATTGACAAGGAGGTCGCTCAGGGCTACCTGGCGGAGGAGACGGGCCCAATCCTCGACATTGGCCAGATTCCTCCTCTACACAATGCAGCCGGGGCTTTAATCCTCCGCGATCTGGCAGCGATGGCGGTGGTCAACAATGAGCTGGGAGAAAAAGAAGAGGACCTGATTTTTGCAATCGGCAAGGCCATGCAGTTTAGCCAGGAGGAGATCAATGAGTTCCTCGACTGGGCCTTCATGGGCCTGCAGTGGCAACTGAAAAGTGCCGCTCTGCTGCAGCGGTATGCCCAGACTCCTGCCAGCAACACCGCCGCCATGCCCTAGCTGAGGTAGTGATCCAGAGCCCGCTGCAACTCTTCCAGCTCCACCTCAAGGTTACCGCTCTCAACGGCATGGCGGATGCAGTGGCGGATGTGATCGTTGAGGATAAGCCGCGCCAGCCGATCCAGGGCCCCCTTGACGGCGGCAATTTGTAGCAGCACATCCGGGCAGGGTTGATCCTCCTCAATCATGGCGCGGATCCCGCGCACATGCCCCTCAATGCGAGCCAGGCGGTGAATGAGCTTGCGCCGTGATTGGGGAGTGTGGCGGTGAGGCTGGGCCCGCCCCGAGAGGGGGGGGCGCTCCAGCGCTAGTTCCCACTCCTCCTCCCAATCGGGTTCTCCAGGGGGCGGAGGAGTAGAGCCAGTCTGAAGCGGGGGGATAGGATCGGTCATAAGAGAGGTAGAGAACTGTCTGCATGATACCGCTTGCTTTTCCCCAAGCAGGTGGAGGTGCTCTACAATAAGGGGAGATATGAAATTTTGTAAATCCTCTCATCGCTTGGCTTCATGACCTCTGTACTCTCCCCCTTTGGCCCCGTAGAAGCGGATCTAGAGCGTTTGCGCCAGAACTTGGCGCGGCTAGTTAGCGCCAAACACCCCATTCTGGCCATGGCTGCTGAACATCTGTTTTCAGTGGGGGGGAAAGGGATCCGACCAGCAATTGTGCTCCTGATTGCGCGGGCCACTACGCCCGATGGGGAGATCACCCCCCAGCATTGGCGCCTGGCGGAAATTACCGAGATGATCCACACCGCCAGCCTGGTGCACGACGACGTCATTGACACTGCTACGGTGCGGCGCGGCGTCAACACAGTCAACACCCTTTTCGATAACCGGGTGGCGGTGCTGGCAGGGGATTACCTGTTTGGGCAGGCAGCCTGGTACTTGGCCAACCTGGACAATCTGGAGGTAGTGAAGCTCCTGTCCAAAGTCATCATGGACCTGCCAGAGGGAGAGGTGCGCCAGAGCCTCTCTCGCTTTGATCCCGACGTATCCCTGGAAGAGTACCTGGCCAAAACCTTCTACAAAACCGCTTCCCTGATTTCTGGCAGTGCTAAGGCAGCGGGTCTCCTGAGCGGGGTTAGTCCCGAGGTGGCCGATCGCCTCTTTGACTTCGGCCGCGACCTAGGCATTGCCTTCCAAATCGTAGACGATCTGCTGGATTTCACCGCCTCGGCGGAGAGGCTCGGCAAGCCAGTGGGATCCGACCTTATCCAAGGCAACCTGACAGCACCCGTTTTGTTTGCTCTAGAGGAGTTCCCGCAGATGCGGGAGCTCATCCTCCGAGAGCTGGCCGAGCCCCAGGATCTCCAGCAGGTCTTGGAGTGGGTCTACCAAAGTGAGGGGATCCCGCGCTCCCGCCAGTTGGCGCGCGACTATGCCCAACGGGCGGCCGAGGCCCTGGAGGTTCTGCCGGACTCTGAAGCACGCCAGGCTTTGTTTCAGATGGTGGAGTATGTCCTTGAGCGGCCTTGCTAGGAGGTTGCTACGGGGATAGGCTTGAGGCTTGAGCTGCCGCTGCAGAGAGCTCAGGATAGGTGGGCGGGGTGAAAAAGCGCAGGCGGTGAGGTGGCCAAAAGCGAAAGATGGTGTTGCCGATAATGTTTTCTTTCGGCAAAAAGCCCCAGATGTGTGAGTCCTGGCTATCGTTGCGGTTGTCCCCCATGACAAAGTAAGAGTTAGGAGGGACAACAAATTCAGATCCCTGGTTGGGCACACCAGGGCAGCGCTCGCCGGGGCAGGAGTAGTCGGGGGGAGCGTAGATGTAGTTCTCCTGGAGCGGAATGCCGTTGACGATCACCTTGCCCTCGGCAATGCGAATGCGATCCCCTGGCAGGCCAATCACCCGCTTGATGTAGGCCCCGTCGAAGTTCAGCTTGGCAGGTGGGTAGAAGACAATGATATCGCCGCGTCTGGGGGCGCTGAAGCGGTAGCTGACCTTCTCCACCACCAGCCGATCCCCTTCTTCCAAGGTGGGCAGCATGGAATCCGAGGGGATCCAGCGCGCCTCCGCCACAAAGGTGCGAATGCCAAAGGCCAACAGGAGCGCCAGCACTACTGTCAGCAGGTTCTCCCGCTGGGTCTGCCACCAGGTGCGGGATTCCAAGGTGGCAGGGGTTTTCCTCGCTGACGACTCGGCCTTGGGCGGAGAAGTTGGATCTTTGGACGGCATGGCGGCTAGTGCACAAGACTGCCCGCTCTCAAGATTATCGCACCCAGCTCAACAGAATGGGAGGCCGTCCCCTTCAGCTTGTACTGGATAGCGGAGGGTAGCATAGAATTGGTGCCTTGCTGTGAGCCCCCATGACGATTTCAACAGAAGAGCGCCTGGAGCGGCTCGAGCGCTTGGCTGAGACCAACAGCCAGGCAATAGCTCGCCTCAGCCAACAACAAGGGGAGATTCTGGATCGGATCGATCGGCTTGCAGGAGATACCCAAAAGCTCTCGGAGGGCGTCGAGAAAATGTCAGGCGACCTGGAAAAACTGACTTTTAAATTCGACACCGCTCAGAGCAGCGGAGAACGGCTAGAACGTCTAGCCACCAGCCTCATTGCTGGGGCCACCATCAGCATTATTGCCGGAGTCATTTTGGTGCTGTTGCGGGAGGGATCCCGCTAGAAAAAAGCCGCTGGGTTCGCAGAAGGGGGGAGCCAGCAAAACCCAGCAGAGTACCTTGGTAACCCTCCGTCCCGCTACCCCGGACAGTGCCGAAAGCCAGTCAGTAAGCGGAACTAGGAACTGTCTAGGGGCGTCTTGACAGCGCCTTTACGAGTCCAACGGTGGACCCATCTCGGCGGGGGCGACAGTCAGATGCGGATCCTGGCAAGTCGGGCACCGGGTCGTAGCCCCCCGGATGCCAAGGGTGACAGCGGCAGAGGCGGCGGATCCCTAGCCAACTGCCTCGGATGGCACCGTAGCGCCGCACCGCTTCCAGGGTGTATTGGGAGCAGGTGGGGTAGTAGCGACAGGCAGGTGGTAGCAGAGGGGAGATGGCCACCTGGTAACCTCGGATTAGGACAATCAGGCCACGGGTCAAGAGATGTTCCAACATGAGCAAGCCCCTGCCTGGGTGGAGGCGTCAAGCAAGCAATCCCACTCTGGTCTACAAAGCTACCAAGGAAGTTGATGCCGACCGCTGGAGCTCTGACAACAACAAGGCTGGGTACTCTTTGTAAGGCCAAGCAAAAGCGTGGCGAAAAGCCGCCTCCTGACAACGCTTGAGCTGCTCAAAATCAATGATGTCGTGGGTCAGTAGGTTCTCGTACTCAAACGGCAGGCGCACATTGTGCAGGCCGGCGTTGTCAGTGCAGATAGCAATATCCACCCCTGCCGCAAAGCAGCGGTCGAAGACAATCTTGAGAGGCTCCAAACTGGGCAGCGTCCCTGTCTTCAAGTAAGTGGTAGGGCAAACTTCCAGACATTGGCCCCGCCGTGCTAGCTCTGGCAGGAGCTCTGGGTAGTGGAGAGGGATCTGAATACCATGGCCAATCCGCAGAACGTAGGGCAGCAGCTCTGGATAGCAGCCATCCAGCGTCTCATAGAGGTGGGCAGTAGTTTTGAGGCCGCGGGCCAGGGCATACTTGAAGAGCTCAATCCACTCGTCCAGCCGCTCCCTGTAGGCCTTATCTCCGCCGGCCAGGTCAATGCCACTCACATACTCCGACTCAGCGGCTGCCTCAACCATGGCACGGTTGATGTGGCTAGGCAGGCGGGAGTGCAAACACACAATCTGCGTGGTGATGATGGGATATTCTCGCTGCTGGCAGGCCTGCCCCACTATCTCAATGACTTGCCGCATCTGCTTGAGGCGATCTGCCTCGTCGAGGCTGGGGTCCGTGCGCAGGTAGGGGGTGTAGCGAATTTCTAGATAGGCCAAGTCTTCAAAGACATAGGCCCCTCGAATGAGGCGGTAGATGAAATAGGGTAAGCTTTCTAGGGTCTGCACCTGCTCCACCAGCGTGTGCAGCTCTAGGTACTCCTCCAGGGTGTTGCGGGGGCGGGTGTAAAATTCCTCAAATTCGGCGTAGTCGGGAAAGCGCTCCGCCAAGGGAGAGCCATGGCGGTGCAAATAGCGCCATAGGATCCTAGGAACAACTGAGCCGCCCAGGTGGCGGTGCAACTCCGCATGCAGTGCCATCTTTGAGCCTCTCCTAGCTGTCTGCAGGAGACAGATCTGGCTTGAATTGTTAAGAACTACTTCTACTCTAGCGGCGGTAGCCTTGTCCAGGGACGAGCGCGCATGGCCAGGGAGGTTATCCCTCCCCGGGGATGCAGTTTTCTGGAGCAGCGATCCCGGCTAGAAGCAAAGGGGGACAACTGGGAAAGCGCCTTAAGATAGTCCTGGGGGTTGTTGAGTGAAGAGACTCAGGGGCCTCCCAGGAGAGGGAGGTCTGCTGCAGCTGACGTCCCTTCCCCAATATGAACTTGGCGTAACCGAGGTTCCCTTCATGGCGCTGCCTAGCTTGTACGAGTTTCCTTGGCTAACCACGGTCATCGTCTACCCGGTGGTAGCTGCTCTCTTTATCCCGTTGATCCCGGCGCCGGCCGGGGATCCCAGCACCCGCGCCTATGCCCAAAAGTTGGCAGAGCGGATCCGCTGGTTTGCCCTGTTTGTTGCGGTCACTGACCTGCTGATTCTGCTAGCGGGTTTCTATGTCGGCTACGACCCCGCTCAGGCCGGGCTGCAATTGCTGGAGCGTTACCCCTGGGTGCCGCAGGTGGGCTTGAGCTGGTCGGTGGGGGCAGATGGCCTTTCCATGCCGCTCATTTTGCTCACAGCTTTTGTAACCACGCTTGCCATCTTGGCCGCTTGGCCGGTTACCCTCAAGCCGCGCCTATTTTACTTTCTCATGTTGGCCATGTACGGCGGGCAGATTGGGGTGTTCGCCGTGCAGGACATGTTGCTGTTCTTCCTAATGTGGGAGCTGGAGCTGATCCCGGTGTATTTGCTCCTCTCTATTTGGGGGGGGTATCACCGCCTCTATGCGGCTACCAAGTTCATTCTCTACACTGCCCTCAGCTCGCTGTTTATCCTGGTGGCGGGCCTGGCCATGGCCTTCTACGGGGATCCCATCAGCTTTGACATGACGGATCTGGCCCATAAGGCCTATCCGCTAAACTTGCAGGTGCTGCTGTACGGGGCCTTCCTGATTGCCTACGGAGTAAAGCTGCCCATTTTCCCCCTGCACACCTGGCTGCCCGATGCCCACGGCGAAGCCACGGCGCCAGTTCACATGTTGCTGGCCGGGATCCTGCTCAAGATGGGGGGCTATGCCCTAATGCGCATGAACGCGGGCATGCTGCCGGATGCCCATCTCTACTTTGCGCCGGTCTTAATCGTGCTGGGGGTGGTGAACATTATCTTTGCCGCCCTCACCTCCTTTGCCCAGCGCAACCTCAAGCGCAAGATTGCCTACTCCTCCATTAGCCACATGGGCTTTGTCCTCATCGGGATTGGATCCCTGACGGAGACCGGCATGAGCGGCGCCATGCTGCAGATGATCTCCCACGGGCTAATTGGGGCCAGCCTATTCTTCTTGGTGGGGGCCACCTACGACCGCACCCATACGCTGGAGCTGGAGGAAATGGGCGGCGTTGGCCTGAAGATGCCCAAGATTTTCTCCATGTTCACCGCCTGCTCGCTGGCCTCTCTGGCCCTGCCTGGCATGAGCGGCTTTGTGGCTGAGCTGATGGTCTTTATCGGCATGGCCACCAGCGATGCCTACTCCCTTCCCTTCCGGCTGGTGGTGGTTTTCTTAGCAGCTGTCGGGGTGATCCTGACTCCCATCTACCTGCTGTCAATGCTGCGCCAGATTTTCTTTGGGCCAGAAAACAAAGAGCTCACCGCCCACGAAGAATTGGTGGATGCCGAGCCGCGGGAGGTGTTCATCATTGCCTGTTTGCTTATCCCTGTCATTGGCATTGGGCTGTATCCCAAGCTGGTGACCAGCCTCTACGACCAGTCCACCAATGCCCTGGTGGCTCTACTGCGGCAGGAACTGGCCTCCGCTGGTCCAGCAGTTGCCCAAGCCCCTGCCCTTTACACCCCTGAGCCAAATTGAGGAGAGGGAAGCTGGGGCAGCTCGTCGGCAGGACACGCCGCTGGCGTAGCTAGCCTTGGCTTTTTTCTCCACTGGCTTGAACTCGCATCCAGCCAAACAACGTTCCAACCGTCAGTTGGATCGTTTGGGCAAAAGCGGGAACGGGGATAACCTCTTGTGGATCCTCATGCACTGTTGGCTGCTGTCCGGCAGGATAGGCGAAAACGACCCTTTCTTCGGGAGCTACGATCCACCCCATCTGGCAGCCGTGGGCCAAGCCAATCAAGATTTTTTTGACCAGCTTCGTTTGATTTTGATCGGGAGAGAGAATCTCGATCACCCAATCTGGGCAAAAGGGTATGAGGTTTTGAATGGTGCCATCCTCATCCACAGGGATCCGATCCCAGGCAATGACAGAGATATCGGGCACAATGGCATAGCCGGCAAAGGTGGAGCGCAATTCTGGAAATGCCCATCCGAGGCGTTTGGGTTTGAGGTTTGCGTTGATAAAAGAAGTTAGCTCCCCCTGCAGTAGGCTGTGCTTTCCCTGTGGCATGGGCTTCTGGATAATCTCTCCCTCAATGAATTCGCTGGCGGGCTGAGTTTCTGGCTGCCGCAGAAACTCTTCCAGAGTTAGGGGCTTGGCAGACAGACTGACCATAATTTGCTCCTATCAAGCTGGCCTCTGAATGATCTAATCAAACGGATCTCTGTCGCGCTGTCGCAGAGTGGCTTGGTAGTCGTAGGGGCTCTTGCCGGAAAACAAACCCATCAGCGGCCCTAAGATGGCCCCAAACACAAAGCCGCCTGCATGGGCCCAGTAGGCGATCCCTCCACCCTCCATGCCAATATTGATAGGAGTCTGCAAGCTGGCAATACCATAAAACGCCTGTTGCACAAACCAAAAACCTAGGAATACCCAGGCAGGAATGTAGACGGTTGTGGTAAAAATGCCCAGGGGTACCAGAGTTAGGATCTCCGCCTGCGGGAAACGCAAGATATAAGCTCCCAACACCCCTGCGATGGCCCCACTTGCTCCTAGAGAGGGAATGGTGGACTCCATATCGAAAAACCACTGGGCTAGGGCGGCCAAGGCTCCACAAGTTAGGTAAAAAATGAGGTAGCGCACGTGGCCCAGGCGATCCTCAACATTGTTGCCAAAGACCCACAAAAAGAGCATGTTGCCGCCGAGATGCAGAAAGCCCCCATGCAAAAATTGTGAGGTAAATAGAGTTATCCATTCGGGGCGCAGCGAAGAGATGGCCTCCCCCCGAAAGCTGGCCGTCAGTTCTGCTGGCACCACTGCCCACTCTCGGAAAAAAACTACCAGTTCTCGCGGCGATAGGGTAAGCTCATACACAAAAACCAGGATATTGATAAGCACTAGGGTGTAGGTGACGTAGGCGGTGCGGGTGGTTGGGTTGCGATCCTGCAGGGGTACCACGGTTAGGGGTCGGTCGACATCACTCTCTAGCCTAGCTGGATATGCCTTTCCCAGCCAAACTTAAGGCTACACTGGGGTAGCTTGCTGGTAGGATCCCTAGACTGCAAGGTGTAGCAGGGGAGCTGAAGGAAGGAATCGATGTCTGAAGTTGAGAGTCGAACTGCCCCGCTCAAGTTTTTGGTGGTCGAGGATCATCCTGAGGTTGCTCAAAACAATTGCGAGTGGCTACAGCGGATTGCAGCCGAGGCCCAGTGTATTGCCGTTTCCAATCCGATGGACGCCATCCGGCGGTTGCAGCGGGAGCAGCCAGACTTGGTGGTGGCCGACTTGCTCTATGGTCAAAGCAGCGGCGAGCAGTCTGCTGAGCCAGGTCTAGAGTTGTTGCGCCATATTTTCGAGAACTACCCCACCCTTAACGTGATGGTTTACTCCAGCGAGCCCTTGCTGCTAACCCCCCTGGTGGACCTAATTAGCAAGCACCAGGGTGGATTTGCCGCCGTCAACAAAATGGAGCGGCGCAGCGTCTTTTTGGAAGGAGCCAAAAGTGCTCTCAACGGGGAATTGCGCATGCCGCGAGAGTTGCGGGGCCTAACGAGGCTAACGGAGCGGGAAATCGAGGTCTTGAACCTGCTCTGCAAGGAGGCCCTCACCGACCAGGCTATTGCTGACCGCATCCACACCAGCAAAAAGACTGTACAAAACTGTATTCAAAGGCTCAAAGAAAAGCTCGATATTTTTGGATCTGAGGATGAAATCAACGCTCGCGTTGCCCTGTGTATGGCAGCCGTTCAGAAAAAGCTTATCCAGTGGTAAACCTAGAGGACTTCCAAGCGCTCTAAGATCCTGGCTTGCCTGTCCCCAACTTCCCTGCTGCTGGAGCAAAGAGCCTAGGGCTCAAGACAAGCTAGATACGCCCCCTTCCCACCTCCCAAAAGGGCCCCTTATCTCTGGGTCAAGGCTGACAAAGAGGGCAAAACGTCTTCTCGAAAGGGAACCTCGTTTTGATTTACCCTCTCCAGCTCAGCCAACATGAGAGGGTTGACGCGGTTCAGATAGGGGATCAGAACCTGTTTTAGCCTGGGGCGGTAGAAACGGTGGTAGCTATACACGGGGGTGGCTGGAAATCCCCGCCGAATCTTGTGGGATCCCCCAGCCCCGGGGTCGAAGTTGCGGATCCCTTCCCGGATGGCCAGGGCAATGGGCTCGTAATAGCAAACATTAAAGTGCAAAAACTTCACCTCTTCCCGGCAGCCCCAGTAGCGCCCAAAGAGGCGATCCCCTTTGCGAACACAGAAAGACATTCCTATCACTTGCGAGTCTCGCTCCCCGGCTACTAGCACCAGTCGCTGGCAGTAGTTAGGATAGAGGGATTCAAAAAAACGGCGGTTAAGGTATTTGCTCCAGTTCCAAAATTGAGCACAGGTATTGCTATAGAAGTCGTACATGAGAGAGAGGAGGCGTGGCGTAATTTCCTCACCGGTGTAGATCTTGAGTTCTATGCCACTTTTTTCCATTGCGGCTCGCTCTCGTTTGATATTGCGCCGCTGGTTAGCATTGAACTGGCTTAAAAAATCTTCGTAAGAGCGATAGCCAGGATTGTGCCACTGGTAATTGTGGGTAATTCGGGGAGTAAACCCATCAGCTTCTAGTTGGGATCGCCACTCCAAATCCACATAGAGCAGGCTAAACACAGAAATGTCGTTATCTTGGCAGAAGCGATCGATGGCAGCCAACATCAAGGGCCACACTTCTGCTTCCGAGTAGTCTGGATGGACGAGAATGCGATAGCCGGTGGCCGGCGTAAAAGGAGCCATGCCAATGAGCTTAGGGTAGTAGCGTTCTCCCAGTTGGGCGGCAACCGCAGCCCACTCCTGGTCGAAGACAAATTCGCCTTGGCTATGACTTTTCAAATACAAGGGGGCCGCCGCAATCGGTTGCCCCCCTGCCTCCACCAGGAGGTGACAAGGCAGCCAACCCGTCTTGGGGCTGGCACAGCCGGAAGCCTCTAAGCTGTACAGCCACTCGTATTCCAAAAAGGGAGAGGTGCGCTCCGTCTGCAGGGCGTGCCAGGCAGAAGCGGGGATCTGGCGGATATCGTGGCACCAGCGCACTTGCAAGCCCGTCGACATTTACCTGCTCCGCTTTTTGGCAACCTCAACTCTCCGAGGCTAGCTCAAGAACTCTTGGAAAAGAGGTCCTTAAGGGCAGTGCGAGCAGCTAGGTGCTTGCGGGTCGCTTCCAGGATCTCGACTTCCCGCCGCAGCCGAGCTTCTGTGCTAACCATTTCCAGCAGCGCTTGCTGCTCGCGAGGGGCTCCATGGAAGTGACTGGCAACCCAGTAGGATAGCTCTGTAGGGTTAGTGGGCAACGGGTCCGGCAGCACTGCCTCCCGTTCCATCAGTTTGCTGGAGAGGCGTACCACATCTTGAAGCAGGGTAGAAACCTGATTGACCAAGTCTTGGAGATCGCCCTGAGGGGGCTCGTCCTCTATCCACTCCACCAATCCAATCCGGAAAGGCTTTTCTCGCCTGTAGTTCAGCACGCGGAAGCGCTGCCGTCCCACGGTCAAAATATCCATGCGGTCGTCTGGCAGCCTTTGCACCTGGACGACCTCCGCACAACAGCCCACTTGGACAGGGGAGCCCTTCTGGGGATCGAACATCAGCACCCCAAAGCACCGATCCGTCTCCAGGATGGTGTTGAGCATCATGCGGTAGCGGTACTCAAAAATGTGCAGCGGCAGGGGACGGCCCGGAAACAGCACCACCTCTGGCAAGGGAAATAGGGGCAGCTCGCGAACGTCCACAGAAGAGAAAGGCATAGGGCTTTTGCAGGTTGCGCTCCTAATCTAGTCTAGCGATCCCAAAAGAGCCCTAGGCAAAGCGGTGGTGCCAGAGGGTGAGGGCAATAGCTAGGGCATCGGCAGCATCGTCGGGGCGGGGCAGGCTGGGCAAGTTGAGCTCGCGGGCCACGGCAGCCTGGATGGCCTGTTTGTCAGCGCGGCCGTAGCCTGTGAGGCTTTGCTTCACTTGGGCAGGGGTAAACTCCACCGGCGCCAGGTGATGCTGGGCCAAGACGAGCAGGATTACCCCCCGCGCCTGGGCAATGGGAATGGTGTTGCCCATTTTGTAGAAAAAGAGTTTTTCCAGGGCCACCTGCTGAGGCTGCAGCTGCCGCAGGAGCTCCCTTAAATCCTCGTAGAGAGTCTGCAGCCTTTCGTGGAGGGGCTGATCCCCAGGAGTGCTGATTACGCCATAGTCCAAGGACTGGAGGCCGTCGGAGCTTGCCAGGATACAGCCAAAACCCACCCTCCCTAAGCCTGGGTCAAGGCCAAGGATGCGCTGCTCGGGGAGGTTGTCAGGCCAGAGAGTCTTTTGTGGAGGAGGGAGTTGCGGCGGCATGGTTGCTGCGCAGGTAGATCAGCCCCGAAATTAAGGTAAGGGCCACCGCTACCCAAAAACAGGGGATCCCAGCCGGCCAATTCAGAATTAGCAGGGAAATGGCCAGAATTTGGGCAGCTGTCTTGGCTTTGCCCCAGAGATTGGCGCCGCGAACCTGACCTTGGTTGGCTCGCCACCCAGCAATGGCCAGCTCTCGCCCCACCACCAAGAAGACCCCCCAGGCAGGGATCCGTCCCAGCTCCACTAGGCCCAATAGCGGCGCCAGCACCAGCAGCTTATCCACCAAGGGATCCAAGACCTTGCCCAAGTCGGTAACTAGGCCATAGCGACGGGCCAGCTGGCCGTCTAGCCAATCGGTGACCGCCGCTAGCAGAAACGCCCAGAAGGCTAGTCTTTCCCCCTGGGGGGATCCGAGGTGCAGCCCCAACAGGATAAAGGGGATCCCTGCCAGCCGCAGTAGAGTAATGGCAGTGGGCAAGTTCAACCACGCCGGTTTGCCAAAGAGAGCTAGGGGAGTCTGGCTCATCTTTTCCTCTTTCACCTAGCGGTAGCGGCCCAGGCGCTCGGTGAGCAGGCGGTAGAATCCCTCTGCATCCACCCCAAAGGCCACCTGCACGTTGGCCGGGCGGCCGCTAAGGCCCCAGCGATCCACCACTGTCCGGCCTAGGTTGAGCGGGCTGACGGTGTCCACCTCTACGTAGCAGGGTTTGAGCTCAAACAACTGCGGCTGCAACAGGTAAGCGATGACACAGGGATCGTGCAGGGGCCCTCCTGGCAGGCCGTAGCGCTGGACATCAAACTTGCCGTAGAAGGTAAGCATGTTGGCTACCGTTTGCCCAACACGGGTGCCTAGGGCGCGGATGCGCTCAATCCGCTCTGGGGTGCTGAGGACCTGTTGGGTGACGTTGAGGCCGAGCATGACCACTTCGGGGATCCCGGCACTGAGGACAATCTGGGCAGCGTGGGGATCAGTGAGGATGTTGAACTCGGCAGCAGGAGTAACGTTGCCTTCAAAAGCGGATCCTCCCATAAACACCAGCCGTCCGATGCGCTCCACAATCTGGGGCTGCTGCACCAGGGCCACCGCCAGGTTGGTCATCGGGCCCAGAAGCGCCACCGTAACCGGCTGCTGCGCCCCCCTCAGCGTCTCAACGAGAAATTGCACGGCGTGCCGGGATCCCAGCGGCATCTGCGGCTCTGGCAAATTCGCCCCGTCGATCCCGCTCTTGCCGTGCACCTCCTCAGCCGTTTTCAACGGGCGCAACAACGGGCGGGGACAGCCGGCGTAGACCCCCATCTGCGGACAACCGGCCAACTCGCAGATCTGCCGGGCATTGCGGCTGGTTTTCTCCAGAGAGACATTGCCAGCTACCGTGGTAATGCCCAGTACCTCTAGCTCAGGCGAGGCCAGCGCCAGCAGCAGGGCTACAGCATCGTCTTGGCCAGGGTCACAATCGATAATCAAAGGCAGCATGAGGTCCTAGAAGCTATCCACCCCCCAGTGTAGGCCTCTTGAGTAGCTAGCGCTGGGGGCCGAGGCAGATTTCAGGCAGGTTTAGAAAGATTTAAGATCTCAGAGACGGTTCTTAATCGTTATATCCTGTTGAAGCCCAGCGCCCATCCGCTGCACATTCGCTTCTTACTTGCATGGGAGCCAGCCGAGGAAAAGCAGCTGGCGCTAGAGGCTTTGCTGTCGCCAGACCGGTTTGTCATTGAGGTCTTCCCCGATCCGCAGTCTCTCCTAGAAGCCCTGCAACAGGAGGAGAGCCATCCAGACTGCCTAGTGTTCTTGGTAGCGCTGGAGCGGCTACCCCTGCTGGAGGGGCTAGGCCACCAGCTCTGCAGGCAGGGGTTGCTGTTGCCAACAGTGGTGGCTATAGTTGCGGAGACACCAGAGAGCCAACTCGAAAACGCGGCCAACCCCTCTGCAGAGCCCCTTTCCCCCGAGGCTAGAGCTTGGCTAAAGCGAGAGCAATTTTTCTACCATAACGCCACCCTAGTTCGCCTAGTCTCCCCCCAAGAGCTGCTTTGCCCCCCGACTGCGGCTTCCCCTTCCACCTTGGAGCTGCTCATCAGTCGGGCCATTGCCTTCTTTCTCCAGGTTTCTCCCCTCTGCAGCTTACCGCCAGCCCAGCCTCACCCTGAGGATCAGTCCTACCTAGCCCACAGCCACCGGCAGCAGCAGCGGCTGGCAGAAAAGCTGAGAGAACGGCTGGGCTATGCTGGGGTGTACTACCATCGGGATCCCGCCCTGTTTTATCGCCACCTGCCCCCTGCAGAGCAACAGGCCCTCCTGCGGCGGCTGCGCAATCTTTACCAGGCCATTGTCTTGGAGTATTTTCAGTCTCCTGAGACGGTCAACGCCCGCATTGACGAGCTGGTGGCGCTTGCTTTTTTTGCCGACATCGGTGCTGCCCAACTGCTGGAGTTGCACATGAACCTAATGGAGGATTTTGCTAAGCAACTAAGGTTGGAAGGTCGCAGCGAAGAGATCCTGCTGGATTACCGCCTTACCCTTATCGACGTGATGGCTCACCTAAGCGAAATGTACCGCCGCTCCCTTCCCAAGCCTGCTCCCAGGGATCCCTAACTATGTCCAGTCCCAAAGCCTATGTCCTAAAGCTTTATGTGGCGGGCAACACCCCCACTTCTCTGCGCGCCCTCAACACCTTGCAAGACATCCTGGAAAAGGAGTTCCGCGGTGTGTACAGCCTGAAGGTGATCGATGTTTTGAAGAACCCGCAGCTGGCAGAGGAGGATAAGATCTTGGCAACACCGACCTTGGCCAAAATTCTGCCGCCGCCGGTGCGCAAGATTATTGGCGATTTGTCCAACCGCGAGAAGGTGCTCATCGGCCTAGATCTGCTCTGCCAAGAAGCAGACGAAGAGGATTAAGACAAATTACGGGAGAGAGTGGGATGAGCCAGCCATTGGGACCCTCTGAGCCGGAAAACCTGCAGGACCCTGCTGCCGAGGGGATCCTACCCAGCTGCCGCAACGGCAGCCCCGAGCTGCGCGGGATCCCCAAAAAGCAAACGGGCATTGAAGGTTTTGAAGACATCAGCCATGGCGGGCTGCCCCTGGGGCGCACCACCTTGGTTAGCGGCACCTCGGGCACTGGCAAGACGCTGTTTGCTTTGCAGTTTCTCTACAACGGCATTGTCAAGTACCAAGAGCCAGGGATCTTCGTTACCTTTGAGGAAACCCCTGCTGACATTATCCGCAACGCCTCCAGCTTTGGCTGGGATCTGCAGGCCCTCATTGACAAAGGCCAGCTCTTCATTCTGGATGCCTCCCCGGATCCAGAGGGCTACGAAGTAAGCGGCAACTTCGATTTATCAGCCCTCATCGAGCGCATTCAATATGCCATCCGCAAATACAAGGCCAAGCGGGTTGCCATCGACTCGGTAACAGCCATCTTTCAGCAATACGAGCCTGCCGGCGTGGTGCGGCGGGAGCTTTTCCGCCTAACGGCCCGCCTCAAGCAGGCCAACGTCACCACTGTCATGACTACCGAGCGCACCGAAGAGTACGGCCCCATTGCCCGCTACGGGGTGGAGGAATTTGTCTCCGACAACGTGGTGATCCTGCGCAACATCCTGGAGGGCGAGAAGCGGCGGCGCACCATTGAGATCTTGAAGCTGCGTGGCACCACCCACATGAAGGGGGAATATCCCTTTACCATCACCAACGAGGGGATCAGCATCTTCCCCCTGGGGGCGATGCAACTCACGCAGCGCTCCTCCAATGTGCGCATCTCTTCTGGGATTGAGAAGCTAGACGAGATGTGCGGCGGCGGCTTCTTCAAGGACTCAATTATCCTGGCCACCGGTGCCACGGGAACCGGCAAGACTTCGCTGGTGAGCAAGTTTCTCGAGCGGGGCTGCCTGAACGGAGAGCGCTGCCTCCTCTTTGCCTATGAAGAGTCGCGGGCGCAGCTTTCCCGCAATGCCTCCTCCTGGGGCATTGACCTGGAGGGGTTTGAACGGCAGGGCCTCCTCAAGATCATTTGCACCTACCCGGAGTCGGCCGGTCTGGAAGACCACCTGCAGCGGATCAAAGCGGAGATGATGGCCTTCAAGCCTTCCCGCATGGCCATCGACTCCCTCTCAGCGCTGGCGCGGGGCGTGAGCCAAGACGCTTTTCGGCAGTTTGTAATTGGTGTAACTAGCCTAGCCAAGCAGGAGGAGATTACTGGCTTTTTCACCAATACTACTGACCAATTCATGGGATCCCATTCCATCACCGAGTCCCACATCTCCACCATTACCGACACGATTATTCTGCTGCAGTATGTGGAGATTCGGGGCGAGATGGCGCGGGCCCTCAACGTCTTCAAAATGCGGGGATCCTGGCACGACAAGGGCATCCGCGAGTACGTCATCTCCAATTCGGGTATTGAAATTCGCGATTCCTTCCGCGGCTACGAGCGGATTATCAGTGGCTCCCCGACTCGAATCAGTGTGGATGAGAGAAGTGAGCTTTCTCGAATTGTGCAAAATGTGCAATCGCTCGATTAAAGGAGCAGCTATTCTACCGTAACTGACTTAGCCAGATTACGCGGCTGATCCACGTCAGCCCCCCGGCGGAGGGCCATGGCGTAGGCAAACAACTGCAGGGGGATGACATTCAAAACTGAGGCCAGCAGAGGTGTGGTGCTGGGCACCTCGATGACGTGGTCGGCTTTTTCCCGGACCTGGGTATCTTCCGGATTGATCAGGGCAATGACTCGCCCGCCCCGTGCCCGCACCTGCTCGATGTTGGAGAGCATTTTTTCGTAGACGGGATCGCGGGTGGCAATACACACCACCGGCATGCGCTCGTCGATGAGGGCAATGGGGCCATGCTTCATCTCCCCTGCTGGGTAGCCCTCGGCGTGGATGTAGCTGACCTCTTTCATCTTTAGCGCCCCCTCCAGGGCAATGGGGGCATTGACCCAGCGGCCCAGATAAAGCATGTCGGTGACGTGGTGGTACTGCTCGGCCAACTGCTCGTAGAGGGCGGCGTCTTTTAGCAGGAGGCTAATCTTGCTCGGCAGCTCGATGAGAGCTTGCAGGTGGGATCGGATCTGGGCGGGGCTGAGGATCCCTTTGGCCTGGGCCAGTTGCAGGGCCAGCAGGTACCCTGCCACCAGCATGCCGGTAAACACCTTGGTGGAGGCAACGGCAATCTCCGGCCCGGCGTGGAGGTAGATGACCCCCGCATCCGCCAGGCGCGTGGCCTGGGAGCCAATGGCGTTGACAATGGCCAGGGTGGGGATCCCTTGGGTGCGGGCCTCGCTCATGGCTGCTAGCGTATCCACCGTCTCACCGGACTGGGTGAGGGCTACAAGCAGGTCGTGGGGACGCAGCACCGGCTGGCGGTAGCGAAATTCGGAAGCATAGTCCACCTGCACCGGGATGCGAGCCAGGCTCTCAATGAAGTACTTGAGCACCAGACAGGCATGCCAGGCAGTGCCGCAGGCCACGGCATGAATCTGCTCCACCTGGGCCAGCTGCGCCTCCGTCAGGGCCAGTCCCTCCAGGTTCACCCGCCCCCTTTCCAGATCCGTCCGCCCCCGCAGCGTCTCAGTGATGGTGCGCGGCTGCTCATGGATCTCTTTTTGCATGAAGTGCTTGTAGCCCCCCTTGGCCGCCGAGACGGGATCCCAGGCCACGGTGAGGGGGGGTTTGCGCAGCTCTTCGCCGGTAATGCGTAGGTAGCGCACGCTGGAGGCAGTGAGGATGGCCATCTCCCCATCTTCCAGAAACACCACCCTGCGGGTGTGGCGGATGATGGCGGGCAGATCCGAGGCAACAAAATTTTCCCCTTCTCCTTCGCCAATTACTACAGCCCCCGCATTACCCAAGCGGGCGGCGATTAGCCGATCCGGCACCTCCCGATCCAAAGCCACCACAGCATTTCCCCCCCGCAGTCGTTCCATCACCTTGGCAAAGGCCACCTCAAAAGATCCCAGCTCCTCAGTGTAGAAGCCGAGGAGTTGGGCGATGACTTCGGTATCGGTCTGGGAGCGAAAGGCAACCCCTCGCTGCAGAAGCTCCTCCTTCAGCTCCAGGTAGTTCTCCACAATGCCGTTTTGGATAACCACAATGCGGCCGCGGGCATCACAGTGGGGGTGGGCATTTTCCTCACTGACACCGCCGTGGGTGGCCCAGCGGGTGTGGCCGATCCCTACCTTGGCTGTGGGCATGTTGGTAGTGAGTTTCACCAGCAAGTTGTGCAGCTTGCCAGTGGCCCGCACAATCCTCAAGCCCTCTTCTGGATCCACTGTGGCAATACCGGCGGAGTCATAGCCGCGATACTCCAAGGTGCGCAAGCCCTCCACCAGAATGGGGGCAGCCCACTGAAAGCCCACATAGCCGACAATGCCACACATTCCTCACACCTCAACCCTGCTCGCGTCAGCGGTGGGGAGCACCCCATTGGCAAAGCCTACCCCAGCTTCGGGAACCCATCAATGGTTTCTGCGGCCGCCGGCGGGTGGCCAGCGTGGAAGCGGCGGACTGGTTGTTAAGCTCCTGCCAGAGGGAGAGGCCAGGCAGGCTGCTATTGCCCTTCTGGGGAGCTAGAGGCAGCCCCCTCGGCAAAAGGAAACAGGCGCAAAACGGAAGCGATACCCTTGGGCTGCTGCAGGCTGGATCCCGTCTTCTGCGGGGGCCTTGGAGACCAAGTTGCTCAGCCCCAGCACCAGCTCCCGGAGAGCGCGGCGAAACTGGGGATCCCCCGTCAGCTCGTCAATGTCAGCAGTGATCTTTTGCACATTTTGAAAGGAGATGCGGGCCGAGTCTAGGGTTTGGCGTAGGGTGGCCAGGGTGCCCGGATCGTTGAGGGCAGCCGTAATCTGCCGCAGATCCTCAGTGGCCTTGGCCGCGTTCTCCGCCGCTACTCGCGCCCCTGCCAGGAGCTGGCGCACATTCTCTTGCAGTTGGGGATCGGTAAGCAGGGGGCGAACCGCGCTTGACATGGCTTGTAGATCGGCACTGACCTGCTGGATATTGGCCAGGGCAGCATAGAGGGAGGGGCGGTTCTGGGCCACCAGCAGGGCAAACTGGTCAGCAGCTGCTTGCAAACTTTGAGCTGTTCCCTTCGCCGCCACAGCCGTCTCCCGGATAGCCGCGGCGGCAGCGCTAAATTGCGATAAATCCAGCTCCTCCACCCGCTTTTCCACGCTTTCCGAGAGACTGGACAGGCTGTTGGCAACGCGGGTGACTTCCTCCAAGGTAGCGTTGAGGGTATCGAAGAGCTCGTCACTGTTGATGCGCCGCACCAGTTGATCCAGCTGGATCAACAACTGGCCAAAATCTACCCCCGCTGTGCCCTCCACCACATCGCCATTGCAGATGATTTGGCTGCGGTCGCAGTCGGGCGCCAAGGGAGATCCTGCTACCTGAACAGCCGTCCGCGGCAGGATGTCCATCACCGTCTCCCCCACTAGCCCTGTCTGGGTGGTAACAAACAGGGCATCGCGGGGGATGGCCAGCGGCTGGTCGATGGCCACCTGCACCTCCACCTGGGCCGCCTGGGGCAGGATGCGCTCCACCCGGCCCACGGCTACCCCCCGCAGCCGCACGCTGGAGCCTTCCGCCAGGCCAGATACGTTGGGATAGGTGACGGTAAACTGGAAGCCGCGGCTGCCAAAGCGCAAGTTGTAGATCCACAAAAACAGCCCAGCAAAGCCCAGTGCCCCTGCCAGGATCAACAGGCCCACGGCCCCTTCTCGGATTGCTCGCGAACGCATCACACCTGCCCTGCCACTTGGATTGGCCCTTCTACGCTACCGCTGAAAAATTGCCGCACAAAGGGGTTGTCGCTTGTCTCAATCTCTTGCACGGGTCCCTCCCACTGCACCCGCCCCTGGGCCAAGAGCACGATGCGGTCGGTAGCGCGGTAGATGGTGCTGTGCTGGTGGGTCACCACGATGTAGCTCTCGCAAGCTTTTTTCACCCGCTGCAGATCCCGGATGAGATCTTCGATCACCGTGGAAGCAATCGGATCCAGGCCCGCTGTGGGCTCGTCGTAGAGTAGGAGTTGGGGCTCGTTTTGGGGCAGCGAAGGATCTTCCATGATGGCGCGGGCAAAGCTAACCCGCTTGCGCATCCCCCCCGAGAGCTCCTCCGGCAGGCTGTCCTCCTTACCCGCCAGCCCCACTGCTTCCAGCTTGGCTGCCACCAGCTCTCGAATGCGTGCCCTTGGCAGCCGCGAGTGCTCATAGAGCAAAAACCCGACGTTTTCCTCCACCGTCAGGGAGTCGAAGAGGGCCGCCTGCTGGAATACCATGCCTACCCGCAAGGGGGGAGTGCAGTGGCCGGCCTGAATCTCCGGCAGGGGGATGCCGCACCAGAACACCTCGCCAGCGTCCGGCTCTGTCAAGCCAGCGATGATGCGCAACAGAGTTGATTTGCCAGTGCCGGAAGGCCCCACTAGCCCCAGAGCATCGCCCCGATGCACCTTTAGATCGACTTGGTCAAGCACCAGCGTGGTTCCAAAGCGCTTGGAAACCTGCCGTAGCTCCACCAAGGGCACGGGATCTCCCTTCCCCGCTCCAGACTGGGGTTGGGGACTCTCCGCCGGCGGCTGCTGTTGGCCGTTCATGCTGGTGCCAATGTCCTTTCTGAAGCACTTCGCCCAACACTTCCAGCAGAACTGCAAGGTCAGGGTGCCTCCCTCCCGTGGCTTGCGTTCCATTGCTAGTTTAAGAGCCGTCGCACTACGCGAACAACTTGCTGCTGTTGCCTCCAGCAGCCAAGGCTACGGAGCACCTGCCAGCCTTTGTCTCTTAGCCACCAGACCTCCCAGGTCCAGGGATCCGGAACAAGCTGTCCGTGAGGCTCCTTAGTCCGGCTGTAGCTCGGGAGCAGGCTCGGCCTCAGGCAGGGGGGCTAGGCTGGCAGGGATCCCTTCGGTTCGGTGGAACTCCTTGAGATCGGCCAGGGCCAGGGGCTGTTCCTCGGCTGCCGCGCAGGAGCTGGTACGCTGCGAAAAGCCCCAGATAAACAAAGGCAGCACAGCCACCACCATCCCCCATTCCGGAATCTCAATTTGGGGGAAGAACACCTCCAGCAGCATGAGGATCCCTACCAGCGCGATGATGGCAAAGGCAGCATCCTCCAGACGGGAAAACTCATCCAGCCAGCGCAAAAACAAAGAGGCCATGTAGCGCATTAGGGTAATGCCGAGGATGCCCCCCAGGATAATCACCCAGGCCTTGCGGGAGACAGCTACAGAAGCGGCAATACTGTCAAACGAGAACACCAGATCGGTGAGCTCCACCATGACCAGGGTTTGCCAAAAATTGGCCTGGCGGGTGAGGTCCTGCGCCGGGCCTTCCTCCTGCCCGCGAAAATGTTGCCAGGCCAGCCAGAGCAGGTAGCAGGCCCCCAAAAATCGAGCAGGGGGGTACTCGACCAACCAAACCGCTGCAAACACAATGGCGATGCGAAAACTGTAGGCACCTACGATGCCCCAGCGTAGGGCCCGGTGTTGTTGCTGAGGGGTGGGCAAATGCTTGACCAAAGCCGCGAGGGCGACAGCATTGTCTGCAGAGAGGGCCGCTTCCAAAAACACCAAGACCACCACCAAAAAGAGGTCCGTCCAAGTGAAGGACTGAATTATCCCTTGAACAACAGTGGTACCTATTGCCTCGATTGACATAGCAGCAAGCTTCACGTACCCCAGTCAAAAAAATTGTTGTTCGGTGCAGCCAACTCCAGACCGCTATCCCAGATCTCTCGACAACCCCTTCCAGGAGATTTTTATGGTCGTTGAGGAAGCGCCCCAAAGACACCTAACAAAAGATACCTGGAGAAGGGATCCCTCCCTCAATTTTTGGCCACAACCTCCCCTCCAAAGCCCTAGCATGGCCTGAGTATAGCCTGTCCGGCTTGGGATCGTTTTACATTTCTTAACCTTCTCTGCTCTCTCCAGGAGGTGCAGGGGAGGGCAACCGCGATGCCAGGCGGTGGCCACAGCGCAGGATCTGGGCAGCTAGGATGGCCGCCCCAAAGCCGTTGTCGATGTTCACCACTCCCACGCCGGCAGCGCAGGAGTTGAGCATGGTCAGCAGCGCGGCCAAGCCCTGGAAGCTGGCCCCGTAGCCAATGCTAGTGGGCACAGCAATCACCGGACAGTCCGCCAGGCCGGCCACTACGCTAGCCAAGGCTCCCTCCATGCCCGCCACCACGATCAGCACATCGGCCTCTAGGGCAGCGCGGTGGTGCAGCAGGCGATGGATCCCGGCTACCCCCACATCCCAAAGGCGCTTGACCGTAAACCCGCAAAGCTCGGCGGTAAGCGCGGCCTCTTCAGCTACCGGCACATCGGCGGTGCCAGCGGAAATGACACTAATCTGACCGGGATAGCGGGGTGCCTGCTGGGCCGGGAGCCAACACAGACGGGCCACTGGAGAATACTGCGCCTGAGGCAGCCAGCGGCGGATCTGGTCATAGGTAGAAGCCTCCACGCGGGTGGCCAAAGCCAGGGATCCCTGCCAGTGGAGCCGTTCTAGGATCTGGGCAATTTGCTCAGGGGTTTTGCCCGGCCCCCACACTGCTTCGGGAAAGCCCGTGCGCCAAGGACGGTGGTGATCCAGGCGGGCGAAGTCTCCCACGGTCTCGAAGGGCAGAAAGCGACAGGCTTGCAGGGCTTGTTCGGGAGAGAGCCTCCCTTGAGCCACTGCCTGCAACAGTTCTCGCAAGCTTTGGGTTGGGTCGGCCATAGTGAGCAGCTCTACTGGGCCAAAGACCGGCGTGGGAAAAACAACACCGGATGCCAACTTTGCCGCAGGATCTCGCCGGTGAGGCTGCGAACCGACCACTCCCAAAAGCTGCCCACCCGCGGAGAGGCGGTGGCAATGGCGGTCACGTCCTCAGCAGCGGCAGTGGCCAGGATCTCCTGCAGCGGCGATCCCACCCGTACCAGGGCCCGCACCTGCAGCGGCTGCACCTGCTCGTTCAACGGCCCGATTACCTGAGCCAAGTCGGCCTCAGCCTTGCGTTTGAGCACCTCCACCGCCATGCCCTGGTTGCGGCGGGCGCTGGGATCCACTACATAGAGCAGGGTAACTGACTGGCACTGGGAAGTTCCCGGCAGCAGTTGACCAAGACGCTCAAGCAGTTGCCGGCGCGGCTCTTCAAAGTCAAAGGGTACCAGGAGGCTGCGAAGGAGGTGGCGGCTGCGCAGACGCAACTCCTCTAGGGTAAAGACGGCCAGCAGTTGCGGTCGCATCACCAGCAAGGGGATGGTTAACTTAGGCAGCAGCTCCACAGTGGTGCTGCCAAACAGTTTTTCCGTGAGCAGGTTGTGGATCCCCATGCCGGTGATTAGCAAGTCGGAGCTGTAGGTTTGGATCCCCTTTAAAATCAGATCCACCGCCTTGCCCGCCTGTACCAAGACCTTGACTTCCAGCCCCCCAGGAATGGCGCTCAACACCTCCTGCAGGCGAGCCTGTTGCGCCTGCACGGCGGGGGTGATGTCTTCGGGAAGGCCTATGTCGTCGTCCTGCCAGGCAATGCTGTGCACGAAGGCAACGCGTTCAATTCCATTCAGGTGAAGCTCTTCCAGGCATTTGCCAAAACGCTGCAGTCCATCTCGGCAGTCAGTGGCAATCAGCAGGCTTTTGAACATATGGCTTTGGGCAGAGGGGGGTAGGCAGCAACGGCGCCCTGCTCCAGCAGGGGCAATCTCAGGCTAACACCTCGCAGGCTTAGACCTGCCCTTGAAAGGGAGTCCGGATCCACCTCTGCCGCAGCTTTTGCTCATCGATAGGGGTCTGCCAAGTTCCGAAACTGGGTGTACTGGCTTTCAAACAAAAGGCGCACGGTGCCGGTGGGGCCGTTGCGGTGCTTGGCGATGATCACTTCGGCAATGCCGCGATCGCTGGTGTTGGGATCGTAGTACTCTGGGCGGTAGATCATCATCACCACGTCGGCATCCTGTTCAATGCTGTTGTGCACTAGCAGACCGTTGGCCACAAAATTGTGGTGGCGGGGCATTTCAATGTCGTAAACCGGCTGCGGCTCCCCCGGCTCGCTGATGAAGACGACTGGATCCCAGATCAATCCCTCCTGCACCACCACCGCCACCTCCTCTTCCAGTTGCAGCTCGTCGAGGGTTTTCCAGCCTTCCCGAGTCAGGAAGGGGTGGTTGCCAGTGGCGCGAATGGAGAAGTTGAGGCGGGTTCTCAGAAGACAAGTGGGCTGTCGCCCACTGCAAAATACCTTCACCGGCTGTTGGGGCACCAAGCGCCCGCGCCCGTTGAGGCTAAGCAGGCGCGGTAGTTCCGCTGAAGGCGGCAGGGCTGCCAGCTGATCTAGCCGCCAGATCTTGCCGCGATCTACGTCCCTCACGCGGGTGTCGCCGGCCAGGCAACCCGACTCTCGCAAATCTGCTAGCTGCGGCCGCTTGTCCGAGCGGGACTCCACCGCCCGGCTAAGCTGAGACAGCACCAGCACCGGCACCCTCAGCTCTTTGGCTAGCGCCTTGAGGCCGCGGGTAATGCGCGACAACTCCTGCACCCGGTTGTCGGACTCTGATCCCTGGATTAACTGCAAGTAGTCGATCAACACCAGTCCCAATGTCCCCCCTTGCTCCACCTGCAGACGCCGCGCCTTGGAGCGAATTTCTGTAACAGTGCAATTGGGTGTGTCGTCGATAAACAAAGGCAGTTGTGACAAAAAGCCAATGGCTTGACCCAGGCGCTGCCACTCGTTTTCACTGATGCGCCCTGAGCGCAGACGACTGCTCTCAATGCGGGCTTCGCTGGCTAGAAGCCTCTGCACCAGCTGCTCCCGCGACATCTCTAGGCTGAAGATGGCTACCGGTTGCTTGACGTAGGCAGCCACATTTTGGGCAATATTAAGGGCCAGGCTGGTTTTTCCCATCGAGGGACGGCCGGCTAGGATGACCAGATCCGACCGCTGCAAGCCCTGGGTTAGGTTGTCGAGGTCAATGAATTTGGTCGGGATCCCGGGGAACTGGGCCCCACTTTGGAATTTCTCCTCCAAATCGGAGAAGAGGCTCACCAAAACTTCCGAGGCCGGAACAAGGCTGCGCTGCACTCGCTCCTGGGTGAGGCTGAACACCTCCTGCTCAGCCCGATCCAGGAGCTGAGAGAGGGGCTGGCTAGTGTCGTAGGCCAGACGCGCCAAGTTGCTGCTGACTTGAATCAGCCGGCGGCGCATGTACTTGTCCACCACCAGGCGGGCGTACTGGTCAATGTTGACACTGCTAACTGTCTGCTCCACCAGGCGACGAATTGCCGCCGTCCCGCCCACTCGCTCGAGGAGGTGGTGATCTGCCAACCAGGCAGAAACCGTCATTAGGTCGGTGGGTTGGCCTTGGCTGTGCAGGTGCAGGGCAGCTCGATAAATCTCCTGGTGGGCCGAGAGGTAAAACATCTCGGGACGCAGGAACTCCGCTACCCGCGCCATTGCCTCGGGATCGAGGAGAATGCCCCCCAGGATCTCCTCCTCAGCTTCTACGTTCTGCGGCGGAAGTCGATCCCCACCTGTCAGGTCGTAATCGCCAATCACCACCAGCCAGGATAGAAAAACCAACCCAGCTCCACACTCGCCAGCTGCTTGGCCAAGCACCTTAAGCGGCCAGGCCAAGCTTTACTTGCTATCTCCCATTGCCCCCTGGGATTTCTCTCTCACTCAGGCGTGACCTGAATGCGTAGCGTGGCTGTTACTTCTGGGTGCAGCTTCACTTGCACCAGGTAAACCCCGGTTTTCTTGATCTCCTCGTTGAGCAGAATGTTGCGGCGGTCGATATCCAGGCCGCTGGTGGCCAGCACCACCTCGGCAATGTCGGTGGTGGTCACTTGCCCGAAGAGCAAATCCTTTTCGCCCACTTTCTTGCGGATGACAAAGCGACCGATGGTCTCCAAAGCCTTCTTGTAGTTTTCCGCCTGTTGCTTCTCCGCCAATTTGCGGGCAGCTTCCTGCTCCCGACGCATCTGCTGCTCCTTGAGAAGCCCAGGCGTAAGCCGCACCGCCATCTGCCGCGGGAAAAGGTAGTTGCGGGCATAGCCAGGCTTGACACTCACCACCTCCCCTGGGCTGCCCAAGCCCGGGATCGCCTGGCGCAGCATAACCTGCACGTTACGTTTAGCCATGGAGGAAAGCACTGAATTTTCTCGCCAGCCTTCCATTCTAAGCATTTGCCAAGCTGATGTCAGCCCAAAGAGCTCGGAAAACTCAGCCGGCCCCAGAGCCCAGCCGTAGGCCCTTGAATCCAGGGGTCTTCACGCCGCGTTTCCTCGATCGAGGGTATTCTCCCCTGCAAGGGATCCCTGGAAAGAGCGACAAGGGAGACTAGCTACAGACAGAAATAACCTGATTTTAACCTCACGTTAACTAAAAAGGATGAACGTTATATTACATTAACGATAAGAACCAGAGTGGCAAGGGTCTTGAACGGGATCCCTGGTTTTTTTGAGATCAGCCCGGCTTGAGCAGGCTCTGAGGTTAGAGCACTCAGAGTTGGATCGAGACACCATCTTCATCTGGGAGACTTCTGTATGTTGATGCCGCGCTCCTTGGGACGTCGTTCCTTCCTGAAGTCTGTCTCTGCCACGGTTGCTGGGTTTGCGGTCAGCCAGGCAAATTGGCAGCGGGTATTTGCTCAGCAGACTGTAACCATCAACGGCGCGGGGGCTACTTTCCCGGCTCCCCTCTACCAAACTTGGGCTCAAGAATTCAGCAAGAAAAACCCCAACATCCAAGTCAACTATCAGTCGGTGGGGAGCGGTGCCGGGCGGCGGCAATTTGTGGCTCGCACTGTCGATTTCGGCGCCAGCGACAGTGTGCCGCGTCCCGAAGAGATCAGCCAGATCGAGAGTGAAGCCAACCCTCCCAAGGGCATGGTGGCCGTGCCGATGGTGGGGGGGGCAGTGGTGGCAGCCTACAACATCCCCGGCGTGGGTCCCGAAATTCGCCTCTCTCGCCTAGCGCTGGTAAATATCTTCTTGGGCAAAATTAAAAACTGGAACGATCCGCTGCTAGCCGGCCTTAATCCAGGGGTGACTTTCCCGGATTTGCCGATTACCGTTGTGCACCGCTCCGACGGCAGCGGCACCACCGACATCTTTACCACCCACCTCAACGCCATTAGCCCGGAATGGCGGCAAAAGGTGGGTCGTGGCTCTTCCGTGAACTGGCCAACCGGGGTGGGAGCTCGCGGTAACGAAGGCGTTTCCGAGCAGATTAAGCAGATCCCTGGCGCGATTGGCTATGTGGAGTTCGGCTTCGCCAAGCTCAACAACCTGAACATCGCTCGCCTGGAAAACCGGTCGGGCAAGTTCGTCACCCCCAAAGTTGAGACGGAGCAGGCGGCACTGGCCAGAATCAAGCTCGACGAGCGGCTGTTGGGGGTTGACCCGGATCCCGCCGGGGAAGACTCCTACCCCATTGTGGGCTACACGTGGATCTTGGCCTACAAAGTCTACCCCAAAGCTGAAACCTCCAAAGCTGTCAAGGAGTTTCTCCGCTACGGCCTCACGGAAGGGCAATCCTTCGCGGAGCCGCTGGGCTATGTGCCCTTGCCGGAAGAAACGCGGCAGAAAGCTCTGGCTGCTCTGGAAAACATCACGCCGTAAAAGTTGGTACCTCCTACTGGCAGATGACCACTACTTTTTCTTCAGAGAGCAGTTCTCTATTTCGGCCCCGGCCCGTCTTCCAGCGCCGGCGCGACTGGTTGTTCATCTGGGCAACGCGGATTGCCGTCTTTTTCTCGGCTTTGCTGCTGTTGTGGATTGCCCTGGAGATTGGGATCCAGTCGCTACCTGCCATTCAGAAGTTCGGGCTGGGCTTTTTCTGGGGCACCACCTGGGATCCTGTTGAGAACAACTACGGCGCTTTGCCCCAGATCTACGGCACCCTGGTGACTTCTCTGATTGCCCTGATCGTGGGCGTTCCTTTTAGCTTCGGCATCTCCATCTTTTTGAGTGAGGACTTTTTGCCCAAGTCTTTGCGCACGGCCTTGATCATCGTGGTGGAGCTGCTGGCAGCCATTCCCAGTGTGGTCTACGGCATTTGGGGGTTGTTTATCTTCATTCCCTTCTTTCGCCCGATTCAGATGTTCTTGTTCCAGAACTTCGGGTGGTTGCCCATTTTCAGTACGCCACCGGTGGGGCCGGGGATGCTGACGGCAGGGGTTGTCTTGGGGATCATGATCATCCCCATCATCACTGCCATTGCCAGGGAAGTGCTGGTGGCCGTTCCGCCGGAGTTGCGGGCGGCTGCCTATGCGATGGGGGCCACTCGCTGGGAAGCCATCTTTGGTGTTGTGCTGCCGGCGGCCATTGGCGGCATGCTAGGGGCGGTGGTTTTGGGTTTGGGACGTGCCTTGGGGGAGACGATGGCAGTGGCGATGCTAATTGGTAATGCCCGCGGTATTAGCGTCTCGCTCCTGGCTCCTGCTAGCAACATCCCGGCCCTGTTGGCCAACGAGTTTGCAGAAGCAGGCCCTGAGCAGGTGGCAGCGCTCATGTATGTGGCCTTGATTTTGTTGGCCATCACTCTGGTAGTTAACATTGCGGCGGAGCTGATGATACGCCGTGTCAAGTTCGCGTTGACAGCTTCGCGGGAGTAGAGGAACATGACGACGCAAGTTCAGGCGGTAGATCAAGGCAATTGGTTCAAGCGCAGAGCAAAGTCCTGGCGGCGCGTCTTCCTGGATGTAGGAATGACAGCGCTGACGGTTGTCTCCAGCCTCTTTGCCATTTTCGTGCTGGCTCTCATCCTCTACTACGTTTTCACCAGAGGCATCGAGCGCTTGAACTGGCAAGCGCTGACCCAACTTCCCCCTCCTCCCGGCGATCAGGTGGGCGGATTTGGCAACGCGGTGCTGGGGACAATTATTGTGGTGTCGATTGCTATCGCCATCACCTTCCCCATCGGACTGTTTGCTGCCATCTATCTCTCGGAGTTTGGCCAGAACAGACCTATAGCTTCCTTTCTGCGCTTCATCATCAAGGTGTTGACAGGGGTTCCCTCTATCATTGCCGGGGTGTTTGCCTACGGGGTGTTGGTGCTCTCCACCAAGACTTTCTCTGCCCTCGCCGGCGGGGTGGCTCTATCGGTGTTGACCCTGCCCATCATCATTTTGTCTTGTGAAGAGGCGCTGCGCCTGGTGCCGGCAGATACGCGGGCTGCTGCCTATGCGCTGGGGGCTTCGCGAGTGCAGACGGTGTTTCGCGTGGTGTTGCCGGCAGCTCTGCCGGTGATCCTGACGGGGGTGACGTTGGCCATTGCCCGCGCTGCGGGTGAGACGGCGCCCCTGATCTTCACTGCTTTGTTTAGCTTCCTCTGGCCCAGCGGTCTGTTGAAACCGGTAGCTTCACTGGCTGTGTTGATCTACAACTTTGCCCTCGTTCCTTTTGAAAACCAGCAGAAGATTGCCTGGGGAGGGGCTTTGGCTCTGGTGATTTTGGTGTTGATCACCACGGTCAGTTTTCGGCTCATCGTCAGTCGTCGGCAGGAAACCATCACCATCTAATCCCTCTCACGTGTTGCTTTAACTCAATCTAGGCTTTGCAGTGACGTTATCTCCTTCGGTACTCCTATGCGCTCTCCACTCTCTGGCAAATCCGGCTCTCCTGAGAAATCCACCCGTTTGGAGGTTGAACTAGAGACGCGGGATTTGAGCGTCTACTACGGCTCCCACCTAGCGGTTAAGCAGGTTTCTCTGAAGATCCCGAAAAATCACATCACCGCCTTCATTGGCCCCTCAGGCTGCGGCAAGAGCACCATCTTGCGCTGCTTTAATCGCATGAACGATCTCATCCCGGGAGCAAGGGTAGAAGGCTCGGTCATTTTTCACGGGAAAAATATCTACGACCCAGATGTGGATCCCTCTGAGGTGCGGCGGCGGGTTGGCTTGGTATTTCAGAAGCCCAACCCCTTCCCCAAGTCTATCTACGACAACATTGCCTTTGGGCCACGGATCAATGGCTACCAGGGGGATCTAGACGAGCTGGTGGAGCGCACGCTGCGCCAGGCTGTTCTCTGGGATGAGGTGAAAGATAAGTTGAGGATGAGCGCCCTTTCCCTCTCCGGCGGACAACAGCAGCGCCTCTGCATTGCCCGCACCTTGGCCATTCAGCCGGAAGTGATCCTGATGGACGAGCCCTGTGCCTCCCTGGATCCCATTTCGACGCTGCGCATTGAGGAGCTGATGAAGGAATTGGGGCGTCGCTACACAATTATCATCGTCACCCACAACATGCAGCAGGCGGCGCGTGTGTCCGACTTCACGGCTTTCTTCAACACTGAAGTTGACGAGGAAGGGTTCCGTTATGGGCGGCTAGTAGAGTTCGACCGCACCGAGAAGATCTTCAACTCTCCCGCCAATCGCGAGACAGAAGAATACGTGAGCGGACGGTTTGGCTAATCCCCCGCCCATTGCTGCTGGCGCCAAGCCAGATCTGGTCGAGAGGGATCCCGCTCTCCTATCCTGAGAAATTGAAAATCGGGTAGGAGCTGTTAACAGCAGCAAGATGGCCGAGCGGGTGCGCCTGGATAGCTGGTTGGTGGAGCGGGGATATTTCTCTTCCCGCCAGCAGGCCCAGCGCGCCATCCTCGCAGGGGAAGTTTTCCTCAATGGGGTGCGGGCGGAGAAGGCTGGAGCCTGGGTGAGCGGGGATCCCATGGTCCACATCCAGTCCAAGCCTGCTTTTGTCTCGCGGGGGGGAGAAAAGCTGCAGGGGGCGCTGCAGACCTTTCCTGTTCAGGTGCAGGGCCGTATTTGTTTGGATGCGGGCATCTCCACGGGGGGCTTTACCGATTGCCTACTCAAACAGGGGGCCCAGCGGGTCTATGGGGTGGATGTGGGCTATGGGCAGTTGGCCTGGTCTTTGCGAAGCGACCCGCGGGTGATTCTCAAGGAAAGAACCAACTTGCGCTATCTGCAGCCAGCCGATCTCTACGGAACTGAGGTGCCCACCCCCAGCTGGGCGGATCTGGCCGTGGTGGATCTCTCTTTTATTTCCCTAACCAAGGTGTTGGATCCTTTGTGGAAGCTGTTGCGGTCGCCGCGGGAGGCTCTGCTGCTGGTCAAGCCCCAGTTTGAGGCGGGCCGAGGCCAGGTGGGCAAAAAGGGAGTCGTGCGGGATCCGGCCATCCATGCCCGCGTGCTGCAGACGGTAATGCAGGCGGCGGTGGCCCGCGGCTGGCAGGTGCAGGGCTATACCTGGTCGCCCATCAGTGGTCCCGCTGGCAACATCGAGTACTGGCTCTGGCTGGCGGAAGGAGAAGGGATCCCGCTTCCCACCTTCAGCGCCTTACAGCAGCTGAGCGAGCAGGCAAAAGCAGCTCTTTGCTCCCCTAGCCGCTAGCTCAGCCCTGGGTTAACGTAAGGTGCGGAATTCCCCACGGTCTATACGGTGGGGATGGATAGCACCCTCTGACTGATTCTGGTTCTAGGGAGCAAATCATGCCAAAGCCTAGCCCTTCCCAATACACTTTAGTGACCAGTATTTTGTTACAAACACTACGTGCAAGTGAATTCTAAAAACTGCGTCAGCCTCGCTTCTGAGTCTGCCATTCTCGATGCTACACTTACTGGGGCTTCGACTAAGTTACAAAAGGTGACAGAAACTGCACTGGTAGTCAGGCGGCAGACCTTTCGGCTGTACCCCAACAAAACCCAAGAGCGGGCTTTGTTGTCTGCCCGCCGTTTGCACTGCTACCTCTACAACGCTTGCGTTGCTCACCGACGCTATGAGTACCGGCGCAATCGTCGGACGGTTACTTACCTCGAGCAGCAGAATCTTCTGCCAGAGTTCAAGAAAGCATGGCCGGAGTTTGCTCAACTCCACTCCATGACTTTGCAAGCTACGGTCAAGCGAGTAGATTTTGCCTATCAGCGTTTCTTCCAGGGGCTAAGCAAAAAGCCCAAGTTCAAGTCGATCAAGCGGTATTCTGGCTGGACATATCCCAGCGCTACGGGGTGGAAGGTCAATACTAACGGTAAGCACGGCACCGTTACTCTCAGGGACTTGGGCATTACCCTGAGGATGCGGGGCAAAGCCAGTCGCGTTAGCGGGACGGAGTCCTTGGACTGGGGGAGGCCTACCACGCTAACTATTGTCTACAAGCCAACTTTACGGCAGTGGTATGCTTCCTTCACCGTAGAGGTAGAAGTACCTCGGCCTAAGCTTGGTTCCCAGTCAGACTTGAAGTATGAGTCCATCGTTGCCTACGATTTGGGTACCGAAACGGCCATAACCTTATATGACGGGAGTGAGTTCTATGAGGTTGCTAATCCTCGGTTTAGGCAGAGGAGTGAGGAGAAAGTTCGCAAGGTTGCCAAGCTCAGACGGCGGAAGCGTGCACCCAGGAAGGGAGTGAAGGCTTCTAGGAGATGGAAGAAAATCAACCGGCTGGAGGCCAAGCTCAAAGCCAAAGTTGCCCGTCAGCGTAGAGATTGGCAACACAAGATTACCTCAGAGATTGCGCGTCGTTATGACAAAGGACTCCGTCCCGCTAACGCGAGCGGGGTAACGGAAAAACTCGACGTCAAGGGCATGACCCGTCAAGCTAAGGGTAAAGGGAAGAAGCGCAAGGCCGCACTAAACAAGTCTATTTTGTCGGTGGGGTTTGGTGCGCTGAACCAAATGCTGACCTACAAAATTGAGCAGAAGGGCGGTCTGGTCTTGTTTCTTCCCACGCAAACCCTTAAGCCGTCTCAGCGCTGCCCGCAGTGTGGTGCGATTCACAAGGAGTGGGCAGACCTGAGTCATCGCTACCATGTCTGCCCTGCTTGTGGTTTTGCGATACCGCGGGACAGGGGAACGGTGATGGTACTGTACAACGTTGCCACTAATTGGACTCCGTCCCGCTGTCGCGAACAGCAACCGGGGTTGGGAACCCGCCTCGTGAGTCTTGGATGCTTCAGCTCTACTTCACAGACCCGGTACACGGGATCTATGAAGCAACTGGGGCAGAAGAAGAGACAAAAGCTCTGCTGTCAAGCGGGTGAGGAAACCCCACCCGCCTACGCGGTGGGGTAGTTCATGTTGCCCCCAATAGGACTATCCGGCGCTACAAGGCAGGGGAAGCCGCCAAGGCATTGCAGGATCCCCGAAGGCAGCAGCCTGGACTTGTCTTTCTAGAGGGACAGGCCAAAAGCACCCTGAGAGCCACCCCACCTGCCTTACAGGGAGCTTCAGCCACCCTCCTGTAGAGCGCGGCCTTCTCACTGCAACGGGAGCTGGTAGACACTCCGGGAAGGCCCTTCTACCCCATCTTTATCCTGAGTCTGATCCACCCCCACACCCCCAGCGGCTAGCTCTAGACAGGCTACTAGCAGGTGGGGATCCTGAGCGGGTTGCTGGCGTCGATTGGCCGCAGGTAAGCAAGATCCACCGCTAATTAGCTGAAGAAGCTTAAATAGGCTCAAGCCCATTTTGCAATAAGAATTTACGAAAATCCAGAGCTTTTTACCTTAAATCTGTAACTCTTAACGCTATTCTCAGAGAGGCAGTGCTAGACTTCTCTTATCTAGTCAAGGGTATTGCTTAGCTTTCCTCCCCTCGAGCTTACCGAAGCTCAAAAGGGGTAGGTTTATTGGCTCTAATTCTTGCCTGGCTTTGCTGCTGCTTGCAGCGAGCTGGGGTGCTGTTTTCAAGTCTTTTTGAGCATGAGTTGGAGGAACGTTGGAATGAACCGGCAGACAGTTCAGGTTAAGAGCGAGACCCGTAACCACCAAGGCCACTTTATCCCACAATCAGAGTACGTCCTAGTCGATGCCAACTGCAACGGCTGGGCGCTCATTTGTGCTGACAATGCCCGCTGCTACTACGTTGATCCCGATGCCCTCCAGTTTGAGGCCGGCTGAGGCTTAGTGCTGGAAATGGCAGACCTGCTTTGAAGTCATCCTAGGCTCTTAGAGCTGAGCAAAGCGATCGGTGGCTGCCAGGAGGGCGGTGCGGATCCCGGGCTCAGTGATGGCGTGGCCGGCATCAGGAATGAGGTAAAACTCCGCCTCTGGCCAGGCCTGATGCAACTCCCAGGCAGAAATGGGAGGACAGACGACATCGTAGCGGCCCTGGACAATGACAGCCGGCAGGTGGCGCAGGCGCTCTACCCCCTTAAGGAGTTGATCCTCCGCCTCCAAAAAACCGTGGTGGATAAAGTAGTGGCACTCTAGGCGGGCAAAGGCCTCGGCAAAGCTCTCCTGGCCAAAGCGCTCGATGAGCTCAGGGCTGGGGATCAGCTTGCTGGTGCTGGCCTCCCAAATGGCCCAAGCGCGGGCTGCCTTTAGGCGCACTTGAGGATCGGGGTCGGTGAGGCGGCGGTAGTAGGCTGCCAGCAGGTCATCCCGCTCTTCGGGGGGGATGGGCTCGAGGTAGTGTTGCCAGGCATCGGGAAAAAGGTAGCTGGCCCCCTCCTGGTAAAACCAGCGGATTTCAAAGGAGCGGAGTAGGAAGATCCCCCGCAAGATAAACCCCAGACAGGACTGGGGGTGGGTCTGGCCGTAGGCTAAGGCAAGGGCGCTGCCCCAGCTTCCTCCAAAGACAAACCAGCGTTCAATGCCCAAGTGCTGGCGCAGCCTCTCAATATCGGCCACCAGATCCCAGGTGGTGTTCTCCCGCAGCTCAGCGTAGGGGCGGCTCTTGCCGCAGCCGCGTTGATCAAACAGCACCACCCGCCAGCGGCTGGGATCAAAGTACTGCCGGTAGAGGGGATCGATCCCACCCCCTGGCCCCCCATGCAAAAACACCACCGGCTTGCCCGCCGGGTTGCCGCACTGCTCGTAGTAGAGGGTGTGCAGGGAAGAGACGGGGAGAAAGCCGTGATCGTAGGGCTCGATGGGCGGATAGAGCTCGCGCTGCATAGGCAGATCTGGAAACAAGCAGCTTTCTAGGGCCTGCGCAGGGCAATGGTGGCCTTGGGGGGGATCCCTTCTTGGAAGGTCTCGCCATCGGCGGCCACGATGACAAACTGCAGCTCCTGCCCCGGCTGGGCACCCAAATTGCTCCAGGGAATGGCCACCTCCAAACAGGCATCCACCACCGCCTTCACCTGATGGTTGATGGGGTGCCAGCTATGGTACTCCCCTGCCTGCAAGAGCTGAGCCTCGACGGGTGCGGGATGCTGGCCGGTGCCAGGCGGCGGCAGCGACAGCTTCAACAGGTGGCGGTAGAGATAGTTGAGGGGGGCTTCTGCGGGTAATCCCTGTAGGGGAATGGGGCTGTTGACGGTAACGCGGTTGGGATAAAACCAGAGCACCAGCAATTGCTTGGGCCGCTGCACCACCGAGCTAAAATCTAGCCGCAGATAGAGGTTGAAGTGATCGAACCCGTACCAGAGGCGGCGGATGACGCTGTTGCGGTGCATGGTTCCTCGAGCGGCGCCGATCTCCACCCGCCCGGCCTGGCTCCACTCCCGTTCGGCGGGGCGACCGTTGATGGTGGGATGGATAAACCCCTGCGGCAGGCGATCCCCCAGCCCGTCGTGATCCTCGAGGGGAAACTGCAGCGCCGCCGGCACCGCCTCTCCCAAAGCGGTGTAGAGGGCCTGTAGATGTTCCCGGAACAACTGGTCGAAAACGGCATCGTGGGCGGAAGAATGGCCCGCCCCAAACCACCAGAACCAGTCGGATCCCTCGGCCGCCCAGAGGGCTTCCCAGGCCTGGGGGGTGGCGTAAGGGTGATCCTGGATCACCTGGCGGGCTTGGGCCAGGAGCTCCCAGGCGCGGTTTTTGACGGGATCCCCAATCCAAGTGGTCAAGTCGGCCTCAATCCAAGAGCCGCTGTGCAATTGTTCGGCTGGCAGAAACTCGGTGGGAGGGAACTGATCCAAAAACTCGGAGACCGTTACCAAGCGCAGGGCCGGGTGTTGGCTGAGGCGGGTATAGAGGTTTTCCAAGAAGGGCCGGCCATCTTGGGGATAGTACTCCCAGCAATTTTCTCCATCGAGAGCAATGGTGACCAGCCAAGGCTGCTCTGGGGGCAGGCGGTTGCGGATATTCTCCAGATGGCCAATGAGGTCCTTGGCGGCAGCGTCGGCAGGCATGGTGCTGTAGCTAAAGCCAATGAGATCGGAAAGGCGGTGATCCCGGAAGACAATCGCCAGATCCCCCGCCTCGCTCTCAAGACGATAGGGCCGGTAGAGCTTTTCCGGCTCAAGGACATGGCCCTGCTCATCGCGGTGGAAAGGCTGGCCCAGGCTCCAGCCCAGCACTCCCTCGTCAGAGATAATCCACTCAAAGTCCTGCTTGCAGACGATGGGGACAATGGCGGGGCTAACCGCCTGCTCTGAAGGCCACAACCCCCGCGGATCGCGGCCAAAGCGCTCCCGGTAGATCTGCTTGGCCCGCTCCAGTTGGCTGTGGACATCCTGCTCCCAGTGGAAGGGGTAGCGGGGCAGGGGCAAGCCGGGCCGGGCCACCCGCGCCGAGCGCTCGCTTACCAGTAGGGGCAAGATAGGGTGGGTGTAGGGGCTAGTGGTCAACTCCAGTTGGCCGCTACTTTGCAACTTAGCGTGCTGGGGCAGGATGGCGGCCAGGATCTGCTGTTGCTTGGCGTAGATCCGCTGCCGATCCGCCAGGGTAAAGCCGGAGCCCATCTTAATCCAGCCCTCGATCTCCGGATCCTCTTGGAAGAGGGGATCGAACCAGGACAAATTGTGCCAGGCCAGCAGATCGCTGAAGTCTTGCGCTGTCCAGTACTGTAGGCACCAGTTGATCCCTTGCGATTCCCGCTGTTCGTAGAGCTGGCGGTAGCGGGGGTAGGGCTCAATCATGGTGGGGTAATGGCTGTCGAAGAAACGCTCGACAATGAAGCGCCGCTGCTCCGGGGTCAGCTTTTCGACAGGAGATAAAGTCAGCTCCAAATAGGGATCGAAGGCCGAGCCGGCCACGTAGTCCTCAATTTGCACAATGAGAGAGGGCACTAGGTTAACCGTTTGGTGCAGGCGGGGATAGCGCTCCAGCAGCAAAATTAAGTCCAGGTAGTCTTTGATCCCGTGCAGGCGCACCCACGGCAAGCGATACTTGCCTGCCAGCGGACTTTTGTAGAGGGGCTGGTGTTGGTGCCAAACCAGGGCGACATACAGCGGGTGGGTCATGGGAGGCACGGGATCCAACCATCACCCGGATACTAGCCCATCTGTCCGCCTCTCGATCGCAAGAAACTCTGGAAGGTTAAATGGTGGGGCTCCACCTGGATGGGGCCCACTGCGGGAAAACCTTGTCATTTGCCAGATTTCTCAGGACAATGGCGGCAAATGGAAGAGCTAAGGCATGACTGCTGCTACCCACGTCCTGGAACAGTCGATTGTTGTCTTTTCCCAAAACTACTTGCCCATTAGCCGGGTCAACATTAGGCGGGCGATTGTGCTGCTGCTGACGGGCAAGGCAGAGCCGCTGGCGATGATGAATGTGCCGGTATGGAAAGTGCGCTCCCCCAGCCAGGTGATCGAGGTGCCCGAGCACATCCGCCTGACCATCAAAGGCAAGGAGCGATCCTGGCGGGTGCCCCCTGTCAACCGGCGGGAGGTTTTGCGACGGGACCACCACACCTGTCAGTACTGCGGCAGCACCCATAACCTAACCCTGGATCATGTCGTGCCTCTTTCTCGCGGGGGATCCCACACTTGGGACAATGTAGTCACGGCCTGCGAGCGCTGCAACCAGCGCAAGGGCAACCGCACTCCTGAAGAGGCCAATATGCCTCTGCGCAGCAAACCCCGCGCCCCCCTCCACCCGACGGTGGCTTTTGCCGAGCAGTTTTGGCACAAACAGCAGAGCCGGCAAGAGCAAATCTACGGCTACAGCACAAGCTAGAATCGGCAAATCCCGGTTGTTATCGATGAGGATCCGCGTCGGCCATGATGACCGTAATGGAGTTTTTTGCCCTCAGCGCTGGCGAGTGGATGTGTCAGCGCACCAGCCATCACTTGGCTTTTCGCCGCTCTGAAGGAGGGAGGTCGCGGCTGCAAATTGCCACCCTTGCGGCAACCGATCCAGCTGTCATTCGGGTTTGCGAGCTGTTCAAGGTGGATCCGCAGCGGGCGGTGGGGGCAGCACGGGTACAGTGGCAGGGGGAGCAGGACTGGGACAACGAAGAGTACAAAGGCGATGTGGTGCTGGTTCCGATTCCCGATCCTGACAACCCCATGCGGGGGCAACTGCTGCGGGATCAGGGCTATGCTGAGAAAGTGCCGGTGGCGGGTACCTATGTGATGGGAGCCGATGGCGCCCTCACCCTCTACACCGAGTACGAAATGACCGAGTCGGAGGAGCGCATTTGGTTTGCCAGCCCCAATCTCCGCCTGCGGACTAGCATTGTCAAGCGCTTCGGCGGCTTTAGCATGGCTTCTTTCTGCTCCGAGGTGCGCAAGCTCTCCGCCAGCCCTTCCCCCCTCTCGGCCATGGCCGAGTCCCGCTCTCCCTAGGCGGGGGCTGACCAGATCCCTGGCTGAAAGTTGGCTCCTTTTGGGTGGGGGGAGAGCCTCAGCCAGCAAGGGATGGGCTAAAACCTCTGTTGGTGGGTTATTTGTAGACGGAAAACCCCGGCTGTGGCGGATCTAAGCAATTTTATCCAGGGTATTGAGCAGCTTATCGAGCTAGCCCAGAAGCTGGACGAGAAAAGAAACACGGGGGAGCTGCGAACCGAGGTGCGCATCCAGGCCCGTCCTTTGGGCAGCTCTATCCCCCCTTCCGGCTCCATCCCCCGTCGCCGCAGCAGCGCCCAGCCAAGGGATCCCTCCTGGAGCAGCGAGCCCCAAGGGATGTCTGCAACCCGCTTCCAGGAAACCTCTGGGGCTGCTGGGACAATCCCTGCCGAGCGCCCAGGGTCAAGGTCCAAGTTGTGCCTCAAGGACGTAGGGGGGCTTAAGGAACAACTGCAAGCCTTGCGGGAGTTGGTGGAGATTCCCCTCAAGCGGCCCGATCTACTGGCTAAGTTGGGGCTGGAGCCGCCCCGTGGCGTGCTGTTGGTTGGCCCCCCTGGCACTGGCAAAACCCTGACGGCCCGCGCCCTGGCCGAGAGCCTGGGGGTGAACTACATTGCCGTCGTGGGCCCGGAGCTGATTGGCAAGTACTACGGCGAGGCGGAGGCGCGCCTGCGGCAGCTGTTTGAGCAAGCGGCTAGGTCTGCCCCTTGTCTGGTGTTTATCGACGAAATTGACGCCCTTGTGCCCAATCGCAGCACCGTCGAGGGGGAGGTGGAAAAACGCTTGGTGGCCCAGCTGCTGGGGCTAATGGACGGGTTTGGGGCCCAAGAAGGCGTTGTGGTGCTGGCAGCCACCAACCGACCTGAAGCTTTGGATCCGGCCCTGCGGCGACCGGGGCGCTTTGACCGGGAGATCATCTTTAGGGTGCCGGATCGGGAGGGGCGGCGGGAGATCCTGGCCATTCACACCCGCGGCATGCCCCTGGCAGAGGATGTGGATTTGGACAGCCTAGCAGATCAGACGCTGGGCTTTGTAGGCGCGGATCTGCGGGGCCTGTGCCAGGCGGCCGCCTATGCGGCTTTGCGGCGCCAGGTGCCGGATCTAGAATCCCCCATTCCTGAATCCCTAAAAGTGACGGCAGCGGACTTTCAAGAAGCTCTGCAACAAGTGAAGCCGGCGGTGTTGCGCTCGGTGGAAATTGAATCCCCCCAGGTGAGCTGGGATCACATTGGCGGCCTGGAGCACGCCAAGCAGGTTTTGCAGGAGGCCATCGAGGGATCCCTGCTGCACCCAGAGCTGTACGAGCAGGCCCAGGCCCAAGCCCCCAAAGGGATCCTCCTCAGTGGGCCCCCCGGCACCGGCAAGACTCTCCTGGCCAAGGCCATTGCCTCCCAGGCCAAGGCCAACTTCATCGCCGTCTCCGGCCCAGAGCTCTTGAGCAAGTGGGTGGGCTCCTCCGAGCAGGCGGTGCGGGAACTCTTTGCCCGTGCCCGCCAATGCGCTCCCTGTGTGATCTTCATCGATGAGATCGACACCCTGGCGCCGGCACGGGGCAGTTACTCCGGCGATAGTGGCGTCAGCGACCGGGTCCTGGGGCAACTCCTAGCCGAACTGGACGGGATCCGCTCCAGCCAGGGGGTCTTGGTGGTGGCGGCCACCAATCGCAAGGAGAGTTTGGATCCCGCCCTCACCCGCGCCGGCCGGCTGGAGCTGCACCTGAGTGTGGAGCTGCCGGATCGCGCCGCACGGCGGGAAATCTTGGCTGTGCACAACCGCAGGCGCCCCCTGGGGCCAGATGTGGATCTGGAGGTGTGGGCTGAGCGCACCGAGGGCTGGAGCGGCGCCGACCTGGCTTTGTTAAGCAACCGTGCCGCCATTGCCGCCATTCGCCGCCACCGCGCCACTTCTGCCTCCTTAGACGCCAAGGCCTTGGTCATTGGCCAGGAGGACTTTGCCCAGGCCTTCGCTGAGCTCCAGCAGCAGCGGCAGGTCAGCTAGAAGACAGGGATCCCTTGCCATTCCGGTTGCCGATGGGCATGGGCCGCCTCGCCGCAAGTGCGGGGGGTGGGAAAGATCTTGTCGGGGTTGGCCAGATGCTGCGGGTCGAACACCTGCCGCACCCACTGCATGCTCTCCAAATCCGTGGGCGTAAACATCTCCGACATGTAGCAGCGCTTGTCGGCCCCGATGCCATGCTCGCCAGAGATGCTGCCTCCCAGGCGTACGCAGAGCTTGAGGATCTCACCCCCCAGCTTCTCCACTTGTTCCAGGGATCCCGGCACCGACTCGTCGTAGAGAATCAGCGGATGGAGATTGCCGTCGCCGGCGTGGAACACATTGGCCACCCGGTAGCCGTATTCGCGGCTGAGGCGCTCAATTTCTTTGAGGACATAGGCTAGCTGGCTGCGGGGGATCACCCCATCCTGGACGTAGTAGTTGGGGCTGAGCTTGCCCATTGCAGCAAAAGCCGCCTTGCGCCCTTTCCACAGCCGCGCCCGCTCTTCTGGGTCAGAGGCAACTTGCACCTGGCGGGCGCCGTTTTTGAGGCATAGCGCCCTCACCTGTTGGCTAGCTTCCTCCACCTCCAGCGCCAGCCCGTCCACCTCCACCAGCAAGATGGCTGCCGCATCCCGCGGGTAGCAGCCCAACTGCACCACATCCTCGACGGCGTTGATGCTGAAGTTGTCCATGATCTCCAGGCCGGCGGGGATGATCCCAGCAGCGATGATGTCGGAAACAGTGGCTCCTGCCGCCTCAACGCTCTCAAAATCTGCAAGCAAGACCTGCACCTGAGCCGGCGCCTTGAGCAAGCGGAGGGTGATCTCCGTCGCAATCCCCAGGGTGCCCTCAGAGCCGACAAACAGGCCCACCCAGTCGTAGCCGGGCATCTCCGGGATCTTGCCCCCCCAGCGCACCACCTCCCCATCCGGCAGCACCACGGTCAGGCCGAGGATGTGGTTGGCTGTTACCCCGTACTTGAGGCAGTGGACGCCGCCGGAGTTTTCCGCCACATTGCCGCCGATGGAGCAAACCGACTGGCTAGAGGGATCCGGCGCATAAAAATAGCCCTGGGCGGCCACCGCTTGGGTAATCCAGGCGTTGATTACCCCCGGCTGCACCACCATGCAGCGGTTGTCTAGGTCAATCTCCAGGATCTGTTTCATCAGGGTGGTGGCGATGACGACGCTATTTTCCACGGGTAGCGCCCCTCCCGAAAGGCCAGTGCCGGATCCCCGGGCCACAAAGGGCACCCGATAGCGGTTGCACAGCTTCACCACCTGCGCCACCTCCTCCGTGGTGCGCGGCAACACCACCAAAGCCGGCCTTTGCCGGTAGCTGGTCAGCCCGTCGCACTCGTAAACCAGCAGCTCCTCCGGCTTGCTGATCACTCGCTGCGGATCGAGAATTTTTTTGAGCTCAGCCGTCAGCTTGATCCAGTCGAAAGTAAGGCCAGTTTGCAGAGGAGGGGAAGGACGTACAACCATAGATCGTCGGGGAGAAATGTCCTCAGAGGAGATATCGTCACTATAGTCTGGCCGGAGAGCCTATGCAGTCCCGCAGCGCCGAACAGATCCTCGAACAAGTGCGGCAGCTCTACGACCTCTACCCCTTCCCGCCACAGCCCATCGCCACCGTTCCCCCGCCAGGGTGGAACTGGCGCTGGAGCTGGCCCCAGGCCTATGCCTTCTGCACAGGTGCTCATCCAGGCCGCCGCCCAGTGCGCATTCTGGACGCTGGCTGCGGCTCTGGGGTGGGGACGGAGTATATCGCCCACCAAAACCCCAACGCCGAAATCTGGGCCTTTGACCTAAGCAGCCGCGCTCTAGAGATTGCCGAGGCCCGCTGTCGGGCTTCCCAGGCACCACCGGTGCACTTTCGCCAGCTCAACGTCTACGACATCGACCAACTGCCAGGGCAGTTTGACTTCATCAACTGCGTGGGTATGCTCCACCACTTGCCCGATCCAGCAGCGGGGCTCCAGGCGCTGGCCAGCAAATTGGCTCCCGGTGGAATCCTGCATTTGTTTGTCTACGGCGAGCTGGGCCGCCATGAGATTCGCCTCATGCAGAAGGCCATCCGCCTCTTGGTTACCGGCTCTGAACACCAACCCCTCGCTTCCCCAGAGCAATTGCAAAAGGCCCTCCAGGTGGGTCGCCGTCTTTTCGAGATCCTGCCGGCAAGCAACCGCATCCAGCAGCAGGAACAGGCCCGCTGGGCCATCGAGAACGTGGACGACGAATGCTTTGCCGATATGTACCTGCACCCGCAGGAGGTGAACTACAACATTGAGACCCTATTTGAGCTGATCCGCGCCTCCGGACTGCAGTTTCTGCGCTTTTCCAACCCGGAGTTTTGGCGGCTGGAGCGGGTGTTGGGCCAGGATGAGGCCCTACTAGCCCAGGCGGCTCAACTGCCGGAGCTGGAGCGCTACCGCCTGATTGAGCTGCTGGATCCGGTGGTGGCCCACTACGAGCTGTTTCTTGGCAAGCCCCCCATTTGCCGCTGGGAATGGACCCATCCAGAGGAGGTGGCCGCGGCAGTGGCTCACCTCAGCCCCTGCCTGGGTCTGTGGCCAGGGCGGAGCCTCTTCAACTACGCCTACGAGGCCATCTCCCTCAGCGAGGAGGCCTTTGCCTTTTTGCAGCAGGTGGACGGGATCCGCACCGTCCAAGCCCTTCAAGAGAGCCTAGACTCTCCCCTGAGCTGGCCGCAGTTGCAGCAGTTGCTGCGCTGGCAGGTGCTGCTCTTGGAGCCGCAAGAGAACGGTTTTTGAGGGCTCTTGGCGAGTCTGAGACAGAAAGAGGCTACTGCGGCATTTGCTTTCTTGGACTTCCCTAGCTTATGCTAGGAGACTGTGACCTTTCCCCTGGCCATTTCTGGGGTTATCGCCATGCCCAAGATCAAAACCCGCAAGGCAGCCGCTAAGCGCTTTCGCCTCACTGGTAACGGCAAGTTCCTGCGCCGCCGAGCCGGGCACAACCACCTACTTGAGCACAAAACCAGCAACCGCAAACGCAAGTTGGCGGGTGTGGCCTTGGTGAGCAAGCAGGATCTGGTCAATGTGCGCCTGATGCTGCCCAACACCCACTAGGGGAAATCCACCCCCTCAGCCTAGGGTGAGCCCTCGCCACAGCAGGCTGGAAGTCTCAAGCTCTGTTGGCCTCGGTATCTGTATTGGGTTACTGCCATGAGAGTCAAACGCGGCAATGTTGCCCGCAAGCGTCGTAAGAAGATCCTCAAGCTAGCCAAAGGCTTTCGCGGAGCCGGCTCCAAGCTGTTTCGCACTGCCAACCAGCAGGTGATGAAGGCGCTGCGCCGCGCCTACCGGGATCGCCGCCGCAAGAAGCGGGATTTTCGCCGCCTCTGGATTGCCCGCATCAACGCCGCCACCCGTGCCCAGGGCCTGCGCTACAGTGAGTTCATCGACGGCCTCAAGAAAGCCAATATCCAGCTCAACCGTAAAATGTTGGCCCGCCTGGCTTTCCTGGATCCCGAAGCCTTTACCCAAGTGGTGGAGGCAGCCCGCCAGGCTCGCGCCTCCTAATGGAAGCGCGGTCTCCGTTGGCCACGGCGGTCGGGAAGGTTTGCTTGGCGGCCAGCCTAGCTTTAGCTGGCGGGGGGATGGGGATTCCTGCTGCTGCCCGCCCCTGGCTGGAGATTGTTCGGTCGGGGCAGTTGCGAGTGGCGGTCAAAGACAACCTCCGGCCCTTGGGGTTTCGCGATGCCGAAGGCAAGCTGCAGGGGTTTGAGATTGACCTAGCCCGCGAGCTGGGGTCCCGGCTGCTGGGATCCCCGGCGGCGGTGGAGCTGGTGCCGGTGAGCAATAGGGAGCGGCTGCAGGCAGTGGCCACTGGGAGGGTGGATCTGGCCATTGCCCAAATTGGCATCACGCCGGATCGGGCGCGCCAGGTGGAGTTGACCTCGGCCTACTACCTGGATGGCTCCAGCTTGGTTGTGGCCCGTTCCCAAAACTGGACGAGCTGGTCGGATGTGGGCGGCGCGCGGATTGCCGTCCTGCGCGGATCGGCTGCTATTGCTTACCTCCAGCGCTACCTCCCAGGGGTTGAGTTGGTGGCGGTGGATTCCTACCGGGAAGGGGCGGAGTTGCTCCTAAAAGGAGCGGTACAGGTCTGGGCAGCGGATCGCTCGGTGCTGGCGGGGTGGCTGGCGGAGCACCCCCAGTTTCAGTTTTTGGGATCCCCGTTGGCGGCGGTGGGGCTGGGCATTGCCCTGCCCAAGGGGCTGGAGCATGCTGAATTGCGGCTGCGGGTGCGCCGCGAGCTGGAAAACCTGCGCGCCGAGGGCTGGCTGGCGGAGCGGGCCAGAGCCTGGGGTCTGCCCTAGTGCAAAAAGTGACGGATGCCAGTGCAGACCATGGCCATGCCGGCAGCATTGGCAGCAGCAATGGAATCGGCATCGCGGAGACTGCCTCCCGGCTGGATGATGGCGCGGATCCCAGCACGGGCTGCCGCCTCCACACTGTCGGCAAAGGGGAAAAAGCCGTCGCTGGCCAAAACTGCTCCTGCTGCCTGCGAGCCAGCCTGGCGAAGGGCAATCTCGACAGCGCCCACCCGGTTCATCTGGCCTGCGCCAATGCCGAGGGTCTGCCCCTGCCGGGCAACGACGATGGCGTTGGATTTGACGTGTTTGCAGACTATCCAGGCAAACTCCAGATCCGCCCACTCTTCCGGTGTCGGCTGGCGCTCGCTCACCACCCGCCAGGACTGCCGGCGGTCGGCTTCCTGGGGCAAGTCGGCCTCCTGCACCAGAAAACCCCCCGCCAGTGTGCGGAGGTTTTGGGTTGGCCCAACCTCAAAGTCCGGCAAAACCAGAAGCCGCAAGTTCTTTTTGGCTGCCAGTTGCTCAGCTGCCTCAGGTGGGCAGGCCGGGACAACCACGCACTCCAAAAAAGGCTCCGCCAGGCGCTGGGCAGTCTCCCTGTCCAACGTCTGGTTCAGGGCAACGATGCCCCCAAAGGCGGAGACGGGATCGGCGGCCAAAGCCGCCTCAAAAGCGGCAGCCAGAGTTGGGCGAACGGCTACCCCACAGGGGTTGTTGTGCTTGACAATCACCGCCACCGCTGGCCTAGGGCCGTTGGCCAGCCCTAGGCTGAGTTCTGCCGCCAGGGCGCGGGCCGCCTCCAGATCCAGCAGGTTGTTGTAGCTCAGCTCTTTCCCCTGCAACTGTTTGGCCCGATGCCAGCCGGGAGCAGCCGCATCCACCACATACCAGGTGGCGGCTTGGTGAGGGTTTTCTCCGTAGCGCAGGCGCTGCCATGGGATCCCTTGCAGTTGAAAAACCTGGGCGGCAGGGGTTGCAGGAGCTGGAGAGGGGCGGGACAGCTCGGAGCGGGCCAGGTAGTGGACAATGGCACGGTCGTAGCTCAACACCCGCTCAAAGGCACGGCGGGCACACTGGAAGCGAAAGGCCAGCCGCTCCGCCTCGCTGGAGGAGCTAGAGAGCAATTGCAAGTACTGAGGGTACTGGCTGGGATCGGTGAGCACGGTAACGTGGGGATAGTTTTTGGCTGCCGCCCGCGCCAGCGTGGGCCCGCCGATGTCAATCTGCTCGAAAGCCTCCTCCAGCGACACCCCTGGCCGGGCCACCGTCTGCTCGAAAGGATAGAAATTGACCACCACCAACTGGATGGGAGGGATCCCTAGGGCCTCCAGATCTGCCCGGTCTTCGCCGCGCTCCAGACGGGCCAGAATGCCCCCGTGAATGCGGGGGTGCAGCGTTTTCACCCGTCCCCCCAAGATTTCCGGGGCGCCGGTATGGTCTGAAACAGGGGTGACCGGGATCCCGGCCTCTAAAAGCGCCTTGGCGGTGCCTCCGCTGCTGAGCAGCTGAAAGCCGTGCTCCTGCACGAGGGCCTGAGCCAGCGGGATCAGGCCAGTTTTATCAAAGACACTGAGAAGCGCCAAAGGGGGGAAGGGCTGAGCAGGCATAGGTTGTTGGTTCCCTCAAACAAAAAATACACCAGCAGCCTCTTGATTCCACGCCTTAAATCAGCAGCTTGGCGTCAAGTGGGCAAAAGGGGATCCCAGCCTTGCTGGGAAAGTGCTATGACAAGAGGGGCGTGAGTCGTCGGGGTTGTATGGCCAGAGTCTTGCAGCTCCTGATCCAGGGTTGGTACTATTCCATCCCCCTGTTGACATTCTCGGTTCTCTCGGTGGCCTGTTGTCTCGAGCGGGCCTTGTTCTGGTGGAAGGTGACCCACCGACAGGAGGAGGTGGTGCGGCAAGCCCTCAGCCAGTACCGCCGCAACCCCAGAGCCGCCCAGTACCTGCTGGAGCAGAATGCGGATCTCCCCATTGCCCGCATCTTTTTGGCCGCCCTGGAGCTCAACGAAGCCAGCCCTGAGGACTTTAAACTGGCCCTAGAGACAGCCCTGGCGGCAGAAGTGCCCCTGCTGAAACGCTTTAACACCCTCTTCGACACGGTGATTACCGTTGCCCCCTTCCTGGGCCTCTTGGGCACTGTGACTGGCATTATCCAGATCCTCAGCTCCATCCAACTGGGGGATATTGGCGGCACCAATACCCAGGGGGTGGGACAAGGAATTGCCGAGGCCCTCTACTCGACGGCCTTCGGGTTAATTGTGGCTATTCCCACCTTGCTGATCTCCAATGTCTTTCGCTCTCTGTACCTGCGGCAACTTTCCAAGATCCAGGAGTACGGCGGCGAGCTGGAGTTGCTGCACCGGCAACGGCTAGAGATGCAAGCCCAGCAGCTTTCCCAGTTTTCCTACACCCAGCCCGGCCCCAGCGGCAGCTCCACCCTTCCCCCCTACTCTCCACTTGAGCCCTCCTAGCCTATGCGCATCCCAGAAGAAAACTTTAGACCCGCCGAGATCAACATCGTGCCTCTCATCGATGTCATCTTCTCTATCTTGGTGTTTTTCGTCATCGCCAGCCTGGTGCTTACCCGCTCCGAGGCTCTCGAGGTCAATTTGCCAGAGGCCTCCACAGCCGAAGCCCGCCGCCAGCCAGACGTTACGGTGAGCATCACGGCTGAGGGCCAAATTGCCGTCAACCGCAAGAAAATTGCCAATCTTGACGCTCTGATCCCAGCAGTGGAACGCATCCTGGCCGAGAAGCCGGCTGAAGGGCGACGCTTGGTGGTGATCAATGCCGACTTGGCCCTCTCCCACGGCAAAGTGGTGGAGGTCATGGATGCCCTGCAGCGGCTGCCCAACGTCAGCCTGGCCATTGCTGCCCGCCGCCCTAGCAATAGCCGTTAACAGGCTCCCCGCTGCGAGAGAGGGGGACTATCCCCCTGCCCCCAGCAGTTGAACTAGCAGCGCCTTTTGCACGTGGAGGCGATTTTCCGCCTGATCCCAAACACGGGACCGGGATCCCTCCAAAACCTCGGCCGTAATCTCCTCCCCCCGGTGGGCGGGCAGGCAGTGGAGCACAATGGCCTCGGGATCTGCCTGTTGCAGCAGCTTGGCATTGACCTGGTAGGGTAGGAAGTGGGCTTTGCGGGCCTCGGCCTGGTCTTCTTGGCCCATGCTGGCCCAGACGTCGGTATAGACCACTTGGGCTCCCGCGACCGCTTCGTAGGGATCCCGTAACACCAGCACCTGCGATCCCTGGGCCAAGGCCTGCGCTTCTGCCACCACCGCTGCATCCGGCTCGTAGCCGGGGGGCGTGGCGACACGGATGTGGATCCCGCTCATGGCACAGCCCAGCAGCAGGGAATGGGCAACATTATTGCCATCGCCGCAATAGGCCAAGGTCAGGCCCGCCAGTTGGCCGAAGTTCTCCTGAATGGTGAGCAGATCGGCCAAAACTTGGCAGGGGTGAAACTGATCCGTGAGGGCGTTGATTACCGGGATCTCGGCATATTCCGCAAAGATTTCCAGCTCCCGCTGGTCGTAGGTGCGAATGGCAATCGCGTCTAGGTAGCGGGAGAGGACACGGGCTGTATCCGGCAAGGGCTCACCGCGGCTTATCTGCATTGCCGTCGGCACCAGATCCAGGGTGCTGCCTCCGCACTGGGCCATGGCGGCGGTAAAGCTAACGCGGGTGCGGGTGGAAGCCTTCTGGAACAACAGCCCCAGCACCCGACCCCGCAGATCCACCCGATAGGGATCCCGCTTCAATTCCGCTGCCTGGGCTAGCAGGGCCGCCAGCTCTGCTGACGTCAAGTTGCTCAGTTTGAGCAGATCCCGTCCAGCCAAATTCATGGATCCTGCCCTCCTCGCCATTGGGCCTACCTGCCCACGATACTCCAGCAGCGGCTAACGGGAAGAGGACCGAACGACCTCGGGAGCTGGTTGCTGGCGGGCTGCAATTTGGGACTGGAGGGCGCGAACGGCAGCCGCGTACTGGGGATCAGCGGCGGTGGCCACCAGCTCGCGGTTCTTGCTGAGGCGCTCGAGATCTTCTTCTGAGAGCTCCACCACAATATCGGGGGTGATGCCTTTGTGGTCAATATCGGTGCCCTTGGGCGTGCGGTAGCGAGCAATAGTTACCGCCAACCCTGACCCATCGGAGAGGGGATGCACCGACTGCACCAAGCCCTTGCCAAAGGTTTGCGTGCCAACAATCACGGCGCGGCGGTTATCCTGCAAGGCTCCTGAGAGGATCTCGCTGGCGCTGGCGGATCCCCCGTCCACCAGGACAGCCAGAGGCTTGTCGGTAAGAGCGCTGTTGTTGGCCACCAGGCGATCCTGCTCCCCCTGCCGGTTCACCGTTGAGACAATGCTCCCCCGGTCAATCCACATGCGGGCAATCTCGGCACTGGAGTAGAGCAGCCCTCCCGGATTGGCCCGCAGATCCAGCACGTAGGCGGCCACCCCTTGTTTTTCCAGCTCGCGAATGGCCTGGCGCACCTTGTCGGCAGCGTTGCCGGAAAACTGGGTGATGCGGATGTAGCCAATAAGCAGGCCATTTTTTTCCTGGCGAGCCTCGTAGCGCACGGTAGCCAGCTCAATTCTCTCCCGCACCAGGTCGAACACCTTTAGCCCTTCCCCCTCGCGACGGATGGTCAGCCGCACCCGTGTGCCCGGCTCGCCGCGAATGAGGCTGACGGCGGTGTTGGTGTCCATGCCTTCGGTGGATTTGTCGTCGATGCGCACGATCACGTCTTTGGACTTGATCCCGGCGCGATCGGCAGGGGAGCCTTCGATGGGTGAGATCACGACCAACTCATTGGTTTCCTGATCCACACCCAGCGTAATCCCCACGCCCGTCAGCTCCCCCGAGGTGTCAATCTGCATGCTGGCAAACTGATCCGGATCCAAAAAGCGGGTATAGGGATCGTTGAGCTTCTTGAGAGCCTCTCGAATTGCCTCGTAGGCCTCCTCGCGGGTGGCATATTCTCTACTAAGCAGATCGCGGCGCACCGCTTCCCAGTCGACGGAATTAAAGGAAGGATCGACGTACTCCCGATTGACAATCTGCCAAACTTCGTCCACTACCTCTTTGGGATCCCGGCGAAACCCCGCCCAACCCGGCATGGATAGCTGTACGCCAACCAATGACACGGCTGTAACTACGGCAGCCGTTGCACTCACCACAAACCCACGCTTTCTCATCGGCTCTCCTGGAAGACACGCTACTAGATTGATACTTGAGGATGGGCTGGGCTTCCTTGTCCGCCAGCAGCCTGCCCGGCTAGTCTGCGCAGCGTCCAAATTCTGATAGGCTGCTAATAGCACTGCCCAATTTTGCCCAAGCTAGCATAGGGATCCTGGTAAAGCGGCTGCCAGAAACCCATTGACTGAGGAGATTGCAACTTTCTGTAGCCCTTTGGGTTGGGTCTTGTTGCCTCTCTGCCAATGTCTCCTGCAACTCCTGCCAACTCCTCCCTGCTAGTTCAGGTGCAAGCGGCTCGGGCTGCCGCCCAGCGCACAGCCACCCTGCCTACTGAGATCAAGGATGCGGCCCTCGAGGCCATGGCCACTGCTTTGCTGGAGCAGCAAGAGGCCATCCTGGCGGCCAACCGGGAAGATTTGGAGCGGGCAGCGGAGCAACTCAAAAGCGGGGAGTTGTCGGCCGCAGCCTATGCCCGGCTGAAGTTGGATGCCCACAAATTGGCCGAGATGGTAGCCGGGGTACAGCAGGTGAGGCGGCTGCCTGACCCAGTAGGGCGATCCCTTCTTATCCGCGAGCTGGATGAGGGGCTGGTGCTGGAGCGGCGCACCTATCCCCTAGGGGTGCTAGGCGTGATCTTTGAGTCGCGGCCCGACGCCCTGGTGCAAATTGCTGCCCTGGCGGTAAAGACGGGCAATAGCGTCCTGCTCAAAGGCGGAGCGGAGGCACTCTGCTCCTGCCAGGCGTTGATGGCCGCGCTGCAGGCGGGGCTACAGCAAGTTCCCGACTTTCCTTCGGGATCTTTGCAGTTGCTTACCAGCCGCGAGGAGATCCAAGCTCTGCTACAGCTGGAAGGTCTGGTGGATCTAATTATTCCCCGCGGCTCCAGCAGCTTTGTCCGCTACATTATGGAAAATACCCGCATCCCGGTGCTGGGCCATGCCGATGGGCTGTGCCACCTGTACGTGGATCGGGCTGCCGATGTGGAGATGGCATTGCATCTGACGCTAGACAGCAAAACCCAGTACCCCGCTGCCTGCAATGCTATTGAGACCCTGCTGGTGCACGCAGACATTGCTCCCCAGTTTTTGCCTCTGGCCGTGCAGGCGCTGCGCGAGAAAGGGGTGGAGTTGCGCGGGGATCGCCGCTGCCGCGAGCTGGTGCCGGATTTGCTCCCGGCCACTGAGGCCGACTGGAGCACCGAGTACGCGGACTTGATCCTGTCCATCAAGATGGTGGATTCTCTTGACGAAGCCATTGCCCACATCCAACGGTACGGCTCTCGGCACACCGAGGCCATCGTGACCGAAGATGCCGCCGCTGCCCAGCGCTTTCTCGATGAAGTGGACGCAGCAGGGGTCTTTCACAACGCCTCCACCCGTTTTGCCGATGGTTTTCGCTACGGTTTTGGAGCAGAGGTGGGGATCAGTACCCAAAAGCTGCCGCCGCGCGGCCCGGTGGGCTTGGAAGGCCTTGTGACCTACCGCTACCAGCTGCGGGGGCGAGGCCATCTCGTAGCTGACTACACTGGCCCCCAGGCCCGTCCCTTTCGGCATCGGGATCGCTTGAACCTCACTGGCCTGGCCTAGGAAGGATCCCTGGCTTGCCCCAACTGAGCAAGCTAGTTTTGCTGAGCTTTTTTGGCCTGAGGTTGAGGTAAATTTAAAAGGTAGCTTTAGGCTTTGCAAGGGTCATAGACTGTACTGCCCTCTGAGGAAACGGGGAACGCTGGAGTTCTGGGTTTCCCCTTGGAGCAGCCCTTCTGGACTGGCCCTTTGCAGGTTGGACTTCTATCCCCTCGGTAAGGAGCTTCACGGTATTATGCCCGTTCGTCTGTACGTTGGAAATCTGCCAGCAGAGGTAGATCGCGAGGCACTGGAGAAGCTCTTTAGATCTGCAGGTGAGGTCATTTCCACCAAGGTGATTCGGGATCGGAAGACGGGCAAATGCCGCGGCTTCGGCTTTGTTACGGTAAGCACCGAGGAACAGGCCCAGCAGTATATTGAGAGATTCAATGGCCACAGCTTTGGCGACGTCAACTTGCGCATTGAACTTGCCCAGCCGCGCGACAAACGGGAAGGTGGCGAAGCCAAAGCAGCTGCCTCCCCTTCCCCAGCTAAGGAGTCTGCCGCGGATCCCAAGGCAGCTGGGGAAGTAGCGCCCAAGAGTTCTACCAAAGGTTCCAAAACGGCAGGGGAGAAGTCTGCTTCGGGCAAGAAGCAGCGCCAGCACAGTAGCAAAAGGAGGGGTGTCAAGGGGGGCCCGCAAGAGGCCGTTGAGCCGGATCCCCGCTGGGCCAGCCAGTTGCAGCGGATCAAAGAGCAGCTTTTGCAAGCTGCCAATTCCTAGCTGCTCTAAAAGCAGGCTAGACAGGGTAGCTCAAAGCGCATCGAGGGAGGAGCTGAAAAATGGAGAATCTGGCAAGGGTTTTTTGCAGGGGGCTACGGCACCTAGCCAAGGCTGGGTCCCTCGGCCTGCTTCTAGTTTGGCTGGGAGTGCCCGTTGTCTTTGCAGCTCCGGCAGACCTGGAGAAGCAGGTGCTGGAGATTATTCGCAAAAATCCTCAGGTAATCCTGGAGGCGGTGCAGGAGTACCAGCAGCGGCAGTACGAAGAGCAGCAGAAGCAGCAGCAGAAGTTGGTAGAGGAATTTGGCCGGCAGTTGAGGGAAAACCCTCGCGCTGTAATTGGTGACTCCCCCCGCACCGGCTCCGAGTCCTTGCGGCTCGTGTTGGTCGAGTTTTCTGATTTTCAATGCCCTTTTTGCGCCCGGGCCCAGCAGACCCTGAAGGAGTTCCTAGCTAAACATGGGGACGAGGTAACCCTGGTGTACAAGCACCTGCCCTTGACCGGCATTCACCCTGAAGCAGTGGCGGCAGCTCGCGCTGCGTGGGCTGCCCACCGGCAAGGCAAGTTTTGGGAGTTCCACGACGAGCTCTTTGCCAACCAATCCCAGCTGGGGGAGGAATTCTACGTAGCCACTGCCCAAAGGTTGGGCCTGAACGTGGAGAAGTTCAATCGGGATCGGCTCAGCCAGGCGGCGGAGCGGGCTGTGCAGCGAGACATGGATCTGGCTTCCCAACTGGGCATTAGCGGTACCCCCTATTTCATCTTGAATGGCCTCGCCTTCTCGGGGGCGCAGCCTTTGGAGGTGTTCGAGCAGACGCTGCAACAGGCCAAGCAGTCCCTCTAGGGGCCCCAACTTTATTCAGCGCGGGGCGGCCAGCAGCCCCGCCTTCGGCGCTGGCTCAGCCGCGGCAAAGAAAATCCAGCCGAAGAGGAGCTTTGACCCTCAGCGCCTGGGGGAGGCCCGCAGGGGTGCAGTATTCCTGGGTCAAGCCCACCCAACTGCCAGCGGCAAACCTGGCGGCGATGGACCCACCCTGCCGCAAGGAGGGCCAATAGCAATGCTTAACCAGCAGCGAAACGGCTGAAGACGACCGCGGTTACTCCACAGGCAGAATGCGGGCGTCAAACCCCGCCTCCGCCAAGCTGCGCTGTGCCCGTTCGGCATTGGCCCGCTGCCGGTAAGTGCCCACCTGAATTACTGAGCCGCGCACAAAAGCATCGGGTGCAAACTGCTGCACTTTGGGCAGCGCCTCTTCGCCAGCCTGAACCACCACCCAGAACCCCCCCGGGCTAGCCTCCTGCAGAGCGGGAGGCGAATCCTGAACCAGAAGAGGGCGCGAGCGGCGCAGGTCAGCGGGAAAGATCCCCGCTGCGTAGCCCTGGCGGGCTAGGTAACGCACTTGCTCAGTGGCCCCTGCGAGATCGGCAAAGCCACCGGTGCGCACCACCCGCAGGTTGTCGTAGATCAGGGGCACAGATCCCGGCAGGAGCTGCTCCAAAGCCGCCAATTTCTCGCCGCTGGGATCGGCCACCAACACCCAATAGCGTTCTCCTTGGGCAGGCTCCTCGGGCGGTGACGCAGCATTCCCTTCTGCCAGTGACACAACTACTGCCGGCAATCCCTGGGCAGTCAACCAGCGGGCCTGCTCCTGCGCCAGCGATAGGCGAGAGAAAGTCCCCGTCTGCAGGGAAGGCTGGCCGCGGTAGAGCACTCCAATGGCTTGGGGAAAGAAGCGGCGCACTCGCTCCTCCAGCAGCGGATCCCTATGGGGGTTGGGCACGTGGGTGGCAAAGGGCCGCCGCGGATCAAAGGGAGGAGCCGTTGGCGCCGGCAGGGCGGGAAAAGCCGGCGGCAGGGGTGGATCTGTCTCTTGGCGGCTCACCACCCGCACTGGCAACCCCAGCCGTGCCAACTCAGCTTGGCGGCGTTGGGCGTGGCTACGGTTAACAAACGTTCCAGCAAGAATGAAGACCTGACCCTCCTCCTGCACAAAGTAGGCATCCGCTACTTGGCGGCGCACCCGCGCTAAGGCTTCGGGTTCGTTGGCCAAGACGTGGACTTGGTAGCGGGTGAGGGCAAAGGCAGCAGGCAGGGCAAGGAAAGCAGTTGCTAGGGAGCCCCCCAAGAGAGCTACCGCTGTTGTTAGGCGCGGCCAAGGACTGCCCCGCAGGAGACTACTCCCTCCTCCCCAGCCACCCCCTGCCCCCCTCTGGCAGCCGTTACGCAACCCAGCGTTCACGGGAGAAGCGCAGATTGGATCCCCCTCCAGTATAGACCTGCCGCCATAGGTAAGGAGGCGCCTGCTACCTGCAGCCCCTAGAAGCAACGGCGACGGTAGCTGTAGCGGCGCGGTGCAGCAAGAGCAGGCGCTCCTCCCAGGGAAAAGCGGAGGATCTCAGTCTTGTAGGGTTGGGAACCTTCTGTGTAGCGGGCCAGCTGAATGGCGGATCCCTGCCCAGAAGGGAGAGCAGGCAGGACCTGATCCGGCAAGGCAGCTTCCAGAGCAATGAAAAACCGCGATCGCAGCAGCACCTCCCAGGGGGAAAGGTGCTCAGTTTGCTCGGGCACCAGGCGGCCTAGGGCAATCTGAAGCCGCGATCCCCCTCCCCGGGATCTCCAGAGCTGACGCGCCAAACTCCACAGGGAAGTTTGCTCAGGGGATCGCAGCAGCAGCTTCAGTCCCACTAGAGGGTTGAGGCTATAGGTAAGCAGTAGAGAGTACATCGAAGCTAGTCAGCGGAGGAGCGTTTTGGAGTAAGTTCAAAAAGGGCCCACCTATAGGCCAACTGTAGCACTGGCAGCTGGCTGTCCGACTCGGGGAATGGCTGCAATTTTTAAGCAGCGCTGGCTATTTCAGCCTGAGGATAAGCCAAGGGCAAGCCACTTGGCTAAAGCAGCGGGGATTTCGCCTCTCCTAGCCCAGATCCTGCTCAACCGCGGCCTCCGCAGCCTCCCTGAGATTGGCCACTATTTGCAGCCAGATCCCTCCTGCTTGCCTCCACCCAGCCGTGACTTTGCCGACCTGCCCCTAGCGATAGAGCTGTTGGAGAAGGCCCTGCACCGGCAGGAGCCCATTGCCATCTGCGGCGATTATGATGCCGACGGCATGACCAGCACGGCCCTCCTGCTGCGGGCGCTGCGGGGCACACCGGTGGTTTACCGCATTCCCAGCCGCCTTACGGAGGGCTATGGCCTCAACAGCCGCATGGTGCAGGAGCTGCACCGCGAGGGAGTGCGCCTCATCCTCACGGTGGACAACGGCATTGCTGCCCACGAGCCCATTCGTCTAGCCAAAGAGCTAGGGCTAACAGTAATCGTGACAGATCACCACGACCTGCCGCCCCAGTTGCCCCCTGCCGACGCCATCCTCAACCCCAAGCAGATCCCAGAGTCGTCTCCCTACCGGGGAATGGCCGGGGTGGGGGTGGCCTACCTCCTAGCCCAGGCCTTGGCGGAGCGCCGCGGCGATGAACGGCTGGGGCGAATGGCGCTGGAGCTGTTTACGGTGGGCACCATTGCCGATTTGGCGCCCCTGACGGGGGTAAACCGTCTTTGGGTGCGGCAGGGGCTAGCCCTTTTGCCTACTGCCCAGGTGGCCGGGATCCGTGCCCTCTTGGCAGTGATGGGAATGACGGGATCCCCAGAGGAGCTGCGACCAGAGTGGGTAGGGTTTGGCCTGGGGCCCCGCATCAATGCCATTGGGCGAATTGGCCGACCGGAGCTGGGGATCCGGCTGCTGACCACCGACGACCCGCAGCAGGCAGAGAAACTGGCCCGCCGCTGTGAACGGCTCAACCAGGTGCGGCAGCAGATGTGCAGCCGCATTGAGGCGGAGGCTTTGGAGCAGATGGCCCGGCAAGAGCGGGATCTGGCGCAGGAGCGGGTGTTACTCCTTTTGGGAGCTCCCCAGCAGCGCTGGCACAAAGGGGTGATTGGCCTGGTGGCTTCGCGGCTGGCGGAGCGCTTTGGCTGTCCAGTGTTTATCGGCAGCCAGTCGCGCCAGGGGGAGATCACCGGCTCGGCGCGGCAGGGGATCCCCGAGTTCGACGTGTTCCAGGCCCTAGAGCTCTGCAAAGATTTATTGATCAAGCACGGCGGCCACCCAGCAGCAGGCGGGTTTAGCCTGAAAGCGGAAAACTGGCCCCTTTTGGAAGAGCGGCTGCGGCAATTGGCCCAACAGCGTCTGCAGCCGGAACAGATCCGGCCCTTGGTGCGGATCGATGCTGAGGTGGCCCTGGCGGATCTCACCCTCGACCTCTACCAGGAGCTGCAACGGCTGCAACCCTGTGGCATCGGCAATCCTGAGCCGGTCTTTTGCAGCCGCAACCTGCAGGTGGTGCAACAGCAGCGATTTGGCCCGCGGCCTGCCCAGGGGGAGGATACCCCCAGCCACCTAAAGTTGCTCCTGCAGGATCCCTCTGAGCCTTGCCACCACAGCGGCAGATCCCCCCTGCAAGCCAAGACTTGCAGCCGTCCCCTCTGGGCCATTCTCTGGCGGGGAGCCGCAGCCTATCCCTTGCCTAAGCGGATTGACGTCGCCTACACCCTCAGAGCCAAGCGGTGGGGAGAAGAGAGCCAACTAGAGCTGGAAATTGTCGGGATCCGGCCTGCTCAAGCGGCTGGTTCTCCAAAGTCTTCTCCCCAGCAGGGAACAGTCCCCTCGCCCCTGCTGATCTACCGCCCTGCTCCGCCTCTCACCCGACCCCTGCGTTGGCAAGTTGTGGATGGCTTTTCTGCCCTCCTGCCCCAGGCGCAGGGAAGCATCCTCTTCTACGGCTTTCGGCGCCCCACCTTTGTCCTGGATCCTGAGCGGCGCTCCCCGCTAACTCTTCACTACGACCGTCCTCAGGCCGGCCACCGCTACGACCAGCTGTGGCTGTGGAGCTGGCCCCCCTCTCTAGAGCACCTCAAGTGGCTGCTCCACTACCTTGCTGGCGAAGCGCCGCTCATTGTCGTGCACCAGCAAACAGTGCCCCTGCCCTCTGCGGCCACCTTACAGCGGCAGCTACGCCACTACCTGCAAACCCGGCCTCAGGTGGATCTGTTGCGCCTAGGCCAGCACTGGTGGCTATCGCCAGCGCTGTTGGTGGCGGGCCTGCGCTCGCTAGGGTATGCCTGTCCGGAGTTTGGCCCAACAGGATCGTTGGAAGAGGAACTGGAGGCCCAACGGGCCTGGTACCGCAGCTCCTGGCCACAGGTGGCTGCCCTGCTGCAGGGATCCCAGTCGCCAGACAGGGTTCTGGCTTCCCCTCCCGACTTCTGCTAGCCCATGGGGATCAAACTGCTTCTTGGCTCTGACTACCACGGCAACGACCGGCTGATCCGGCAAGCCCTAGCCTACTTGCCCCAGGTGGATGGCTACATCAACTGCGGCGATTTCTGCTCCAAGGCTGGCAAGCCCTCCCTCAACGCCACCCAAGGCTTTCACCCAACAGCCGAAGCTGAGGTCATCCAGTTGCAATCTTTCCTGGCGGCAGTAGACGGCCTGGGCAAGCCCTGGCTCTTTTTGCCCGGCAACCACGACCCAGCCGCTGCCGTGTTGGATGCCCTAGCTGGCAGGTGGGGACGGGCCATCACCCAGTCTTGTTACTTTGAGTGGCTAGGGCTGCAAGTGTTGGCGGTGCCCTGGACTCCCCCTTGCGGCTGGAGCTGGACCCTTACCCGCAGCCATCTGCAGGAGCTGCTTACCCTCTATAGCCAGCCTCCTCGCCCCATTGACCTGCTGCTTAGCCACGCGCCGCCGCGGGGCCTGTTGGACGAAGGCGGCAAATGGTACCACCGCCGCATGCCCACCCTGCGCCCCCTGTTGGATCACCTACAGCCGCGCTACTACATCTGCGGCCACATGCACTGGGACGGGGGAAAGGTGGAACGCTGCGGCTCCACCCTGGTGATCAACACGGCCTTGCACAACATGGTTCTGGAAATCCCCTAAGGACCTGGGCAGCCCTCTGCTGTCTGCTTTCTTCCGCTAAGATACCTGTGTTTCCCGCGATCCCCAGCCTATGGCGCGCCCCTTGATCTTGGCCAGCAGCAACCCTGGTAAATGGCGGGAGTTCAACACCTTCTTCCAGGCCCATGCTCCCAGCTGGGATCTGCGCCCCCTGCCGGCAGCGATAGAAGTGGAAGAAAGCGGCAGCACCTTTGTCGAAAATGCCCTTCTCAAGGCCAAGGCTGTAGCAGCCGCTCTGGGGGAGTGGGCCATTGCCGATGACTCTGGGCTGGCGGTGGCAGCCCTTGGCGGCGCCCCCGGGATCCATTCGGCCCGCTATGCCCCCGACGATGCCGCCCGCATCGCGCGGCTGCTGCGGGAGATGGAAGGGATCCCCAACCGCCAAGCCAGCTTTCACTGCGCCATTGCCCTCGTGGATCCCCAGGGGCAGGTGCGGGCCTTGGTGGAGGGCATCTGCCACGGGGAGATACTGGCTCAGCCCCGGGGAGCAGGAGGATTTGGCTACGACCCGCTCTTTTGGGTGCCGGAGGTGGGGCTGACCTTTGCCGAGATGAGCCCGGCGCAAAAGGAAGCCGTCAGCCACCGTGGCCAGGCCCTGAGGGCCCTGAAAGAACAGCTCCTGATCTTGGAGCGCAGTCTAGGCTAGCTTGGAGGTACGGCTGCAGGGGTCCAAGAGGGGAGCCTAACGGCAGCACACGCGGCCATCCCTGCCAACCTGTGGATCCTACTTGCTAGCAGGTTTTCTCGGTCTAGGAAGATGGGAGTGCCAGTTTTGCGTTGGGAGCCTGAAGAATGACCTTCTCTGAGGAGCGCGATCCAAACCGTTTTTCAGACTCAGCGGCTGCTGCCGGTGAGGGAAGCCGCGGCCAAGCTCCCAGCAGCTCAGAGTCCCAAGGCCGACGTTCCCCGCCCCCTCTGCCGGAGGAAGGTTCTGCCCCCTCCCCCGACGGTGCCGAAGACTGGCTAGAAGAGGAAGAGGAGCGAAACGATGGGAAGGCGTCCGCTACTCGTCTCTCTGGGCGCGCGCCGCGAGCAGAGGATAACGGAAGAGAAGGAAGGGCTGGCTCTTCGCAAGATGCCGAGACAGGGTCCTCGCGGCCGGGGGCCAGCCGTCCTGGACAGGCCCTGGTTCCCCGGCGCCCTGTCTCCAGCAACCGGAGCTACGCGGCATCCGCCGCCTATGCCGGCTCCTCCCGGGGCGAGTACAGCCGTTCTGCAACTTACGGCTACCCTGCCGGCTCGGGGGGAAGTGGGGGGTATGGAGGTGGAGGGCGCAGCAGCAGCTCCTCAGGGGGAGTCTCCTCTTCGGATCTGACAATCCTGCTGGTGGTGGCCTTGCTGGCTTTCTTTGGGGGGTTTGCCATCCGCAACCTCTTCGCGGAGTCGGGTGGCTTTGACGATGAGCGCCCCATCCGCGCGGCCAATGTACCGGCGGCCTTTCGGGATTTTTGCTTTGCCTACAACGGCACGGCTTCCTTTACCGTGGTGCAACTAACCAGCGTTTCCGCCCTCACCATGGCTTCTGTGCCCGTCTACAAGATGGACACCTGCACCATCCCCGTCAGCCAAACCGCCAACGCCCTGCAGGCCTTGGGCATCCGTGGCCGAGCCAACACCCTAGGCCCGCAACTGGGGGGATCCAACCTCACTCTCATCCAGCTCCCTCTGGCCAGCAGCTTGGCCCGCGCCATCTACAACCAGTTTCCTGGCTTGGCCAGTCAGGGTAATGAGGCCCAGGTTCTCTCCCAACTGGAAACCACCATCAACGACGCCCTGCGCTCCAACGTGGAGGGGCTGGCCCTGCAAGGCCTGGAGCCCACCAACATCCCCGACGTGTACGTGATGATCCCGGGCCACTCCTTTAACTTGCAACCGCAGCTTAATCTGCGCTAGCTCTCCTTTCTAGGGAGACTGCTGTGTTCATCACCTTAGAAGGTGGAGAAGGAGTGGGCAAAACCACTCAGCAGACGCTGCTGGCACAGCGGCTGACTCTAGAAGGCTATGCCTGCCTGTGTACCCGCGAGCCGGGAGGGACAGCCCTCGGCCGAGCGCTGCGGGAGTTGCTGTTGCACGGGGATCCCATAACGCCGCTGGCCGAGTTGCTCCTGTACGCGGCAGACCGGGCCGAGCACGTGCAAAGATGCATCCTTCCCGCCCTAGCAGCGGGGCAGGTGGTGCTCTGTGACCGCTTCACCGACTCTACCCTGGCCTACCAGGGGTATGGTCGGGGGCTGGACTTGGAGAAGATCCGCCAGCTCAACCACTTGGCTACCGGCGGGCTGCAGCCGCACCTCACCCTGTGGTTGGATCTCCCCCCTGAGGTGGGGCTGGCGCGTTCGCGTCAGCGTCGCGTAGCAGTTACCCGTTCCCCACAGTCAGAGGCCGACAAACTCGAGCGAGAACACCTGGAGTTTCACCGCCGAGTTTACCGCGGATTTCAAGCTCTAGCTGCCGAGTTCCCGCAGCGGATTGTTCGCATTCCCGGCGAGGGATCCCCGGCAGAGGTGGCCACCCGCATCTGGGCAGCGGTCGGGCCCCGCCTACCAAAGGCTCCGCCCTGCTAGCTCGAAGGGCGGTCTCAACCGTTTCCCTGGCCATACCCTGCTCAGAGGTTAAGATTAGGTTAAAAAAGAAGAGGGCGCGGGTGACCTCAGGGTAAGGTAAGTGGGCTATGCAGGGAAAGCCTTCTGCCCTTTTTAGGCCCTGTTTTGAGAGGTAGAGGAGATTTGCTGTGAGTGCCATTGCTGCTGAGCAGAAAAGCGAGCACTCGATCCTGCTGGCGTCTTCCCCTCCACCCACCGTGGCCGCTTGGGCCCACCAATTGTTAAGCCAGCAATGGCAGCGGCTGCAGAAGCACGTGGGGAGAGTGCTCAACCAACATCCTGAGGCAGCAGAGTCCCTCCATCAGATTCGGGTGGGCCTGCGCCGCATCGGCACCTGGGTGGAGGTGTTTCAGGGAGCCGTGCGCCTGCCCAAGCCACTCAAGCCCAAACGTCTGCAAAAGTTGACCAGAACCCTGGGTCAGCAGCGGGATTTGGACGTGTTACTGGAAATCCTCCAGGAGCCCTGTTGGCAGCAAATCCCGGCAGACCAGCAGGGGGAGCTGGAGGAGCTGAGGGAAAAGCTGCAGCGGCGCCAAGCCCAAGCTGAGAAACACTCCCGCCGCATTTTGACAGAGGAAGACTTCCTTGAGTTCCAGGCCGCTTGCGAAGAGTGGCTGGTTTCCCCTCGCTACCGGCCTGCGGCCCAGCTTTCCCTGCAGGAGAGCTTACCTCACCTGTTGGCCCCTTTGCTGGCTGCCTGGTTCCTGCAGCCGGGCTGGCGGATCCCGGCCTTCCCGGAAACTGAAGTTCAGGCTGAACAACTGCACGACCTGCGCAAAGCTACCAAACGCCTGCGCTACCAGCTAGAGTTTTTTGCTCCTTTCTACGGGGAGGCCCTCCAAGACTGGGTGAAGACCCTCAAGGGCTTGCAGGAACAGTTGGGCCGCTTTCACGATTTGCAAGTTCTGCGGGCCAAGTTACCTGCCGACTTAAGTCTGCAAAACTGGCTGCAGCAGCAGCAGAAGCTGGCTCTCCAGGACTGGCCCCCGCAGCAACAGCGCTACTGCAACCCCGCTGAGCAGCAGCGGCTATATCAACTGCTATTCTCGGCTAGGGAAAGCAGCAACGGGGAAGCTCAGGTGGTAGGCTAGGGCGTAGGGGTGGACAAGCCTGCTCTCAGTCTATGGCCTGCTAATTTGCAGGGACGGCGTTGAGACCTGCTTTTGTGTCAACGCTAGGGGAGGTCGGCTTTTGTTCACCGAGGAGGTCCTGACCCCTTCACCGCCACCTGCCCGGTAGCTTCCTGCCCCTTCTCTGAAAATGCCCATGAAAAAGGGAATCGCCAGGGCCACTGCCTTGCTTTGCTGTCTAGGGGTTCTGCTTTTCTTCTGGCCCCTGAGAACGGCTGCCCAAAAACAAACCCTTCAACTCTACATCTGGTCGGAATACATTGACCCGGCCATTCTCACTGCCTTTGAGAAAGCCACCAATAGCCGCGTGGTGGTAAGTGTGTACGAGTCCAACGAGGACATGATTGCCAAGCTGCGGGGGGGCGGCGTGAGCCAGTACGACGTCGTCGTGCCCACGGACTACGTTGTGCCCAACATGGTGGAGCTGGGCCTGCTGCAGCCTCTCAACAAAGCCCTGATTCCCAATCTCCGCAACTTGGGGGAGAAGTTTGTCGGCTTGCCCTTTGACCCAGAAAACACCTACACGGTTCCCTACCAGTGGGGCACCACCGGCATTGGCTACCGCAAAGACCGCCTGCCGGAAAACTTTGAGCGCTCCTGGGGGCTGATCTTTGATCCCAAGCAGCAGTACGGCCCCTTTGTCATGATCGACGAGATGCGCTCTATGCTGGCGGCGGCTGCTTTCTATCTAGGCTTTGACCCCAACACTACCGTTCCCTCGGAGCTGCAGCAGATTCAGGAGCTGTTAATTCAAGCCAAACGCCGCAGCGCTGGCCTTATTGGCGGGGTGGGCGGCAAAAATCAATTAGTCTCCGGAACAGCCAACGTGGCAGTTGTCTACAGCGGCGATGCCCTGCAAGCTGCTGAGGAAAATCCCAACATTGGCTACTTTGTCCCTCGCGAGGGCGCTCACATCTGGCTAGATGTGATGGCCATCCCAGCCAAAGCTCCTAACCCGGAGCTGGCCAACCGCTTCATCAACTTCCTTCTGGAGCCGGAAATTGGCGCCCAACTGAGCAACTACAACCGCTTTGCCACCCCCAATGCTGCCGCCCTACCTAAGATTAACCCGCAGGATCGCCAAAACCCAGCTATCTATCCCGATGAGGCAACCTTTGCTAGGCTGAGGTACCTCAAAGTGCTGTCCCAGGAGGAGCTCCGTCTCGTAGACGCTGTCTGGACTGCCGTCAAAAGCAGCTAGGGATCCTTGTCGACCTCACCTTGTTAGCTCTCGACACAAAACTTGACACTTTTTAATATCTGAGCCAGATTGGAGATGTCACCCCTTGATGGAGTTGCAACCATGGAAAACCAAGAAGCTAAGTTTGGCTTTACCACCTTCGCCGAAAAATGGAATGGCCGTCTGGCAATGTTGGGCTTTGTGATTGGCGTTTTGACCGAGCTGCTGACGGGCCAAGGGATCCTCTCTCAAATTGGCCTGATGTAATCCCAGCCCGCCTGATTGGGTCGAAGCACTAGCTAGACACCTTTTTGCCCGGCTGTCCTCTTCCAGCTTGCTCAAGCAGCCGGGCTTTTGCTGCAGTTCCGAGCCAGAGCGAAGCCCAAACAGCCACGCCAATTTGTTCCTCCTACCTCCAATGGTTCGCCACTTGATCCCCATCTCCCTTTGGGAGAGAGGCTGGAGGTGAGGGCGACAAGTCTGGGATCGCCCTAGCCTTCCAATCCCTGCAGGTACTGGCAAATGTCGGCCAAGATGCGCTCCAGCTCCTCCAGGTTCTGGGAAGCGCTTGCCCATTTTGGGTCATCAGCCGGGGATCCCGGCTGCGCCAGTTGCACCCCCAGGTGTTCTAGCTCGCGGGCTACTTGACAAAAGGCATTGGCCCCCACGTTGGCGCTAGCTCCCTTGAGGCGGTGGGCAATTTTCCTCAAGTCTTCGGCATTACCCGCTGCAAGAGCTTGGCGCAGCCGCGGCAACTGCTCCTGGCAATCCTGGACAAACACCTGCAGCAGTTCCCGCTGAAACTGGCGGTCACCTCCCGTAACCCGCTCCAAGTAGGCGGCGTCGATGGGGTAGGGCAGCGTGGGAGCAGGGTCACCGCCGGCAGCTTCAGGAGAAGGCGGATCGGACGAAGCCGCCCCCTTGGCTGCTCCTGCGGCGGAAGAGGCGATCCTTTGGCTCCAGTGGTTGAGCACTTTTTCCAGATCCTCCTTTAGCACCGGCTTACTGAGATAGTCGTCCATGCCCGCTTGCAGGCAGCGCTCCCGATCCTCTTGCATGGCGTTGGCCGTGATGGCAATCACGACGGTGCGGTGGCCGGATCCCCGCTCCCGCTGGCGCAGGCGGCGGGTGGCCTCGTAGCCGTCCATCACTGGCATCTGGCAGTCCATGAGGATGAGGTCGTACTTGACTCGCTGCAGCAGATCCAAAACCTCCTGGCCGTTGGCCACTACATCCGCCAGGTAGCCCAAGCTCTGCAGCTGGCGCAGGGCCACCTTTTGGTTGACGGGGTTGTCTTCGGCCAAGAGGATGCGCAGGGGTTGCTGGGGACGGCTGGCGGAGGGCGCACTTTGCGAAAGGGGTGGGCCCACGCCCAGCAGCGCGGTGGCCAGGCCGGAAGACTTGCCCAGGGCCATGATCAGAGCTTCTTGCAATCGCGTTTGCTTGACCGGCTTGATTAGGTAGGCAGCAAAGCCAATCTCGGCGGCGCGGCGGGAGTGCTCCCCCAACCCCAGCGAGGTCATCATCACCAGTTGCGTCTGGGACAGTTCGGGATCCGCCTTGATCCAGCGGCCCAAGGTCTCCCCGTCCACCTCCGGCATCTGCATGTCCAAAACCGCCAAGGGGAAGGGGATCCCTTCCCGCACGGCCTGGCGCAGTTTGTCCAGAGCTTGGTAGGCATTTTCGGCTTCTTCCACCACCATGCCCCAAGCGGTGGCCTGGTAGCGGACGATCTTGCGGTTGGTGGCGTTGTCGTCCACCACCAACAGCCGCTTGCCCTGAAGATCGACAGGGATGCGGGCGGGGTTCTGGGCGATCTGGCGGGGGTAGGGTTGTCTTTCCAGGGTCAGCTCGAGGCTGAAGGTGCTGCCGCGGCCCACCTCGCTCTCTAGGAAGATCTTGCCCCCCATCAGCTCTGTCAGTTGCTTGCAAATGGCCAGGCCCAGGCCTGTGCCCCCGTATTTGCGGGTGGTAGAAGCATCCACTTGGGTGAAGGGCTGAAACAGCTTGGCTTGCGCTTCCTTGGGGATCCCGATCCCTGTATCCCTTACCGAGAGCCGCAGTTGGACATGGGTGGCCGTCTCCTGCAGCAGCTCGGCCTGGATGACCACCTCCCCTTGATGGGTGAACTTGATGGCGTTGCTCACCAAGTTGTTGAGGATTTGGCGCAGCCGCGACGCATCCCCCCGCAGATAGCGGGGCACTTCCGGCGGCATCAGCACCGCCAGCTCCAGGCCCTTGGCATGAGCAGTGGGGGCAAAGAGATCCGCCACCTCCTCCAAACAGGCCCTCAGGTCGAAGTCCAGGATCTCCAGCTCCATCTCCCCGGCTTCCAGCTTGGAGAAGTCCAGGATGTCGTTGATGAGGGTCAGCAGGGCATCGCCGCTGATGCGAATGGTCTCGACAAAGTCCCGCTGCTCTGGGGTCAGGGGCGTCTCCAGCAACAAGCCCGTCATCCCCAGCACCGCGTTCATGGGGGTGCGGATCTCGTGGCTCATGGTGGCCAAGAAGCTGCTTTTGGCCTGAGAAGCCTGCTCTGCCGCTTTGCGGGCTTGTTCTAGCTCGAGGCTGCGCTGGCGCTCCCGCTCCAGGAGCTCTGCCTGGGTGAGGGCAATGCCGATTTGGTTGGCCAGTTGCACCAGCAGCTCGATCTCAAACGGCTGCCACTGGCGGGGTGCAGAACACTGGTGGGCCAACAACAGCCCCCACAGCCGCTGCTCCATGAAGAGGGGCACCACCAGGTTGGCCTTCACCTGCATTGTTTGCAGCAGCTCCAGGTAGCAGGGCTCCAGCCCTTCGGCCTCCACGTCGCTGATGGCGCGAACCCGGCCCTGGCTGTAGAGCTCGGCGTATTTTTCCTGAAAACAGGGATCCTCAATCACCTCGCCCAAAAGGGAAGGGATGCCGGGCTGGGTTTTCTCGTTGGAGATGATCCCGGATCCATCCGGCTGGAAGCGGTAGACCAAAACGCGATCCGCCTTGAGCAGGGCTTGGATCTCCGTTACTGCCGTTTCCAGGATCTCGGCAATATCCAGCGATTGGCGGATCTTTAAGCTGAGATCGGCCAGCAGTTGGGCCCGCCGGCTCTGCCGCTCCAGCTCCTCGGCAGCTTTTTTGCGCTCGGTGATGTTGCGGAAAATGCCCCGCGTGGAGACCATCACCCCATCTTCAAAGCGGCAGTTAACACTTCCCTCCACCCAGATGGTTTCGCCCTTGGCAGTGACAAAGGCCGTCTCCACCTTGTCCAGAGGTTGGCCAGCCAAAAGCTTCTGGAAAGCGACCTGGCAGTGCTCTCGATAGTCGGGGTGGATGATGTCGAAAACCCTCATTTGGTGGATTTGAGCTTCGTCGTAGCCCAGGGTCTCCTTCCAGGCGCGGTTGACGTAGAGAAAGTACCCTTCGGCATCGACAGACTGGATGAGATCGCTGGCATTTTCAAAGAGATCCCGGTAGCGCTCTTCGCTTTCTTTGAGAGCCAGCTCTGCCAGCTTGCGCTCGGTGATGTCGATGCCGATGCCGATGATAAACTCCACCTCACCCTTGGCATTGACCAAGGCGGTGTTGGTCCAAGCAATGAGCCGCAGCGCCCCCTGCTTGGTGCGCCAGAAGTTTTCATGGCGGTTTAAGAAAAGGGAGCGACTGCCCTTAAGTTGTTGAAAAGCTTGCTTCAGGCCGGCCATCTCCTCCGCCGGGATCAAGCCCAAGTCCCAGAGTAGTTGGCCCTTGACTTCTGCCAGCGAATAGCCAGAAAGCTGCTCGGCAGCGCGGTTAAAGCGCAGGATGCGCCCTTCGGGATCCATGACCACCACCAGAGCGCCTGCCGTGTCGAGGATGGCGTTGGTAAAGTCCCGCTCCTGCTTGAGGAAGGTTTCCGCCCGCTCCCGCTCGGCAGTTTCGCGGCGAATGAGGACATAAACTGCGGCCAACAGCAAGTAGGTAAAAGCCAGCCCCCCCAGCAGGATGGCATTGGTTCTAACCCAAGCAAGCTGGAACTGCCCGCTGCGCTGCTGCAACAGAAGCCGCTCTTGCTCCTGGAGCGCCTCCACTAGGTTGGCGATCCGCTCCATCAACCTTTGCCCTTCGCCCCTCTTCAAGGCTTCTTGAACAGCGGCCAGCCCCTCTTGATCCCGGAGCCGGATAAGATCTTGGGCAAGGTTCAGACGCTGTTCCAAAAGTAGCTCCAGCCACTTCAGGCGCCCTTGCTGGAGAGGGTTGTCGGCTGTCAACTCTTGCAGCCGGCTAAGACGAGTGGGAATGGCCTCAAGGCTGGCCTTGTACTCGTCGAGGTAGCGAGTCTCGTTGGTCAAAAAGTAGCCCTGTTTACCTGCCTCGGCAGCACGGATCTCTGAGAGCAATCCTTCCAGGTTCTGGATCACTTCCAAGGTATGGGCCACTTGCTCCGTCAGTTGGGGCAGGCGACTGGCGTTGCGCTGGGCAGAGTAGGCGATCCCGCCCAAGATCAGGGCAGCCAGGCCCAGGCCAGCACTGACCTTGAGGAGAAAGCGGTTTTTGCGAGCAGGCTTGCTCTCGCCAGCTTTGGGAAGCAAGGGAGCCTTGGCCAACTCCCGCAAGGTGCGGCGCAGCTCCAGTTGGGCTGTCACCTGATGGGCCAGGGCCTTGAGCTGCTCCAATTGCTCCGGGCTAAGCTGCCGGGGTTGGTAGTCCACCACGCAGAGGGTACCCAGCGCGTGCCCTTCCGGCGTTACCAAGGGCACACCGGCGTAAAAGCGAATATGCGGCTCTTGGGTTACAAGAGGGTTATCGGCAAAGCGCGGATCCTGGGTGGCATCCGGCACCACCAGCGGCTCTTTGGGCGAGAGGATGGCGTGGGCACAGAAGGCCACATCCCGCGGCGTTTCCTCGATGCCCTCAATGCCGAACTTGGCCTTAAACCACTGGCGATGCTCGTCGATGAGAGAGACCAGCGAGACGGGCGTGCCGCAGATGTAAGCAGCAAGCCGGACGATCTCGTCAAAGGCAGTTTCAGGGGCTGTATCGAGAACTTGATACTCTCGTAGGGCAGCCAGCCGCTCTTCTTCGTTGGGGGGAAGGGTAGCCTTGGGCATAGGTCAAGCTGGAGAGACGGGATCCGGCGCTGCCGTGGGTGAACCTCAGCAGCCTGGCAAAAGAGACAACCCCAGCATAACTCCCCGACCGCCCTGCCGGAATCCTTAGGGATCTTATGCCCCCAAACGAACTAAGCGGGAGCCGTACTGCCTGACTTGAGGGAAATGCCCTTGTTCTGGGAGGGTGATCCCAGGGGCTTGGCTTTCAAGAAACTATCACGTAAAGGCAAGAAAATCTCGACGACCCTCGCTTAACACATTTAGCATTAGTTTTACTTATCTTAAAAATAAGCAGGTTCTAGTACTTTTAAGTTGAAACTTTCCGATTAGAGACTTATGATGGTCGGGCGGACTTCAGGATCAGGCTTTTGGGGGTAGGGCAGCCTTATGAACAAGCTTCAAGACAGTCTGGTGAAGGCTCTCACCATTGACGGAGCACTGGGCATCGCTTTGGGGGACTGGAAGACCGGAATGTGTCTGGGGTTTAAGGGCACCAACAGCCCTGCCTTTCCCGAAGCTAACCTGGAGCTGGCCATTGCGGGAAACACCGAGGTGATCCGCGCCAAGATGCGAGCTGCAGAGTCTCTTAAGCTCACCGACAGAATCGAAGAGATACTTATTATTCTGGAGACTCAGTATCACCTGATGTATCTAATTAAGCACATACCTGGGCTATTTTTCTATCTGGCTTTGGATCGAGAGAAAGGCAACTTGGCTCTTGCTCGTATCAAGCTCTCCCAAATTGAAAAAGAGCTGACTCTCTAACCTCACAGGAGTTCCGCAGCCAAGCAAGATTCTTTTAGAGCTTGCTCTACGTTGAGGTAATGGGGTAGGTAGCAACCAATCCAAAGAGATGCGGAACCGGGGACTTGAACCCCGATGGCATTGCTGCCACTAGAACCTGAATCTAGCGCGTCTACCATTCCGCCAGTTCCGCAGCGATCTATAAGCATGCCCAAGAAAGGGGATCCCTGTCAAGGGCTGGGGGGGTTTTAGAAGGGGATCCGACTCTTATGCTAAGCTCGGCTGCGCAGGCAGTGGATCCAGAGCGCTGACCTTGGCGGCTTTTACTTTTGTTTGCGAGGGCACCTGCCCCAACACGCAGGCGCGGGCGGGTTATTTCATTACCCCCCATGGCGAGATCCCGACCCCCTGCTTTATGCCGGTGGGAACGCTGGCCAATGTGAAAACCCTCACGCCTGCTCAACTCAAGGAGACCGGCGCCCACATTATCCTTAGCAACACCTATCATCTGCACCTACGCCCTGGCGAAGAGATCATTCAAGCGGCGGGGGGCCTGCACCGCTTCATGGCCTGGCCAGGCCCCATCCTCACGGATTCGGGCGGCTTTCAAGTTTTTAGCCTCAGCGCCATCCGCCAAATCGACGAGGAAGGGGTAACGTTTCGCTCGCCTTACGATGGGCGAATTATTCACTTCACTCCTGAGCTCTCCATCCAGATCCAAAATGCTTTGGGGGCAGACATCATCATGGCCTTTGACGAGTGTCCGCCCTATCCTGCCAGCCCTGAGGCGGTGGCAGCAGCGGTGCGGCGGACTACTCAATGGCTGAAGCGCTGCGTGGAAGCCCACCGCCGCTCCGATCAGGCTTTGTTTGGCATTGTTCAGGGGGGGGTTTACCCGGAGCTGCGTCGGCAGGCAGCGGAAGCAGTCTGTCGGCTGGATCTACCCGGCTATGCCATCGGCGGCGTCAGCGTAGGAGAGCCGGTGGAGCTAATGCACGCGGTGGTGCGACAAACAGCCCCCCTCTTGCCAGCCGATCGCCCCCGTTATCTCATGGGGGTGGGCACCTATGCCGAGATGCGGGCGGCAGTGGCTGCCGGCGTGGACTTGTTTGACTGTGTCATTCCCACGCGCTATGCCCGCCACGGCACCGTGATCAGCCGCGGCCAACGCTGGAACATCAAGAATGCCGAACACCGCCGCAGCCTGGATCCCATCGATCCTGAGTGCCCTTGCTACACCTGCCGCCACTTCAGCCGCGCCTATCTGTGCCACCTCATCCGCGCCCAGGAGATCCTGGGCTACACTCTGCTTTCCATCCACAACATCACGGAGCTCGTGCGCTACACCCAAAGAATGCGCCAGGCCATTCTGGAAGGCAAATTTCATGAGAACTGGGATCCGTGGCGCGAGGGCTGAGCCTCCTCAGGGGTCTTTGTTTACATCCCTTCTAAATACTCCCAGGCTAGCCTTCCTACTCGTTACGATGAGAGGACAGCCCAGCCTTCACCTTAGGGAGGAGCAAAGAGGAGCATGGCTATCCGCACCCTGCAAAGTGTCATTGAGCAGCATATTGCTGGGCTGCCTGGCCTTATTGCCGTCTTGATAGGGCGAGTTACGGATGGCAAAACGGTAGCCAAGGTAACTTACGCCAGCGACACCTAGGAAGAGCAGGCGCTGGAACTTTTGGGCACCTACGCCAGCGATCTATTGCAGGCCAACAACCGCCTTTGCCAAACGGTCAGCCCTGAGGAGGAGGCGGATTACCCCACAGCGGGCTCGTCTCAGGTGCGGGTGATTCTGAAGTCTTTCCCCAAAAGTCTCTACTTTGTTTTGTTTTTAACCCGCTCCATCATCGACCTCAAAGCAATTTCAGAGCGCATCAAAGCCATCCTCATCGACGGCAAACCGCTGCTGCCTCCTGTTCAAGACGACACTCTATCCACTGCTCAGGCTTTGATTAGCTACGCCAAGCGCTACGCTCCGGATCCCAACTTTGTCATGCTGCGCTTGTCCCTGAAAACGGGCATTGACCGCAACCGCCTTGAAAAAGGCACCCTGAACTCCCAGGAGCTCCACATTCTCCACAAAGCGGTATCTGACGTATTGGGGGTAGAGCACTTGCCTATTGCTTTTCCCAACACTCATTCTCGTTGAGCCAACACAACATGGCTTACGCTACGCTGCGCGAACCGATAGCTTACGGGCTTCCTGCTTCCCAGACTTATTTTTTGGTACAGAGGCCGCAGCGTTCTGCCGCCGTGCGACCCACGGCGGGAAACTCTCCAGAGATTTAACTTGTTCTCCTCAATTGCAGCACAACGGCTTTCATCCCGACACTGATTTGCTCTTGAGTAAACCCAATATGGCTTACGCCACCTACGGAACACAAATACAGTGCAGTGCTTCCCGTCGATTAAGCTAAAGGCTAAAGTTGTGGGAGTCGTTAACTGTTCTCCCTTCCTATCCCCTCGAGCTCAGGCCATCTATGTTGGAGCATTTACGCCTTGACCGCGCTCGCAAGCTAATTTCTCTCTTCGGTGAGCCGGTAATTTTCCACTGCCACCACTACAACCTATTTCTGCAGCAGACCATTGAGGATCCCGACTGGATTGATGGGGTGAGCATCCTGCGCACGGCAGCTCAGGAGATTTTCTACAGCTTGCTCCAGGGCGCTTTTAAAACCTTGGGAGTGCAGCAGGCAGCAGAGCGGCTGGCGGTGGCGTGCCAGTTGTTCGGCTTTCTCGGCTTGGGGCGACTGGAGCTGCAGGCCAGCCCCAGCGGTGGCGAAGCCCAGCTCACCCACTCCCACTACGCAGAAGGCTGGCTGAGCAAGTACGGGGATCAGGCTAACCGCACCCGCCCCATCGATCATCTAGCCGTGGGCTATGTGGCGGCGGCGCTGGATGCCACTTTTGGCGAGCTGGGCAGCTACACGGCAGAGGAAACGGAGTGCATGGCGGTTACGCGCAAGGATCGCTGCCTGATCCAGGCTACTCGGCTGCCACGGCCTCAGACTTTGGTTCCTAGCCCCGGCATGGGCAAGCTCATTGAATGTCCAGCCGATCTGCCCAAGCCGATAACAGCGGTGGACTATGACGCGGTCAACGAAGCTCTGTGGAGCCTGCCTTTGGCAGGAGATGAACGGGGGCAGATTCGCGCCTTCAACGTGCTGCTCACGCGCATGCCTGCCAATTACTACAACCGCATCCAGTACCGCTTTTTGGAAGAGCTGAAAGCAGTGCAACCCGGTCTGCAGCAGGTGGCAGAGGATCTAATTCGCGAATCGGGCCATGTCTGTGTCTTCTACACCTTGGGCAACATCATGGAGTCCCTGGAGTGGGAAACCCTTGTGGGGCCAATGCTGGAAAAGGATACCGACTGGATCCACGGGGCCTATGCTGTAGCCAGCAGCTTGGGGTTCGGTCGTTGGCAGGCTTTGGAGGTGGTGAGCAATCATTCCTGCCGGGTGGCTATTGACGGCAACTACGAGACCAACTACTTTTTGGCTTCCTACCCACGGGCAGACTATCCGAGCTGCTATTTTGCCCAAGGGGCGGTGCCGGCGCTGATGAACCTGGTTTACAACGGCAACATTCAGCAGAAGCCGATTCTGGATCAAGTCTTCTACAACCGCCTCTTCCAGCGGGGTGGGCTGTTTTACGGGAAGGAGACCAAAGCCAGAGAGAAAGGGGATCCCTGGTGTGAGTTCTACGCCGAGCGGATTTAGGGATCCATGCAGGTGCGCATCCTGAGGCGGCGAGAGTGTGGAAGGGGCTGGGCCACAGACCTGCTGCTGTCGCGCTGCCTGAGCTGGCCGGAGGTGGAAGAGCTAGCCCGGGAGATAGGGGCCACCTGCCGCTGTTTTCAAAAGCAACTGGTGTGGTTGGATCTGCCGGCAGGGCGAATTACCGCTTCCTTGCGGGTACCTCGCCTAACTTTGCGGCTCTACGACGCCGCTGTGGAAGCCCAGGTTCTAAACTGCTTGCAGCAGTTGGTGAAGTCGGCTGATCCTGAGGCCCAGGAGCTCTACAGCACTCCCTCAACAAGCGCCCTGCATGCTGGCCAGCCTTAGAGCTGACAAGTGCGACGGCTGTGCTCCAGCTCCGGTTCAATCCAGGAGAGGGAAAAGTGACTCACGCAGGGCAACTGGGGGAAGCGGCGGGCTAGTTCTGCCATCTGAATTTCCAAGCTGGGCCGTTTTCGCTGCGCTTGTCCCCACAGGCCGGCAATAGCCGGACACACAAAGGTTTGAGGAGAAGCCACAGCCAAGACTCGCTCCACTTGCTGCACCACACAGGAGCCATCCTCGCACTTGGCATAGGCCATCGGGTGCCACTCCATGCCGGGATCAAAGCGATCCCAAGGCTGGAGACGGGCATCAAACCCCTCTCCTACCTCCAGATTGCCCTCGGGGAAAAAGACGGCCCCGGTCGGGATCCCAAGGCTTTGGGCCGGTTGGGCAGCTTGCCGTAGGTAATCGAGGATCCCATGGCGGGCAAACTCGACGCTGAGCTGCCAGAGCTGCTCTTGCCAGCGCTCCTGTCGGAGAGCGGCGCTAGGGGTGGGCGTGGGATCCGGCGGCCCTGCTTCTGGACGGGGAGCCGCCAAATTCTCTAAACCGCTATTCCCTGAATCACCTTCTAAATCAGCAGGGGTGGAATCCCCATTCCCAGCTGCTCTGCTTTGGGCCATCCCGTCCCTTAGTTCTGGAGAAAGCGGCCGCTCCCTGCTTGCGCTAGGCTTGGGATTCCCTGGCTGGCGCCACCGGGGCTCTTCGGCATAGGTGGCATCCAGATGGAGAACATCCGCCACAGTAATATAGCCCTGGCTGAGGTAACGCTCCAGCAAGGCTCGGCCCGCCGGGTTTTCTGCCAAATCCAGGTAGGCTTGCCGGGCCGCCTCCCCATGGATCCACAGATCCCGAACAGTGGCTGCCACACTGGATCCCCCAGAGCCGCGGGGATAGCGAATGTAGTCGAAGAGGATCCCATCCGGCTGCCGCTGCAGGATGCGGCGGATTAGCTCGGCAAAATCCCGTCGCGCCACGGGATGGAAGGGATCCACAAACACCTCATCCGGGCTGCCCAAATCTTCCGCAAGGGCTGTCGCCGGATCTAAGACGGTGGTGAGGCCACGGCCGTTGCGGGCCAGAACTTTCTGGCGATCTGGGAGAAGCCCGTAGCTGTAGCCGAAATTGAGGGAAAACACCCAGGCATAGGCCGATAGCCCCCGCCGTCGCGCCGCCTTGAAAGCCAAATCCAACAAATCAGCATTGGGCTGCAGGCTGGGCCAGATCCCGCCCGCTCCATCAGGCAGAACGGAGCGGCCATCGTGAAGCGTCTCGATAAAAACTCGGTTGTAGCCCAGGTTCACCACTTGGTCAAACACCTGATCCAGTACGCCCGGCTTGGCATCACAGGGATGCAAGCGCACCCAAATGGCTTGGATTTGGGGCCAACGGCGGCTACGGCAGGCCATCAAGGCAGCGCGATGTTCGGCTAAGACTTGGGTGTATTCGGCCCAAGCGGCCTCTGACTGGGTGGCCCGCTGGCGCAGTTGAGCCTTGCGCGCCACTTCCTCAGGGGGTTGCCGGCAGAAGGCATCGAGCTGAGGAGCAGACAGGGATCCTGTCTGGTTCTCGCTGCCCTGAAGCGCGGAACCGGAGTCCGGGAAAAGAGAATGGCCAAACCTAGGGAATTGGGCCTGGGCGGCAATTCCGGATCCCAGCCACATCAGTGCGCCAAGCACACCTACAAGCCATTTCCGCTGCCGCCTCGGCAACCTGAACACCCTTAACCCCATCGAGAATTGCTTTAGCTCTATCTCCCCCTAGAGATCGGCAGGCCCGAGGCAATTGTTCCCGCCCCCAGCCAATTGCGCTCAACTTTGAGAGGAGAGCTGGGGCTTGGGATCCCTTGCCCTATCTGCCTCAATCTGGGCCAACTGCTGCCGGGCCGCCTGCCGCATCACCTCCACCGGCACAGGCTTGCCCCCCAGCCAGAGGGAGAGGGCCTTGGCCCCCTGGTGGATCAGCATCTCCAGGCCACTGATGGGGGTATGGCCTAACTCTGCGGCCATACGCAGCAGGGGAGTGGGATCCGGTACATAGATGAGATCGTAGACAACGGCGCCAGCGGGCAGAAGGTGCAGCTGCTCCCGGCTAAGGGGAGACAGCTCGGCAGGGGATCCCGGCTTGTACATGCCCACGGGGGTGGTGTTGACCACAAGGGAAGTCTCGGGCAAGTGGCGATCCAGCTCGGCCCAGCTCAGCGTTTCCACCTGCGGCCAGGTCTGTTGCAAAGCCTGTAACTTCTCAGGGGATCGCCCGGCCACCCGTACTGGCCCCAACTCCAACTCCAAACAGCCCTGGATGGCCGCCCGCGCCGCCCCGCCACAGCCCAGGATCAGGGTCGGGATCCCTTTTTCCAAGCCCCGCAAAGGCTGAACAAAGCCGTCGATATCGGTGTTGGTGCCGCCCCAGCCTCCCTCCGGCAAGGCGTAGACCGTGTTTACTGCTCCCACCTTTGCCGCCCGCGCTTCCACCTGGCTGAGCAAAGGCAGAATCGCCTGCTTGTGGGGAATGGTGACGTTAAACCCCCGCACCCCGATGGCCGCCAGCCCGGCCACCGCCACCGCCAAGCGCTCTGCCGCCACCGGAAAGGGCACATAGCAGTAGTCTTCTCCCATGGCCGCCAAAGCGGCGTTGTGCATCGCCGGGGATAGGCTGTGGGCCACCGGATCCCCGATCAGGCCCAGTAACTGGGTGCTTCCTGAAATCCGTCTGTCCACTCTAGTCCCTTAAGGGATCCCTCTAACGTCCTCAGATCCAGAAGCGCAGGGGAGCAGCTAGTAGCGGATCTCCAGGGTAACTTGGGCACGCACTGTCTGCCGCCCTCCTTCCACTGGCGTGGAGGCTGCCTGTAGACGAGCGTACTCGGCTCCACCGCTGCCTGCTAGAGGGAGCAGGGGTGCAACATAGCTATCGCTGTGAACCTGGATGCCCTCCACAGAACGGATGCTCAGGTTCAAGGCCTTCAACACATCGCTGGCTTGACGTTGGGCATCTTCCACGGCCTGGGTCAGGGCACGGCTGCGCGCCTGCAGTAAGGTGGCCTCATCCGCTCGGAAGCTGACCGATTCCACCTGGGTGGCTCCGGCGGCCACGGCTTCATCCAGCACCTCTCCGGCTCGGGCTATGGGTACTTCAAATTGCAGGCTGTTTTGCCCCTGTACCCCGGTCAGGCGGGGTGGGCTCTGCTGGTAGTCGTATTGGGGATAGAGAGAAATGCCGGTGGTCTGCAGGGCGCTCACCTGCAGCTCTTTGAGGCGGTTCACCAGGCGTTCCGAGCGCTCGGCCACCTGTTGCTGGACCGCTTGGGCTGTCTCCCCTTGGAGCACCACCCCCAGCCGGATTACGGCAATGGAGGTTTCCACTGCAACAGATCCCTGGCCGGTTACCGTCAAGGTTCGGGATCCCTCACCGGGACTGGCCATTGCCCCGCCTCCAGCGATTGCGTTCCAACCCAACAGTGCCAGCGCCAGTACCACGCCCAGCCAGGCCACCCCCTTCAGCCTTTTCCATCCTTTGAGCCTGTCCATTGCTTCCCCCTTTCAGTCGTTAACCCCAGCCTACTCCCACCGTTCCTCCACCTGATCTGACAAAAGCCCCAGCCACCAGTTCCCTAACCTCACCCAGCCGCTGCGTTCTTGCCCCCCCGGATTGCGTATCCGCACATAAAACACGCGTTGATACATGGAAGTGCTGCCGGAAAAAGGCCCCAGCCGCCAATACCGCGGCTCCCGGCTCAGAATGGAGTAGCCATGCTTTGCCGCCCACCGCTGCAGCAGCTCCTGGCTGCGTCTTTGTTCCCAGACAAAAATTCCCAGGAACAGGGCAACGGCAACCCCTGTCCCCAGCAGGGCCAATGCCAGCTCAGACATAGGGATAGACAGCAAGGCTATTGCCCATCCTATGGGAGTTGCTCCAAGGCTGGGATCCCCGGCTGCAAAAGTTAACCTTTGCCGCCTCAGCCGCTCCCAAAAGAGGGATCCCCGCTCCTGCCCACAGGGCGTATGATTGAGTCAGCGTGGTCAAAACTCGATTTTAATAAGGTCTTTTTGAGAATGGCTGCCTCGAAACTGCGACAACTGCTGCATGACCTGGATGTTGAGCTGCAAAAAACCCCTGGCTTGGATGAAAAGCAGCGGCAGCACATTGCCGCTATTCGCCAGGAGGTAGAGGCGGTGCTGGCCGAGCTGGGATCCCCAAGCAAGGGCCAACAAAACCAAGGGCGCAAAGATCGCATTGGGGAAGCGCTGGCCCTATTTGAAACCTCTCACCCCAACCTCACCCTGATCCTGGAGCAAGTGATCGACACATTGGCAGGGATGGGTCTGTAGTTCCCCCAGTGGGTATCCGAGGGTTTCAGAATGAACAGCCAAGACCGCTTAGATCGAGCAGAACAATTCCTAGCTCAGGCAGCCGAGCAGATTGCGGCCAACAGCCGCGAGATCCAAGAGCTACGCCAGGCCATCCGAGAAAGCCACGAGCAAAATATGGCCCAGGCGCAAGGTTTGAGAGACTTACAGGAAGTTGTCCGCGAGACCCGCTCAGATTTAGCACACTTGGCTGAATGGGCTGAGGAAGTAACTCAAGCTCTCATCACTCTTACTGCATTGCAACAAGAGCACGAACGCGCCATCCAGGCCATCAACCAGCGTCAGATCGAGAATGACCGGAGGTTTAACGTTCTTCTCGAAGAAGCGCGCTATCTTATTCGCAGACTTCCTCTCCCCCTTCTACTTGAGGAGGGGGAATTCTTTCTGAGCAAATCTAGTCCTCATCCACTTCCCACTCCAACAGGTGGGCGTAGGGAGCCACCAGCTCGGGAGAGTAAAAGGCAATAGCCCGCAGGGTGTGCCAATCTTCTAGGCAGTCAAAGACGTTAGGGTACTCGTTGCGCTCCAGCCGCTCTGCAATGGCCGCCACATCGGCTGCAGTGAATTGGCGGGGATCCCTGGCTTCTACTTTGGATCGGGCAGACATAGGTAGCCTGAAACACTACAAGCCGATCTTAGCCTCTCGGCCCGACGCCCCCTGGCCGAAAACGCAAATTTGCAACAGGGCAGGCTGGGATCTGCCTTGACTAGCGGAGGAGCTCGGAGTCTAAAACAGGCTCTGTCTGGGTGACGCGATAGTAGCCGGCCTGGGTGCGAACCGAGGCTTGATAGGGGCTGGGCAAATCCAGCGAGCGCAAGGGCGGGATGTTGGTGCGCTGGTTGAGCAAAGTGGTGAAGAAGGCGGTAACTTGCTGGGCCTGGGAGCGCACCACTTCCTCAGGGAAAATGACTGGATCGGCCTCCTTGCCCGTATCCAGCAAGATTCGATCTAGAGCCTCCCCCACCGGATAAGAAGGGTAGGCAATTTGGGCAAAAGCCGATCCAACCGGGATCCCGGCAGCCAGATAGCCCAGAACAATTGCCAAGGTCAGACGCATGTGCTGTGGTTCCTCCTACGCTACAGCTTGTTCCTCAACACCGGAAAAAGCAGGATCTGGGCTTTGCCCACCAACTTTTACCCCCAAGGAGCCTACCTCTTGACCGGCAGCTAAGGCGGATTCTACCCAAAATGCGCCAACTGGCAACCGCTTGCGGATCCCAACGTGACAAGGGATCCCCTTGCCGACTAGGATGGGGATGCTCTGTTCGGGAGCTGTTGCCTGTGAGTGTTCGCGTTCGTCTTGCCCCTAGCCCAACTGGCAACTTGCACATCGGCACTGCCCGGACGGCGGTGTTCAACTGGCTCTACGCTCGCCGCCACGGTGGCCAGTTCATTTTGCGCATCGAAGACACGGACCGCGAGCGCTCTTCCCCCCGCTACACCCGCAACATCCTAGCGGGGCTGGCCTGGCTGGGACTGGACTGGGACGAAGGGCCTATCTACCAGTCCAACCGCATCGCGCGCTACCGGGAAGTGGTGCAGCAGCTTTTGGAGCGGGGGTTGGCCTACCGCTGCTACGTTACTGAGGAGGAGCTGGAAGCAATGCGGGCTGCCCAGAAGGCCGCCGGCAAAGCCCCCCGCTACGACAACCGCCACCGTTTTCTCACGGAGGAGCAGCGACGGGCCTACGAGGCCGAGGGGCGGCAGCCGGTGATCCGATTTAAGATTGAGGAGCCGATGGAGGTGTCGTGGGTGGATCTCATCCGTGGCCCCATTACCTGGAACACCCAGGACTTAGGGGGGGACATGGTAATCGCGCGGGCAGATGGCTACCCTCTCTACAACTTGGCAGTGGTGGTCGACGATATTGACATGGGCATCACCCACGTCATCCGCGGCGAAGACCACATTGGCAACACCCCCAAGCAGATCTTGCTCTACCGCGCACTGGGGCATGAACCGCCGCAATTTGCCCATTCTCCCTTGATCCTGAACCAAGAAGGGAAGAAGCTCTCCAAGCGGGATGGAGCCACATCGGTAACCGAGTTTCAGCAAATGGGCTTTTTGCCAGAGGCCCTCAAAAATTACCTGGCTTTGCTCAGTTGGTCTCCCCCGGATGGGGAAGAGATTTTCCCGTTGGAAAAGGCGGCTACGATGTTTGACTTCGACCGGGTCAACCGGGCCGCTGCTCGTTTTGATTGGGACAAGCTGAACTGGATCAACAGCCAGTACATCAAGCGGCTTTCGCCAGCGGAGTTGGTGGAGCGACTTACCCCCTTTTGGCAGGCGGCGGGATTTGATCTGACATCGGTGCCCGATCCCACCTGGTTGGAGGATGTGGCCTGCCTGGTGGCTGAGGGTATCGACCGCCTGGCGGAGGCCCCTCCCCTGAGTCGCTTCTTGTTTGTAGAGCCCCTTAGCTACAGCCTGCCTGCCCTGGAACAGTTGCGCTTGCCAGGAGTCGTAGAGGCGATGGCCGCCACAGCATCTGCGTTGGCCACCGCCGAGCTGCCCCAGCCAGTTACTGCCGACAGCCTACAGCCGCTGGTGGAGCAGGTGGCTCAAAGCCAGGGGATGAAAAAGGGCTTGCTCATGAAAAGCCTGCGGGCTGCTTTGACAGGGGAGCTGCAGGGACCGGATTTACTGACCTCTTTTGCGCTATTGCATCGGCGAGGCTGGGCTCTGGGGCGGCTGGAAGCAGTGCGGAAGGTAGTGGCCTAGCTATCTCTCTGGCCGCCGACCAAACCGCGCAGCAGTGGGGCGAACCCAGTTTTCTTGGGCTAGGTCGGCTTCCCCTGGCTGGACAACAAAAGCGCCGCCCGTGGGATTTGATAGCCCCAGCCTAGCCTGGGGTGGCTAGACGCCTCAGCTAGGGCAAGGTGTACTCCCGCCCCAGAATTTGGGCTTGATACTCGGCTTCAGTCAGCACTTGCTGCGGCTGCCGATCTAGGAACAACTGGCCCAAGAGGTGATCGTATTCGTGCTGGAAAATCCTTGCTGGGAAGCCCTGCCAAGTTACCCTCTGCTGGACACCTTCTGGAGTGTAATACTCCACCTCCACCTCGCGGGCGCGGGCCACTAGGCCACGGCAGTTGGGTACGCTCAGGCAACCTTCCCACCCCAGCACCTGCTCCTGGCTCAAGGCCAAGGGACGGGGGTTAACCATGACCACCGGCTCCATCTGGGGTGCGTCGGGATAGCGAGGGTTGGGGCGGGAGGCCACAATGATGACCTGGAGGGGGGATCCCACCTGAGGAGCAGCCAAGCCCACCCCCTGGGCCTCCTTCAGGGTAGCCAACATGCCTTCTACGAGATCCTGCAAGGCCGGCGTTCTGAACTCTGTCACTGGGTTGGCTACTTGCCCTAGGATGGGATCCCCTAGTTGTCGCAGGCGCAAGGTCATAACGTGCTCTCAGACCCCTCTGCAGACTCTCCAGCATTTCCTAGCGATCCTTGCGGCTGGCTGCCGTCTCCAGAGCCAGCTTGGAGCGCTTCAGCCCTTCAGGAACGGGAATGGGGTAGTGACCGGTAAAGCAAGCAGAGCAGAAGGAATTGGGATCCTGGCCTGTAGCGGCCAGCATGCCTTCCCAGCTCAAGTAGGCCAGTGAGTCCACCCCAATCTTCTCAGCAATTTCTGCCACCGAATACTTGGCGGCAATCAACTGATCTTGGCTGTCGGTGTCAATGCCGTAGAAGCAGGGATGGGTAACTGGCGGGCTGGAGATGCGCATGTGAACCTCGGTGGCCCCCGCCTGGCGCAGGGCCTTGACGATCTTTTGGCTGGTGGTGCCCCGCACAATTGAGTCGTCTACAATCACAATCCGCTTCCCCCGCAGCACGTCTTCGAGGGGGTTGAGCTTCATACGAATGCCCCGCTCCCGCATCGACTGGGTGGGTTGGATAAAGGTGCGGCCCACGTAGCGGTTTTTAATTAGCCCCTCGGTGTAGGGGATCCCCAACTGGCGGGCATAGCCAATGGCTGCCGGTGTGCCGGAATCAGGCACTGCTATTACCCAGTCAGCTTCCGCCGGGGCTTCTTTGGCCAGTTGTTCCCCCAGCCGCACGCGGTAGGAATAGAGGCTCTCTCCATGCATGCAACTGTCGGGGCGGGCAAAGTAGATCATCTCAAAGATGCACAGTTTGGGGTTGGGCTCCGCCCAGCGCAGGGATTGCAGCCCTTGACGGTCAATCCACACCAGCTCCCCCGGCTCCACCTGGCGCAGATAATCCGCCCCGATGATATCCAAAGCACAGGTTTCTGAGGCCAACACGTAGTGCAGCGGCCGGGCTTCAGGGGGGTTGAACGTGCCGTCGCTGCAGAGGATCCCTGCCATCTCCGGCTGCAGCAGCTCCTCTAGGGCAGGGTTGCTGCTCAAAAACCCCAACACCAGTGGGCGCACGCCATAGGGATCCCGCGCCCCCATCAGGCCTTCTGGCGTACCGATAACCAAACTGAAAGCCCCGCGGCAGCGCCGCAAAGCCTGACAGGTGGCTCCCACCCAGTCTTGACCTTGGTTCACCGCTTGGGCAATGGCGTGGGCAATGCACTCCGAATCAGTGCCACCGGTGAGGTGGCACTCGGCAGCTTCCAGTTCTTTGCGCAGCTCTTCGGCATTAACCAAGTTCCCATTGTGAGCCAAAGCTAGGGGCCCCAAGCGGGTTTCCACAATCACCGGCTGAGCATTGGCCATGCGGCTGGATCCAGTCGTGGAGTAGCGGGTGTGGCCTACTGCCAACTCACCCGTTAACTGGGCTAGGTTGACCTCATCAAAAACCTGCGAGACCAACCCCATTGCCTTGTGAACCCGGCAAAAGGCTCCCTCAAAGGTGGCAATGCCCGCCGATTCCTGGCCACGATGCTGCAGGGCAAATAGCCCAAAGTAGGCCAGCCTAGCCACCTCCTCCCCTGGAGCCAGAATCCCAAATACTCCGCAGGCCTCTTTGGGCCCTTCCTGGTTGTTCCAGGATTCGGCAGGCCGCTCTTGCGCCCCTTCCTGAGCTGGCGATGGTTCTGCTCCCACCTTCGCTGCCATGGATTCTCGTCTTGCTAACGACTCCCAACACTCCTCTTCGTCGAGTCAACACAACATGGCTTGCGCCACGCTGCGCGAATAGAGTACGGCTTCCTGCTTCACCGACTTGTTGGTCCAGAGGTCTCAGCGTGATGCCACCGTGCAACCCACCGCGGGAAACTCTCTAGAGAGTGAACTTGCTCTCCTCAATTGTGGCACGAACGGCTTTCATCCCGACCCTGATTGGCTCTTGAGTAATCACAGTTCACCCATGCAGTGCGGGGCTAACCCGAGCGCTCTTGAGATCCCGCCGCCAGGGCGGATCCGCAGCAGGAGCCACTCATAGTGTTTGCGAAAAGATGAGGCTCTATCTATAGTGTTAGGAGCACCTGCGAGATTCTGCTTTCGCCGTCAAGGGAGCAGGACTGTGCGGGTTTTGAGTTGAACACTGCCGAGACTCGGTTTTCCTAACAAAGCCCCCAAGCTTGTGTTGTGAGGAGCTAAAGCCCATGAAACAGCCGTCCTCTGGATTCCGCCGCAGTTGGGCGCCAGCAGTCTCTTGGATGAAAGCCAGTGTAGCCGCCTTTCTGTCGTTGTCACTGGTGGCCTGCCAAGAAGATGGCCGCGAGCAACCCTCAGTCACCATTACTCCTGTGCCAGTAACGGTTGTGGCGCCAACACCCACGCCTTTTCTCGTCCCCAGTCCCCTCCCGACGCCTTTGCTCACCCCGACCCCCACTCCACTCTGGAATCCTTTCCCCAGCCCCAGTCCTTCCCCCACCACACCTTTCTCAGCAGAGCCACCTTCGATTGCCGTGGTGGCCCTGACGGACGCCCGACAGACGGTGCCCTTCAATGTCTTGGTGGCCGTTACAACTCCTGCGGGTTTGGGCAGCGGCATCAGCTTCCGGGTGGAAATCCGACAGAACCCTCTCACCCTCACGTTTGATTTCACCGCCGCTGCCGCCGGCTGCCAGCCCAACAGCAGAACCTGCATCGGCACCCTTCCCATCACCATTCCGGCCTCTGCCCCCCCTGGAGATTACGAGGTTACGGCCATGGTAGCAGACAGCCAAGGCCGCATTGCCTCCGCCAAAGCCCCCTTGCGGGTACTGCCGCCGCCCGTGGCGCCAACCCCGACCGGCACGCCCAATCCTTTTCCCTCCGTGTCGCCTTCGCCCAGCCCTTCCCCTCGTCCCAGCTTTCCGCCTACGCCAACACCTAGCCCTAGACCCACCTAACCAGCGGAGACAGTTCTTTGCAGTGGAGCTGGAGTGCCTGCAGGGCAGCAGCTGTTCAACTCAACGGCCAGCCCTCTGCCCCTCGAGGCCGCTGAGGATGCTGCCGAGGCTCCTCGCTTGCTGGACCTGGGATTTGGGGAATTTTCGCAACCCCCGCAGCAAGCTTAACCAGCTGGCCTAGGGGGTTAGGCCTGGCTCTGGCGGGATCCCTTACTTTATCCTGTTTTTTATCCTGCTTTAGCCAAGGGGTTGTTAGCAGCCAGAAAATTCACAACTGTAGGGCCAGGGTCAGCGCTCAGAAACACCAACCACCCTGGACGGCTACTTACTTAGTTGGGAGGATAACGATGCGCATTGCCCAGATTGCCCCGTTGCACGAGAGCGTGCCCCCCAAGCTCTACGGCGGCACGGAGCGGGTGGTTTCTTGGTTAACTGAAGAGCTGGTGCGACGCGGGCACGAGGTGACTCTATTTGCCAGCGGCGACTCCCAGACCCAAGCGCGTCTCATCCCTTTTCGGGAGCGGGCTTTGCGGCTGGATCCCACGGCTATTGACACGGTGGCTCCCCACATCCTGATGGTGGAGAAAGCCTTTCAGATGGCCAATGAGTTTGACATCATCCACGGCCACATTGACTACTACCCCTACGCCCTGGCCCGCCGCCACCCTGAAGTTTCTTTTTTGGCCACCCTGCACGGGCGGCTGGACATTCCGGAGCTGCAGCCGCTCTACACCGAGTTTCAGGACATCCCAGTGGTCTCCATCTCCAATGCCCAGCGGCGGCCCCTGCCCCAGGCGCGCTGGGTGGGGACGGTCTATCATGGCTTGCCCCTGAATCTCCACCGTTTCTATCCAGAAAAGGGAGATTACCTGGCTTTTCTGGGCCGGGTCTCGCCGGAGAAAGGGCTGGACACGGCCATTGAAATTGCCGCGCGGGCAGGGATGCCCCTGAAAGCTGCTATCAAAATTGACGCCGTGGATCGCCAGTACTATGAGTTAGAGATTAAGCCTTTGGCCAGGCGCCACCCCAATGTGGAGATCGTGGGGGAAATCACTGACCAAGAGAAGAGCGAGTTCTTGGGCAAGGCCTATGCGGTGCTGTTTCCCATCCGCTGGCCGGAACCCTTTGGGCTAGTCATGATTGAAGCGATGGCCTGTGGCACGCCGGTGATTGCCACTCGCTTTGGCTCGGTGCCAGAAGTGATGGCCGACTGCCGCTCCGGCTTTATTGTGGACTCGGTGGAGGAGGCAGTGGAGGCGCTGGAAAAGGTGGGATCCCTTGACCGAGCGGGGGTGCGGCAGGCGTTTGAGGAGCGGTTTAGCGTCGAGAGGATGGTGTCGGAATACGAAGCTCTTTACAACCAATTGGTGAACGAACGGCAGGAGCGCTCGAAGAAAGCCACCCCCGGCCTGTCAACCCTGCCCAGGTAAAGCTGGGGCTATCTGGGGGCTCCTGTTTTGCTCCTTTGGTTGGGTGGGAAGACGCAGATGGCCGAAGACATTATCCAGATTCAGGATCAGTACTACATCCGCGCCAGCGCTTCCTTGGTGGAGGCGCGTCCCCATGTCCTCAAGCAGGACAACTGCTTTGCTATTTTTGACCGCCTGGGCAACATGCGCCCCCTCGGCATCCGGGATCACGGCCTGTTCCGCGACGATACCCGCTTTTTGTCGCGGCTGGTCTTGGATTTGCAGGGGAAGCAGTTTCTGTTGCTCAGCTCGGAGGTGCGGGAAGACAAGGATATTCTGGCGGTGGATCTCACCAACCCCGAGTTCACCACCTCGGAGGGGCAGTTCATTGAGCAGGAGACGTTGCACGTCCTGCGCACCACTTTTTTATGGAACAACGTGGCCTATGAGCGGATCCACCTTCACAACTACGGTTTGGAGACGCTCCGCGTGCCCCTTACCCTGCGCTTTGAGGCCGATTTTGCCGATATGTTTGAGATTCGCGGCATCCGGCGGACAAAGCGGGGACAACTGCTGCCAGCCCAGGTGAGCTCAGAAGGGGTAACCTTGCGCTACCGCGGCCTGGACGGGGTGGAGCGGCAAACCCGGATCCTGTTTTCCCCTCCTCCGGACGTGGTTTCGGAAAAGCTGGCGCAGTGGTGGGTGCCGCTGGCGCCGCAGGAGGAGCGGGATTTGGAGGTGAGGGTCGTCTGCAGCTATGGCGGCGAGGAGATCCCGCCCTTAACCTACCAGGAGGCGCTGCAGGCAGAGCGGGAGCAGCGGGCGGCGCTAAGAGCTTTGGCCCACCGCATCGATACCGGCAACGCCCAGTTTAACGAGTGGCTCAACGCCTCGCGGGACGACCTGGTGATGATGCTGGCCCGCACCCCCTATGGGCTCTATCCCCACGCCGGGGTGCCTTGGTTTGCCACGGTCTTTGGCCGCGACGCGCTAATCACCGCCTTGGCCACCCTCTGGTGGTTCCCCGACTTGGCCCGGGGGGTGTTGCTGTACCTGGCGGCCCACCAGGCGCAGGAGGTGGATCCCAGCCGCGATGCCGAGCCCGGCAAGATCCTGCACGAGCAGCGCTACAGTGAGATGGCTAAGACCCGCGAGATCCCCTTTGGCAATTACTTCGGCAGCATCGACGCCACTCCTTTGTTTGTGGTGCTAGCAGGGCGCTATGTGCGCCGCAGTGGGGATCTCGAGCTGTTGCGGCAGTTGTGGCCGAATATCGAGGCAGCTCTCCACTGGATGGACACCTACGGGGATCCCGACGGCGACGGCTTTTTGGAGTATGCCGGCAAGGCGCGGCGGGGCCTGCGCAACCAGGGCTGGAAAGACTCGGAAGATGCCATCTTCTATGCCGACGGATCCCTGGCCGAGCCACCCATAGCCCTGTGCGAGGTGCAGGGCTACGCCTACGAGGCCAAGCTGTTGGCGGCGGAGATGGCGGAGCTGTTGGGGCGGCACGAGCAAGCAGCGCAACTGCGCCAGCAGGCCCAGAAACTGCAGCAGCGGTTTTGGGAGCAGTTTTGGTGCGAGGAGCTGGGCGGCTATGTCCTAGCTTTGGACGGGCGCAAGCAGCCCTGCCGTGTGCGCAGCTCCAACATGGGCCACTGCCTGTTTTCCGGGATCGCCCACCCGCAGCATGCCGAGCGCATCGCGCGGCAACTTTTGGAGCCTGCTTTTTTCAGCGGCTGGGGCATCCGCACCCTGGCGGAAGGGGAAGGGCGCTACAACCCCATGTCCTACCACAACGGCTCCATCTGGCCCCACGACAACGCCCTGATTGCAGCAGGTTTGGCCCGCTATGGCTACAAGGCGGAGGCAGCCCAAGTATTGACGGCCCTGTTTGATGCCAGCCAGTTTCTGGAGCTGCGGCGGCTGCCGGAGCTGTTCTGTGGCTTTCGCCGGCGCCAGCGGGAAGGCCCCACTCTTTACCCGGTGGCCTGTCTGCCCCAGTCGTGGGCAGCGGCCAGTGTGTTCCTGCTGCTGCAAGCCTGCCTAGGCCTGGAGATCGACGGGCTGGCCCAGCAGGTGCGCCTCACCCAGCCCACCCTGCCCCTGTGGCTGCCCTATGTAACTCTTGAGAACATCCAGGTGGGGCGGGGATCCCTGGACATTGGCCTGTATCTTCAGGCAGGAGGGGTGGGGATCAACGTCCTTAGGAGCACAGGGGATGTGGAGCTAACGGTGAGGTAGGGATCCAGCCCAGGAGCAGCTACCCTCAGCGTTCCACCAGCAGGGCCACGGCAAAGGCAGCCATGGCCTCCCCCTGGCCGATGGGGCCGAGTTTTTCGTTGGTGGTGGCCTTCACGCCTACTTGTTTGGGCGATAGTTGCATGGCCTCGGCTAGACGAGCCTGCATGGCGGGGATGTGGGGCTTGAGCTTGGGCTGCTCTGCCACCACGATGCTATCGACGTTGGCAATGCGCCAGCCCTCTTGGCTTACCAACTGCACCACCTGCTGCAGGAGGAGAATGCTGTCTGCCCCTTTCCAGCGCTCCTCTTCCGGGGGAAAGTAGTAGCCAATGTCCCGCAGGGCGGCGGCTCCTAGGAGGGCGTCCATGATGGCGTGGGTGAGCACGTCCGCGTCGCTGTGGCCCAACAGACCCTTTTCATAAGGGATCCGGATCCCGCCTAGGATCAGGGGGCGCCCTTCTACGAGGCGGTGGATGTCATAGCCCTGGCCAATACGCACTGTTGCGGCTCCCTTGGGAACACCAGCGAGACTTTTGCCAACTTCCCCCCCGCAGAGGTGAAACTGCCGCTATCTATTCTGCCGACTCGAGAGGAGAGGAGCAGATGGGACAGGAGGAACCGCTGTAGCAGTCGAAGCAGATAAGGTGGGACTTCCCGTAGGGATTGGTACAGCGCTTGGCCCATGGATAGTCGCCGTAGCCGAGCTCTTTCCCACAGACATCACACCTGGGCATCGTTTTCTCCTCAAAAAAGTCTTGTAGCTAGAAGAATACAGCGCTAGAGGGATCCGGGGATCCCTGAACCCCCAGAGAGCCAGATCCGCAGGGGATCCCGTCTTCCAGCGGCGTCCAGCCCGGCTGCCAGAGATCCCGGTTTTTGAGGGTGGCGGCGTTGACCCAGAGGCGCACCTGGGGATCGCAAACGGCCCTCAGCTCGGCAAACACTAGCCCCCCTTGCCCCTCTTGGCGAGCGGTGACCTGAAAATGGCGCCAACCCATCACAGGCTGAACAGAAGTCCACTTGGAGCCCAGCAGATGGGGAAAGCGCTGTTTTCGGCGGGGTTTGCTGCGAGCCATAAGTAGAGAGCTCCAGGGCTGTCCTTGGCTGGATGGGGGAGACCGGGGGCGATAGGATCGCTAAGGGTGCTTCGGCATTCCAAGCTACCTACCTCAGCTTATCTACCTATGGTGCAGCACGAGCAACGGCTTGGGTTCTCTTGGCAGCAGGTATTGCTGATCCTCCTGGCCTGCCTGGTTTGGGCAACGGGACTGCCCCTGGTGGCGTCCAGCGCCTGGGCAGCAACCGAGCCGGCACTCTCTGGCAAACTCACAGGGCCGGAGTGGCGCCAGGCGGATCCTGAGGCCAAGCAGGCGTTTTGTCGCAAAGCCTTTCAGGCGTTTCGGGCCTCTCCTGCCCAGAGCTACATCATCAGCTCCAATGTGCAAGCTTTGACCCCAGAAGGTCTGTGTCAGCGGCTGGATCAGTTTTATCAGTACCCCATCCACGACGAGATCCCGCTCAACCAAGCCGCCAACATTGCCCCCTTGCTGTTCTCGGATCAGCCGCTGGAGCAGCCCTGATGCGGCAGGGATCCGCAAAACTCCCGAGCCTGAGCAACCCCTCTGCCCCCTGCTGCTAGGGCGGGTCTTGGCAGCAGGGTCGATAATAGAACTGTTCTCTTGCAGATCTAGATCTCAAGTTCTATGGCCGGCTCCGTCATTGCTCCCGAAAACCTGCTGGATCTCTGCGAACAGGGGGTGCAAAAGGCCCTGGCTGCCGGAGCTGACCAAGCAGAGGTGTTTGCCAACTCAGGCCGCGAGACGGAAGTAACTTTTGAGAAAAATGACCTCAACCTGGTTCGCACTAGTTGTGAGACCCTGTTTGGCATCCGGGTTTTCTGCGGCGGCAGGCTGGGCTTTGCCACTTCCAACCGCCCAGAGGATCTGGCCGAGACAGCAGCTGAGGCGGTGGCCATGGCTAAGGCCTCGCCGGCGGATCCCCTCAACGGCCTGCCGGATCCCCAGCCTCTGCCCCAGGTGCCCTTTGCCCTCGACCCGGGCCTACTGGAACTGGATGCTGCCGAGCTGACGCAACTGGGATCCCAACTGGTGGAGTGGGTACGCTCTCAAGACCCCCGCATCACCATTGACAGCGGCTCCTTTAGCGTGGAAGAGGACACCGTGGCCATTGCTTCTTCCACCGGCATCCGCGCCAACTACCACAGCGTCGAGGCGGGTGGATCCCTGTTTGGCATGGCCATCGATGGGGATGAGGTGGGCAGCTTTGCCTACGACGGCGACAGTGTCCAGAAGCGGGCGGATCTGGTGCCGGCCCTGGAGCGGGCTTTTAATCGCTTTGTGCAAAAGTGTGTGGGGGCTCTAGGGGCTAGGGAGGGGGAGAGTTTTCGCGGTCCCATCGTCCTGCCCCCGGAGGTGGTGGAGGAGTTTCTGGGAGACCTCCTCTTTGTGCTGGGGGCAGACGCGGTGCGCAAGGGCAAAAGCCCCCTGGCGCAGAAGATGGGATCCCTGATTGCTAGCCCCCTGTTGACCTTGGTTTCCGAGGGACTGGGCTTGCCCGGCTATCTCATTGAGCCCTTTGACCGCGAGGGGATGCCACGCCAGGTTACCCCCCTGATCCACGAGGGGATCCTCTGCAACTTCATGTACAACAGCTACGAAGCCCGGGCTGCTGGCGTTCCCTCCAATGGCCACGCCACCGGGGGGGCGGGCAGCTTGCCAGGAGTGGGGCCAGCCTGTTTGAGGGTGACCCCGGGAACGACGCCCCTGGCGGAGCTGTACGCGATGGAGCGGGGCATCATTGTCACGCGGCTTTCCGGCAGCAGCAACCCCATCACAGGGGATTTTTCTGGGGTGGTGAAGGGGGGCTTTTTGGTCAAGGGTGGCGAGAAGCGCCCCATCCTGGAGACCACCATTGCCGGCAACCTCTACGACTGTTTGCGCAATATCTCTGCCATCTCCCAGGAAGTAACCGTTTTCAACGGCACGGCTGCCTTTCCCGCTCTGCGCATTGAAGATGTCTCGATCACGGCAGGCTGAGCCAGCTCAGTGGCCTAGCCAGCACCCTTAGGCTAGGACCTGGCCAGGAAGCGACAGCGGCAAACTGCCACCCCCCGCGATCCCCAGTAGCAGCGATACAGTGGTCTTATTCCCAAAAGCCGCGGAGTTGTTTCCATGGGCCAGGAGATCACCTGCCTGAGTTTTAGCGACGAAGACTTTACTGAGTTCAAAGCTCGGCTGCAGCAAGAAACAGATTTGCTCGAGCGCTGGCTGGCCGGCGTGCCGGGGCTGGATCCCGCCTGTCGGCCCTTTGCCCAGGGATCCCTGGTGGGCGGGTTTGAGCTGGAAGCGTGGCTGGTCACCCCCCAGGGAGAGCCGGCCCCGATCAACTCCGCCTACCTGGAGGCCGTCAACAACCCGCTGGTGGTGCCGGAACTGGCCCGCTTCAACATCGAGATCAACGGCCGGCCTCAGGTTTTGGTCGGCTCGGCTCTGCGGCAGTTGCAGCAAGAGCTGGCGCAGACCTGGGATCACTGCTGCCGAGTGGCCGAGCAACTGCAGGCGGGGCTGGTGATGATCGGCATTTTGCCCACGCTGCAGCAGCAGCAGCTCACTTTGGAGATGATCTCGCCCCGCAAGCGCTACCTGGCCCTCAACGAGCAGATCCTAAACCTGCACCGGCGCGAGCAACCTTCAGGGATCCCGCCCCTGGGGCTGGCGATTGCAGGGCCTGCCACCCTGCTGCGCGTCACCCACCCAAACGTTATGCTGGAGGCAGCCACCACCTCCTTTCAGATCCATCTGCAGGTGTCGCCCCACCAGGCAGCCCGCTACTTCAACGCTTCTCTCCTGGTGTCGGCCCCCCTGGTGGCCCTGGCAGCCAATTCTCCCTATCTGTTTGGGCACGACCTGTGGGCGGAAACCCGCATCCCGGTGTTTGAGCAGGCGTTGGATGGCCCACCCCCCCTCGCCCCCACCCACCAAGCTCGCGTTACCTTCGGGCAAGGCTATGTCCAGGAATCCCTAATGGAGCTGTTTTGGGAAAATCTGCACCGCTACCCGGTGGTGTTGCCGCAAAGGCTAGCTGCTGCTCCCTCAGAGCTGGCCCATCTGCGCCTGCACAACGGCACCATCTGGCGCTGGAACCGCCCCCTCATCGGCTTGGATCCCGTTCCCCACCTGCGCATCGAACAGCGGGTGACTGCAGCAGGCCCCACCCTGCCGGACATGATTGCCAATGCGGCCTTCTACTTTGGCCTGGTGCAAGCTCTAGGATCCCAACCCCTTCCTCCGGAGCAGGAGCTGAGCTTTGCCCAGTGCCGCGCCAATTTCTACGCGGCCGCCCGCTTTGGCCTCGAGGCCCCCATCACCTGGCTCAAGGGGTGGCAGGGATCCCTGCGCCAGTTGTTGTTGCAAGAGCTGCTCCCGCAAGCAGAGGCGGGCTTGGCGCAACTGGACTTGGACCCCCAGGATATCCAGGAGTACCTGGGCATTCTCCGCGCCCGCGTCGAGTCGGGGCAGAATGGGGCCACCTGGCAGCGCCGCTACGTGGCTCGGCATGGTAAAGATATGCAACAATTGACCTGTGCCTACTGGGAACGACAGCGGCAAGGTCAGCCGGTACACACCTGGGATCTCGGCTAGGGAAGCCGGCAGGGGGGATAAGTCACCGCTTGAGGGATGCTTTCTCAAAAGTCAGGGCGACGACCTAAGCCACAAGCACGACAGCCAGTTGTTGATTTCCAGCTAAGGATGAGACAGTTCGCTACCCCAATCTCCCTTTCCCCTCTCCCGTTGGGAGAGGGGCTGGGGGTGAGGGCTTCTTAAGCAGCCAAAAGGTTTGCGTTGAGGTGCTTGCCCAAAAAACCGTATGCTCACCGTTCTCGATCACCTGCCGGAGCAACTCCTAGATTTAGAAGCCCATCACCTCTATGACCGATTGGGCGGGCCAACCCTCATCCATCTGGCGGGACGGCGGGATCCCCCTCTGTTTGTTTCCGTCCTGCTGCACGGCAACGAGACTACCGGCTGGCAGGCAGTGCGCCAGCTTCTGCGCTGCTACCGCGGGCGGGAGTTGCCTCGCTCCCTTTCCCTGTTCATTGGCAATGTGCAAGCTGCCCGCCACGGGCAACGGCGGCTAGACGGCCAACCGGACTACAACCGCATTTGGGGCCCCGGCTCCACTCCCGAACACGCTATGGCTCAGGCCGTCCTGCGGCAGATGCAGCAACGCGGCGTGTTTGCCAGCGTTGACCTCCACAACAACACGGGCACCAATCCCCATTACGCCTGTGTCAATTACTTAGATCGCTCTACCTTGCACCTGGCCACCTTATTTGGGCGCACCGTCCTCTATTTCACCAAGCCAGAAGGGGTGCAGAGTATGGCCTTTGGGCGCTTCTGCCCGGCGGTAACCCTGGAATGTGGCAAGCCGGATCAGCCCCACGGCACCCAACATGCCTACGAATTTCTGGAAGCCTGCCTGCACCTGTCGGCGCTGCCGCAACGCCCCGTCCTGCGACAAGATATTGATTTATTTCACAGCGTCGCCATCGTCAAGATCCCGGAGGAGGTGAGCTTCAGCTTTGGGGAAGCGGGGGAAGCACCCAAGGGATCCCAGCCACACCTGCGCTTTCTCCCCGATTTGGATCTCCTCAATTTTCGGGAGCTCCCTCCCCACACCTGCATCGGCTGGACGAACAACGGCTTCCACCTGGAGGTCCAAGACGAGCAAGGCCAAGATGTGGCGGAGCGCTTTTTCTATACCCAGAATGGGGAAATTCGCACCCGCGTGCCCCTGGTGCCGGGCATGCTCACCCTCAATAGCCGCATCATCCGCCAAGATTGCCTCTGCTACCTGATGGAGCGCTACTCGCTAGCGGGTTGAGTTGAGGGATGCACAAGCAGTCCTGGAGCTAAGCTAGTAGAGCTCCTGAAGAGAAGCCGCCGGTCAGCCGCAGGGAGAATGAAAGCCCAGCTTCCGGTTACGATTTTGACGGGTTTTTGGGGCAGGGGCAAAACCCCACTGCTCAGGCGCCTCTTGCAGGAGGAGGGGCTGGGCAGTGGAGTGATCCGCAACGAGTTGGGTGGGATCTCCATCGAGGGCAACCTAGCCCACCTGGCTGCAGGAGCGCTGCTGCAGCTTAGCAATGGCTGTCTCTGGGGCAGGGTGCGGCAGGACCTTGAAGGGGCCGCTGGGGAGCTGCCCCTGCCTGCCCAGGCGTTGGACTACCGGGTAGCGGATCCCAGGCAAGCAACCGAGCTATTTGTCCAGAAAACTTTCCGCCCGGAGCTGCGCCTTGCGGCCGTGGTAACCTTGGGCCACGGGGCCAAGTACTGGCGCAATTTCCAGCGCTCCCAAACTGTTGCCCACCAGATTAGCAGCGCCGACCTCCTGCTGCTCAACAAAGCGGATGGAATCACCGCTGCTGAACTTGACCTGCGCTGCTACAACTCTGCGGTCTCTTGTCTGCTCACCACCCCAGTTCCCCTGGCCTGTATTTTGGAGGTGCCCGCCTTTTGCCCGGAACTCTGGGATCCCCAGCTCTCCGCTGCCGAGGCTGAAGCTCACGCCTACCCCAGCCACCGCCTAGCCCCAGACGGGAGCCAATCCCTGAGCTTTCAACTGCAGCAGCCGCTGGGGGACTGGCGGCAGGAGGTGCCGGAGACCCTTGTTTGCGCTAAGGGAGTACTGGGGTGGACGAGCCACAGCGGGTTATGTTTCACCAGCTGGGCTGTCGGCAGACCCTCTCGTTGGAGTGAGCAGGGGATCCCCGGGAGCGGCGCCTGTCCAAAAGGGTCTTCACTGGCAAGGGGCTAGACCGGGAAGCCCTGGCCGCCGGCCTCAAGCAGGTGTGCCGCTCAACCGCCACCTGCCCATAAGTTTTGGGAGGGGAGAATGGCCATGACTCGCAGCAAACTTTCAGAGCAGGAACACCAGCAGATTGTCAATGCCTACCGCAGCTCGGTGGCTACTGTTGCTGAATTGGCGGAGCAATTCCGAGTCAGCCTCTCCACCATCACCCGCGTTCTCAAGGAAAATATCCCTCCTGAGGAGTACCAGCGGCTCATTCAGCTCAAACGCTCAGCAGCCCGCCGCAAAGACAAGGGCAAGGAACTTACCCTTCCCCTAGACACTCCCGAGGTACCCCAGCCGCAACAGGGTCTGTTTCCAGAGGCTGCCGACGCCTCCCCTCAGGCGGGCGAGGGAGAGGGGACAACAGGAGCAGAACTGCCTCCTGAAGCATTGCCGGCCCACCTGGTGGCTGAGCTACAGGCAGATCTGGCCGCAGACGAAGACAGAGAGCTGGAAGAAGAAGAGGAAGACGAGGAGGACCCTAGCGACGATTTTCTAGACAGCGCAGAGGCAGGACCAGATCTCCTCGCAGAGCCTGTCCATCAAATTCGGGTGCTCCCCCTGGAGGAGCTGAATCCGCCTGAGACCTGCTATGTGGTGGTGGATCGCTACCAAGAATTGGCCACCCGCCCCCTCAGGGAATTTTTGGGGCCGGGATGCTTGGAAGGGATCGAGAATGCCAATACGCTGCCCATTTTTGACAACCACAAGGTGGCTCGGCGCTTTTCCGAAATGAGCCGCCGGGGTAGCAACACCCACCCGCCCTACCGGGTCATCCAATTTCCCGGCTACATTCTGGAAATTGTGCGCTCGCAGTTGCAAAAAAAAGGCATTACTTACCTGCTGGTAGATGGACAGATCTACAGCTTGTAAAGGATTAGACCTATGTCCGAGTTTCAACTGGTTTCCCCCTACCAACCTACCGGGGATCAGCCTAAGGCAATTGCTGGCTTAGTGCAGTCAATTTTGGAGGGCCATCGCTTTCAAACTCTGCTGGGGGCAACCGGAACTGGCAAAACTTTTACCATTGCCCATACTATCCAGCAGATTGGCAGGCCGACCCTGGTGATGGCCCCCAACAAAACCTTGGCCGCACAACTGTGCAACGAGCTGCGCGAGCTTTTTCCCTACAATGCTGTTGAGTATTTCATCAGCTACTATGACTACTACCAGCCGGAGGCCTATGTGCCCAGTACCGACACCTACATTGCCAAGTCCTCTTCCATTAACGAAGAAATTGACATGCTGCGGCACTCGGCTACCCGCTCCCTCTTTGAACGGCGGGATGTCATCGTTGTGGCTTCTGTAAGCTGCCTCTATGGCTTGGGCATGCCGGAGGAATACCTGAAGGCTTCCATCCCCTTCAAAGTTGGCCAGCAAATTGACCAGCGGCAAGTCTTGCGGGATCTAGTCAGCATCCAGTATGAGCGCAATGATCTGGAACTGGTGCGGGGGCGGTTTCGCGTCAAAGGGGATGTGTTGGAAATTGTGCCTGCCTACGAAGACCGAGTCATTCGCATTGAGTTTTTTGGCGACGAGATTGAGGCCATTCGCCTCATTGACCCAGTAACAGGTCAAATCCTCACCAGCGTCAGCGCCCTCAGGGTTTATCCAGCTCGCCACTTTGTAACACCAGAAGAGCGGCTAGAACAGGCCATCCGCAGCATCGAGCAGGAACTGGAAGAGCAGCTAGCTCTCTTTCGCCGCCAGGGCAAGCTCTTGGAAGCCCAGCGGCTAGAGCAGCGCACCCGCGCTGATCTGGAAATGCTGCGGGAGGTGGGCTATTGCAACGGCATTGAAAACTACTCCCGCCACCTGACAGGGCGCAAGGAAGGAGAGCCACCTGCCTGCTTAGTGGACTACTTTAAGGCCAACGATTGGCTCTTGGTGGTGGACGAATCCCACGTCACGGTGCCGCAAATCCGTGGCATGTACAATGGGGATCGCGCCCGCAAACAGGTGCTAGTGGATCACGGCTTTCGCCTGCCCAGTGCCCTCGACAACCGCCCCCTCAAAGCCGAAGAGTTTTGGGCCAAAGTCCACCAATGCATCTTTGTTTCCGCCACGCCTGGCAACTGGGAACTGGAGCAAAGCGGAGCCCAATTTGAAACAGTGGTGGAAAACGGCAAAACCCTAAAGTTCTATGTGCCGGGTACGGGTCGGGTTGTAGAGCAGGTCATTCGGCCCACCGGCGTGGTGGATCCCGAGGTGCATGTGCGCCCTACCGCCGGGCAGATCGAGGATTTGCTGGGGGAGATCTATCTGCGGCTAGAGCGCTCGCAGCAGGGCCCTGCCGAACGGGTAATCGTGACCACCCTCACCAAACGCATGGCCGAAGATCTCACAGAATACCTGCAGGAACGCGGCATCCGCGTTCGCTACCTACACTCTGAGATTACCCCCATCGAGCGCATCGAGATCCTCCAAGATTTCCGGGAAGGAGCTTTTGATGTCCTGGTGGGAGTCAATTTGTTGCGGGAAGGGTTGGATTTGCCGGAAGTCTCCTTGGTGGCCATTTTGGATGCGGATAAAGAAGGATTTCTGCGGGCGGAGCGATCCCTAATCCAGATGATTGGGCGGGCAGCGCGCAATGTTCGCGGCACGGTGGTGATGTACGCCGACACTCTCACCAGCAGCATGGCCCGGGCTATTGCCGAAACCCAGCGCCGCCGGGAAATTCAATTGCAATACAACCGCCAGCACAACATCACCCCCAAGCCCATCGTTAAGAAAAACAGCAACGCTATTTTGTCTTTTTTAGCCATCTCCCGCAAACTCAACGGCAGGGATCTAGAAAAAGCCTTTCCAGCACCAGATGAGATCCCGCTATCAAAAATTCCAGAGCTAATTAGCGAGCTAGATGCAAAGATGAAGGCGGCGGCTAAAAACCTGGAATTTGAAGAAGCTGCCCGGCTGCGCGACCAGATTAAAAAGCTGCGCCAACGGCTTTTGGGCCACCCTCAGAGCCTCTGAACGCTTAGCCTACCTCCCTTGGGATTTGCTTGTGCCACCATAGGCATACCGCCAAGCCTCCCCGGGATCTCTGCAACCATGGGTGTTTGTCTCCGCCGCGCCATTCGAGAGTCCCTCCTCCTGAAGGGAGCTGTGCTAGGGCTGACGGTGGGGATCGGTCTCTGGCTTTCCCCTGCCGTCTCTGCCCCCCTTGAGGGCCGCCTGGCTCAGGCCCTCGAGCTACAGACTCCTGGCCTTGCCCCTGAGGGATCCCCCCCTCCGATCCCGTTGACTGGCCAAGAGGGCACAGAAGTCTTGGTGGGGAAGGTCCCCGTGTTTCGCCTGCAGACGGCAGAGTACCCCAGTGACGTGCGGGCCGATAACGTGCGGGCCATCATCGAGCGCTTTTTAGAAGAAGGCCAGTTGCCAGAGCCAGAGGTGCGGGTGGCCCAGGAGGCCAATGGGCAGTACGTCCTCCGTCTGGGAGAAAGAGGCCGCTTTGAGGCCACCCAACGGTATTTGTTTACTGTCACCTATGCCGATGCGGCTGCCGAGCGCAGGATACCGCTGGGCCAGGTGAGCCTCAACGATGTGCGTCTGGTGGCCAACAGTTGGGCACGACGGCTGGAACAAGCCATTGCCGAGTACCGGCAGGATCGGCTGGATCTGCAGCGGACGCGGGATCCGCGCGTGCTGCTGTTTACTCTCCTAGCTGGGCTGGCCACTTTGGCGCTGGGGTTCTTTCTCTGGCGGCTGTTTGACCGCAGCCTTGTCCGCCTGCAGAGGTGGCTAGAGCTCCGGGCCGACCCAGGCTGGGGCAGCTGGATTGACGTGGGAGGATCCCTGCTGCGCAGCCTGGGGGCAATGCTGATTGCCGGCATCTCGCTGGATCGCGGCATCAGCTTCATACCCCCCCTGCGACCCTTTCAGCGGGCTTTTTACGCGCGCCTGGAGCAGGTGGTGGACACGGCGCTGGGCGTTCTCACCCAACCGCTGCCCAATTCCCATGTTTCCATTGCTAGCCTGTTGGTTTTCTTTGTCCTGGCCGCTCTGGTTTTTACGGTTGCCCACTACATCAGCGTTGGCTTGAAGCGGCGACTATTAGGTCGCCTTGGGCTAGACTTGGGCACCCAGGAGTCGACGGCGGCCATCTTCAAATACGTCCTCACTCTCTTTGGGATCCTGCTGGTGCTGCCCTTTAGTGGCCTCAACCTCAGCTCCTTAGCTGTGATTGCGGGGGCGGTGGGCTTGGGCATTGGCTTTGGCCTGCAAAACCTTTCCAACAACTACATTAGCTACCTCGCCATCCTCCTGGAGCGCCCCATCCAGATTGGGGATCTGGTCGAAGTGGATAACTTGCTGGGCACGGTGGAGCACATTGGCCCGCGGGCAACTGTCCTGCGCACCTTGGATCGCATCTTTGTGATTGTGCCCAACTCCCGCTTCACCGAGTCGAAGGTGGTGAACTGGAGCTACCGGGATCCCCGCTGCCGCATCCACATTCCCGTAGGTGTAGCCTATGGCTCCGATACGGCCGTGGTTACCGAAGCCCTCCTTGCGGTTGCTAGAGGGAATCCGCGGGTTCTGACCAACCCGCCTCCGCAGGTGTGGCTTAGATCTTTTGGGCCCTCTTCCCTTAACTTTGAGCTGCTGGTGTGGATCAACCGTCCTCAGGATCAATTTGTCTTGATTAGCGAGCTCAACTTTGCCATTGAGGCAGAGTTTCGGCGGCGTGGGATCCGCATCCCCTTCCCCCAGCAAGATATCCACATCCGCAGCTTGGAAGGACTAGTTTCCCTCAGCCCCGATGGCGGATCCCGTTCTCTACCTGATGCCGCTTCCATCCAGTCGGCCCTCAGCGAAGCAGCCCAGTTCCTGGAAGACAAAAGCGGCCTTTCCTAAGGATTAGGGCAAGACCCCATGCTGCAAAGCCTAGAGCATGTGTTGGCAAGTTTCAGCGCTCACCCCCTTTGGGCCGAGCTTAGCCAAATGCAGACCCTGCGGCAGATCTGGCCGGAAGTGGTGGGAGAAGCGGTAGCCGCGCAAACCCATCCCGTCAACCTGCGCCGTCAGGTGCTGCAGGTGGCCACCTCTACCCCTGCTTGGGCTCAGAACCTCACCTTGCAGCGCCAACTGATTCTAAAGAAACTCAACAGCCGCCTGCCCTCTCCCCTCACTGATATCCGCTTTAGCCCCGCTGCTTGGCATGCCAGATCTGGCTTGGCTAACTCTTTTGCCGCCGATGCGGAGCTGGTGGACAAGTTCTACCCCCTTTCCCCTGCACCGCCAAAGCGGCCTGCTGCCCCTCGCTGCTCTTGCTTACCTCCCTCTTCTGAGGAGGTCAAAGCTGCCTTTGAGCGCTGGGCTCAGCGAGTGAAACAGCACCAGACCCGGCAAAACCTGTTCCCCTGCCCTGCCTGCGGCTGCCCCACCCCTGCCGCCGAGCTGGAGCGTTGGTTTGTCTGTGGGTTTTGCCATCGCCAGTCCTTGCGGAGGCCCGGCCCTCCCTACCGCGACTGGCAGGAGCTGAACAGGCGTTCCCCCTACTCCAGCAACCCCGACCAGCGCAGGTAGGCTTCGACCAGCGGGGAGCCTGCCAAGGCAGCCACAGCCCCGCCTAGAGCCAAGTAGGGTCCAAAGGGGACGGGTTTGCCCAGGCGGGCCTTTCCTTTGGCCAGGGCCAGCAAGTTAGCCAGCAAGCCCAACCCCGAACCCACTAGGAGGGTCACCCCCACCCCCTGCCAGCCCAGCCACATACCAATCAGGGCAAGCAACTTGCCATCTCCTCCGCCTAGGGCCTCCCGCCGCAAAACCCGGCGGGCCACCAAGCCAATACCCTCCAACAGCCAAATGCCGAGCACCGCGCCAGCAATCCCCGCCACCACTGACCAGCCCATGGCGGCCAGGGATCCCGACCCTTCCCACCAGGGCAGGAGCAAGCGGGCCAGCAGCCCCGCCACCAAGCCGGAGCGGGTGAGCGCTTCCGGCAGCAGAAACGTATCTAGGTCAACCAGGGCCAGCGCCAGCAGCCAGCTCAACAAGACACAGGTGAGGATCCCGCGGGGGGAAAACCCTAAGATGGCGATGCTGAGGCCAAACAGCCCCAGGGTCAAGGCCTCAACGGCAGGGTAGCGCCAGGCAATGGGATCCCCGCAGTGGCGGCAGCGACCCCGCAGCAGGAACCAACCCAGGAGGGGGAGGTTTTCCGTGGGGCTCAGGGGGGTCTTGCAGTGGGGACAATGGGATCCGGGATAGAGCAGAGAGAGACCCCGCGGCAGGCGGTAGACCACCACGTTGATAAAGCTGCCCACACAAGCCCCCAGGACCAACACCAGCACCCAACCCAGCAGACGCAGTTCCCAGGGGCTGTTCGTGTCGACGTTGCTCAGCCACATTGCGCAAGCGCTGCTTAGCAGCGCAGAAGGTTGAGCAGGGCAGCCAAAGCAAGGGTAGCCCTTCTGCCTCACTGCAGCGGCTCCAGCTGCTGCAGGGGGATGAAGGTTTCTTGGGGTAGCAGAATGGGAAACTCAGAAAAGATCAGATCCCCTCGCAGGGTACGGCGGTGGATGACCACACCCCGCGGTGGCTGCTCCACCACCTCTGGTCGGTGCTGAAGATGAAGCTGGTAGATCTGGCGAGCTGCTTGCAGCAAAGTGCTGTCCATGTGCGCTTCCCCACCTTGCGAAGCCCACTATCACCCTAACGACATTCCCAAATGGGATGGAACAGAGGGGAGCGGATCCGCCTCCCCTCGCAGTAGCCTCAACCCTAGGATATCGCCCTCACGAGCCAGTGGGCCATCTTTCGCAAAACTGGCAAGAGGAAGTTTGCGGGCTAGGGATTGGGGGGTGCGTTGCCCCTCTGCCGGGAGAAGGCGGCTGGTGGCAATTGTCTTGCGGGGTTGGCAACCGTTCAAGGTTAAGACAAGGCCATGGATCCCACCTGAGCGCAACAGTAGAGTGGGAGCAAGGGCGCTGAAAGGGGATGGAGAAAACCTATCTGCTGGGGCTGGGCTGGATCCTAGGCCTGTTGCTGCGGGCCTGGCCAGCGGTAGGGGGCTGGGGGTGGGGGATCCCGCTGGCGTTGGGATTGGCGGGATCCCTGCTGTGGCGGCGGCAACGGCGTTTGGCCCGCACCTGGCTGGCGATGGGGCTGGTGGGGTGTCTAGCCTGGACCTACCTGGGCTGGCGACAGCCGGTTCCCGGCCCAACGGATATCAGCCTGCTGGCCCCACAGCCGCAGATGAGTCTGGTGGGCACCGTTCTTTCAGAACCCCGTCCCACCCGCAGCGAGCGGCGGCAGTTTTGGCTTGAGGTGGAGCAGGTGTTGGAGCCCAACTCCACCGTTCGCCAGGTGAGCGGCAAGCTCTACGTCACTGCCAGCCCTGAAGCTCTCCCAAGCCAGGCTCTCCATCCCAGCCAGCGGGTGCGCCTGACGGGATCTCTCTACCTCCCCAGTCCAGCCCTAAACCCAGGCAGCTTTGATTTTCAGGCCTATCTGCAGCGCCAGGGAGCTTTTGCGGGGTTCAGCGCTCGCGAGGTGATTCCCCAACCGGGCGGGAGGGGCTGGGGAGGTTGGGTGTTGCGGCGGCGGGTGCGGGAGGCGTTCATTGCCGGGCTGGGGGAGCGGCAGGGGAACCTCTTGGCTTCCTTGGTGCTGGGATCCCGCGCTGCGCAATTGGATTTTGATTTGCAGGATGCCTTTCGGGAAGTCGGTCTGGCCCACGTCCTGGCGGCCTCTGGGTTTCACGTGTCCCTGGTGGTGGGGGTGGTGTTTGTCCTAACGCGGCGGCTGCCGGTGCGCCTGCAGCAAGGGATCCTCCTGGCGGTCTTGGGGCTTTACCTCACCTTGACGGGGTTTACGCCTTCGGTGTTGCGGGCGGCAGTGATGGGGGTGGCGGCCATGCTGGTGCTGACGGAGCCCAGACTGGAAGGAAAAGTTAGGCTTGACCCCCTGGGGACGCTGCTGGTGGCGGCAGTTTTGCTCTTGATCTACCAGCCCCTGTGGATTACGGACTTGGGGTTTCAGCTTAGCTTTGCTGCCACCCTGGGACTGCTGGTGGGGACGGCGCCGATCGTGTCCCGGCTGGACTTCTTGCCGCCGGCGGTGGCTACCGCTCTGGCCGTTCCGCTGGCCGCCCAGATCTGGATCCTGCCGCTACAGGTGGTTATCTTTGGCCGCATCCCCACCTACTCGCTGCTGGCCAACCCGCTGCTATTGCTTCTAGTGGTGCCGCTGCTGGTGGCAGGGTTTGGGGCGGCCCTGGTGGCCTTAATCTGGCCGGGGCTGGGATCCCTGCTGGCCCGGCCCTTGACGTTTTTGCTCACCCCCTTGATTAACTGGGTGAGCTGGATGGCCAGCTGGCCCCTAAGCTCCTACTACACCGGCAGGGTCTCGTTGCTGCAGTGCCTGCTCCTCTACGGGGCGCTAGTGGCCCTGACCTTTTGGCCCCGCTGGCGGCGGGCTTTCCGCTGGCAGGGCACTGCTCTGGTTATGGCCGCCATCCTGCTGGGGCCAAGGCTGTGGCCGGGGCCGCCAGTTCAGATCACGGCTTTGGCCAGTGGCCGTATCCCCATCCTGGCCATCCAAGCCGAAGGACGCCACCTCTTACTGAACAGCGGCGATCCCCGCTTGGCCGAGCGTACGGTGCTCCCTTTTTTGCGGCAACAGGGCCTGCGCCGTCTGGAGGGGGCGGTGGCCATGACCTCTGCCGGCTCGGCCAATGGGGGCTGGGAGATCCTGCTTTCAGCTTTCTCCATCGGGCAGTTCTGGGACGGGGGCGGCGTCAATGCCGCCTCGGACAGCTACCTGCGCTCTCTTAGCGCCGTGCAAGCTGCCGGGATCCCCTATCAAGTCTTGCGGCCTGCGGATTGGATCCCTTTTTCGGAGCGGCTGAAGCTGCAGGCTGTCCACACCAACCCTCTGGTGTTGACCCTGGAGGCGGAGGGATCCCGTTGGCTGCTCTTGGGATCCGCCGGCACCAACGTCCAGGCCGAGCTAGCCGGATCCCCCCTGCTGCCGGCCCAGATCGACTGGCTGTGGTGGGATGGGGGATCCGTAATCTTGGACTTGCTGGAGCGCTTTCAGGTGCAGGCAGGCATCAGCTCCGGCCCTGTTGGCGAGGCAGTAGCTACTTGGTTTCGGCAAAAGCAGCGGCCCCTCTACATTGCCGAGCGCGTTGGAGCGGTAACCTGGTCGCCCCGGGGCGTGCAAACCCTGAGGGCGCAAGATCTCTAGCTCCTCCCCCCCAGTCGGGCTCTAGGGGGGAGGCGGGGGGATCCCATCCCCTAAAATGGGATTACCTCGATGGACTCTCTTTGCTGAGCTAGAGCTATGGACATCATTACCCTTGGCTGGGTTGCCGTTGCTGCTTTCTTTGCCCTTTCCATTGCCTTTGTGGTCTGGGGCCGTAACGGCATGTAGCGGATCCCGCCTGGCCCTGTTGTTGCTAAAGGACTTCCTCCTGCTCTATGGAACTTGACGTGTCCTGGGTTGTCCGCCTTGCCTACGGCAGCATCTTTTTGCTCTTGCTGGCTGTAACGCTGGGGGTTGGCTACATCACCTTTGTTGACTGGCGGGATCGGCGGCGGCGCCAGGAGGCAGAACGGCAAGCTCGTCGCTCCAAGCGGCGGTAGCTACTGGGGTTCTGGGAGATTCCAAGAAGCCTCGCGATCGGGCCTGTCGTCAACGGTTCTCAGGACAGGAGGGGCCACCCAGGGCAAGGGATCCTCAGGCTGGAGGCAAAAGAGCTCTTGCAGGAGACTCTGGTTGGCTTCCCAGAGAGCTTGCAGGTTGTAGCCGGCGTAGGTGGGCAGAAAGTCGGCCAGCTTGCGGTTGGCCTCCCCCAGCAGGATCATGCAGCCGCGGCGGTTGCCGTTTTGCAGGTGGTAGTAGGCCACGGCGGTTTGCAACAGCCCCTGGTAGAAGCGCCGCTCCGGATCTGTTGCCTCCATCCACAGCGCCTCCAGGGTGTCGTGGCAGGCGTAGAACTCCCCCCGGTTGAATTGCCCAACGGCTAGTTGCAGCGCTTCTGGGTGGCCATCGCTCATGGGTCTAGGCACAGTTGCGACTCAGGGGCGGCTGCTGCAGGGATCCCTGCGGCAACAGCAGGGTAAAGCAGGTCTTGCCGTGGCCGCTTTCTACCCAGACGCAGCCTCCCAGCCGCTGCATCCACTGCTTGACCAAAGCCAGCCCCAGGCCGGTGCCGCCCCGCTTCCAGGGATCCCCGCTGGGGATGCGGTAGAACTTCTCAAAGATGCGCTCCCACTCGCTGCGGGGGATCTCCACCCCCTCGTTGATAACCCGAATTTGCACTTGTTCAGGGCTGAGGCGGCCCGCCGTCACCGTGATGCGGTGGTGAGGCGGGGTGTACTTGCAGGCGTTGTTGACCAGCTCCTGCACCACCCGCTCCAGACCCACCTGATCCGTCACTATCTTGCCCACCTTCGGGTCAATCTGCCACCGCAACTGTTGCTGATTGGCCTGGGCCCGCTGCACAAAGGGCTGGAGCACAGTGGGCAGCCAGGCGGCCAAGGACACTTCTTCAAGATGAAGGGGTTTGGATCCCTGCTCCAGCCGCTGCAGATCCAGCAGATCGTTGACCAATTCCGCCTCGCGCTCGCACTCCTGCTCCAGGATTTGCAAGTATTGCTCCCGTTTTTGCGGGGTGCGGGCCACTTTCAGCAGTTGGATGGCCATTTTCATGTTGGTGATGGGGGTGCGCAGCTCGTGGGAGACGGTGCTCAAGAAATCATCTTTGAGGCGGTTGAGGCGTTCCAGCTCACTGATTTGCTGCACCGAGGCCTGGTAGAGGCGAGCCTGGCGGATGGCGATGGCACAGTGATCCGCCACCTGCTGCACTACCCGCACCTCCAGCTCATCAAAGCACTCGTCTGCCGGCTTCACTAGCCAGAGATCCCCCACCAACCCCTGGCCATCCCGCAGCGGACATACCAAGAGGGTTAGCCCTTCCCGCCGCGGGATCCAGCTTTGCCCCGACAAATGGCACAGTTGCGCCGCTTGCCCCCTTTGCAGTTGCCGGTAGAGATCCGGGTAGTCGGCTAGGGTTAGAGTGATCCCGCCGGCGGGCGGCAGGGCGGCGGTGTATTCGTAGCGCACCGTGGCCTGGCCGGCCTCCAGATCGTAGAGACAGAGATCGCAGCCTTGGATGGGCAGCCCTAGGGCCAACTCCCGCACCACTGCCCGCAGGATCTGGGCTTCGTCCAGGGTGGTGCGCACCTGGTCGGTAACCCGCTGCAGGAGGGCGTCCATTGCTAGAGAGCGCTGCAGGGCCGCGGTCCGCTCCTGCACCTCCTGCTCCAGACGGGCGTTGAGATCTTGCAACTGGCGGTAGAGCTGGTTTTGCGTGATCGAGAGGGCCAGGTGTACAGCAGCGCGGCTGACGAGCTCCAGGTCAGAGGCCGACCACGCCTTGGGCTCGTCAATTTTCAGCTCCCGCCAGGCGGCAAAAGAGATCAAGGGCAGTTGTTGACGGGGATCCTCCCCACCTTCCCCTTGGGCGGGCCAGCGGTAGCCGGCCCAGTGGGTCTCTTGGCAGATGGCGCCACGAAACACGCTCAGCCAGCCCAGCACCTGCTCCTTCCAAAGCAGCGGTACCGCCAGCAGCCCGCGGATGGGCGTCTGCTGCACCTGTAACTGCAGTTCTGGCCACTTCTCCAGTTGCGAAAGCGACCAGGTTCTCACCCCGTTCCCTGCCAACTTGCCTCGTCCCACCTGCTCCTGCAGCCAGGCGTCGTACCCTGCCGGCGGCTGGCTCCCATAGCCGTGGAGAGTCTCCAAGCCCAGGAACTGGAGGCGCAGCCGTGCCCCGATCCCTTGGAGCTGGGCGGTAAGCTGCTCCAGGACGGTGCTCAGGGTGGTTTCGGGGTGAAGCGGCGAGTACACCAGCGCCGCAATTTGGTTAATCAAGCGTTCCTGCTGCGCCTTCTGCCGCGCCTGCTCCAGCAACTCCGCCTGGGCAATGGCAATCGACACCTGATCCGCCACCAACTGCACCACCTGCAGCTCCTCAGCAGAGTAGGAGCGCGGCTCGGCGTGGTGGGAGACCAAGAGCCCCCACAATTGCTGGTGATGCAGGAGGGGCACCACCAGGGAAGAGGCCACCCCCATACACTTGAGGTAATGGGCATGGCAGGGATCCACCGGCCGCTGCGGCACCTCTCCCAGAGGCAAAGGCTGGGCCTGGGCAAAGCGGCCCAGAGGCTCCGGCTGGCTGAGGGAGCGGGTTTGGCCCTCCACATCCACAATGACCCGCACCTGGGCCAGGCGAAACAGCTGCCGCGCTTGCTCAGGAATATCCCCTGCCGGAAAAGACAAACCCAGGAGAGAGGGCAGCCGCCCCGGCTGGCGCGCTTCCGCCACCACCGTTCCATGACCTTCCGGGTCGAAGCGGTACACCTTGACCCGATCCGTGCCCAAAAAGGCCCGCACCTCCTCTACCGTTGCCCTCAGGATCTGATCCAGCTCCAAAGATTGCCGGATCTGGTGGGTAATGCGGTTGATGAGGACATCCCGGCTGGTGCAGGCTGCAGGGGCCAAGTTTTCCGTAGCCATCTCTCCATGAGGGAGCAAAAGTATTGGAAGCTACACTCCCTCTTTCACGATAGCGCCCCCTGCCGGGAAGTTGCAGAGCCGCAGGGGAAAAGCTTAAGGAATTCAAAAGTTCTCCACTCTCCTTCACAAAGGGGGCTGGGGCAGGCGGAAGAGGCGGGCGGCATTTTGGCTGGTCTGTTGGGCCAGGTCTTCCAAGGAGATCTGCAACAGCTCCGCCAGAGTTTGGGCTACCCGCTGCACGTAGGCCGGCTCGTTGCGCTTGCCGCGGAAGGGGGTGGGGGCCAAAAAAGGGCAATCGGTTTCCACCAAAAGCTGGGACAAGGGCACCTCCAAGGCCGACCGGCGCACGGTCTCGGCGTTCTTGAAGGTCACGATGCCGCTAAAGCTGATGAAGCAGCCCAGCTCTACAAAGAGCCGCGTCTCCTCCGGGGATCCACTCCAGCAGTGCATCACCACCCGCAGCGGCCCCCCAGTGGCCAGGGCCTCCTTGAGGAGTTCGTAGGTGGCTGCTGCCGCCTCGCGGCAATGGACGATGAGGGCCAAATCCTGCTCCTGGGCAATGGCAATGTGGGCGCGGAAGGAGGCTTGTTGCCGCTCGATATCCGCCGGGTCGGACTTGTAAAAATCTAAGCCCGTCTCCCCGATGGCCACCACCCGCGTGTCGCTGGCGGCCAACTGGGCGATCTTTTCGGCCAGATCCGGCTGCCACTGGCGCGCCTCCAAAGGGTGCAGCCCCACCGACAAAAAGACTTCGGGGTACTGGTTGGCAATGGCCTGCAGCTGGGGAAACTCTGCTGGCGTTACACAGGAGTGCACCAGGTGCCGGATCCCGGCCTGGCGCCAGCGCTCGGCCACCTGGGGCAGATCTTCTGCAAAGTCGGGATAGTTCAAGTGGACGTGGGTGTCCACTAGGGGAGCAGCGGACAAGACGGTGGGGCTCAAGGCTTAGCTCCTGGACAAAGTGCTACGGACTTCATCCAAATTGTAAAGGCTGTTCCCGGCCTACTTGGGATCCTCAAGTTACTGGCGCGATCCCCTGGTGAGGTTTTCTGGGGAGGGGGATGAGCCATGATGATTAAGGAAACTTTACGCTGGAGGTTTGCTATGGCCCGTACTCCCTCGACCATGCTACCTTTGGGCACCCCGGCCCCAGACTTCAGCCTGCCGGATGTGGTAACTGGACAAACCATTTCCCTCTCCACCTTTGCCGACAAGCCCGCTTTGCTAGTGATGTTCATCTGCCAGCACTGCCCCTATGTGAAGCATGTGCAAGAAGAGCTGGCCCGTATTGGCAGAGATTACAAGGACCGCGGCGTCGGCATTGTAGCCATTAGCGCCAACGACGTGGAGAATTACCCTGAGGACAGCCCCGAGAACTTGAAGAAAATGGCCGAGACCTTGGGCTTTACCTTCCCCTTCTGCTACGACGAAACCCAAGAGGTGGCCAAGGCCTTCAGGGCTGCTTGCACCCCTGACTTTTTCTTGTTCGATGCAGAGCGCAAGCTGGTGTACCGGGGCCAACTGGATGACAGCCGTCCCAGCCTGACGGATGTGCCGGTCACCGGCAAAGATCTGCGGGCAGCCCTGGATAACCTGCTAGCAGGCAAGCCCATCGATCCCAACCAAAAGCCCAGCCTCGGCTGCAACATCAAGTGGAAGCCCGGCAACGAGCCTGACTACTTCAAGCAAGCCTAAGCCTCCCGCAGGGCGGATCCCGAGCTTCCCGGAGAGCTGCTGCCGAGGTCACCCCATCTTCGCCCTGGCGCATGGGCTCGCAGGCAACCCCCCGCAAGGGGGGTTGCTCGTCCTTGTTTCCGCCAGATCGCGTACAAAAAACATAGAAATCGCTTACGTGATATCCCGGAGCACTTGCTAAAGTCGTTATAGGTAGAAGTACGGAGAAAACAGCATGCAGGCCCCTCTCGACTTAACCCTAGATTACCGGACTTACCGCTTGGCAATGGTGCTGAGCGAGAACCTCTCCCTGGGGAAACTGCGGAGGGTTTCTCTAAAGTGGCAGGACACGGCTCCTGCTGCAGCTAAGGCTCAAGCGTCCCTGAAGTAAGGAAAGCCCAAACGGAGACAGCCATGAATACCCCCAGTATCCAGGAAGTAGTTGCGCAAGTGTTTCAGAGTAGCTTCCTCAGCCTAGAGCAAGAGAGCCTCATCAACGAACTGCTTTTGCAGGGACGTTACTCGGAGGCCGACCTAGAAATTCTGGATCAGTTGACCCTGGCGCTGCTTAGCCAAAAGGTTGCAGTGGAAAAGCCAATCTCGGCTTCTGCGGCCTAGCCACTCAAAATCTGGCCCTGGTGGTAGGTTAACCCTTGCTAGAGTAGAGAGAGTATTTCCTGGGACAGCTTTCTCGGCCCATTGGGAAGATGACCGTCGGGGAGCATCTCCCAGGCCATCCCATGCAATCTTCCTGGAGTTCTTCCCAAGGGCAATCCCGCTGGTCTCTCCAACCCATCCCTTTGCGGGTGGCGCTGCTGTTGCCGCTGCTGTTGGCAGTGGCTGGGGGGGCAGGCGGGGTGGGCTATCTCTCCTGGCGGGCTGGGCGGCAGATGGCGCTGCAATTGGCCGAGCACCTGAAGAGGGAGGTTCACCATCGCACTGAAGAGCACCTCAGGCGCTATCTCCAAGCTCCCCTTCAGATCAATGCCCTCAATCAAGGGGCAGTGCAGTGGGAGCTACTGCCCAAGTTGGCCGCACTTCAGCCGCAAGATCTGGAGAGGCTTGAGGCCTATTTTGCCCGCCAGTTGCAGCAGTTTCCCGAGCTGAGCTACATCGGCTTTGTCTCAGCGGAGGGGGGGTTTGTAACCGCCCGCCGCCACGCCGATGGGTCGATTTGGACTTACCACACGCCGGGCCTGAAGCCGGGATCCGTCCAGGGCCGCCAGCGGGATCCGGAAAGCGGGGCTCCCACCGGCTTGACGCGGCAGTTGGGCTGGGTGGATTTGCGGCGGCTGTCTTGGTTTCCCGGGATCCTGCAACAGGAAGAGGCCCGCCGTACCTGGGTGGTGAGCAACTTTTTTGTCGAGTTTCCCAATCAGAGGCCGGAGCGGCTGATCCTGACAGCGCTGCCCTTGGCCGAGGCGGAGGGGCGGGTTTACGGCAGCTGGGTGGCTGCTCTCTCGGCTCAGCAACTGCAGGCTTTTCTGGAGGATCTGCAGGCCAGCTTGGCGTATCCAGGGGTGAGCTGGTTGCTGGATGAAGAGGGCCAGGTGGTGGCCGGCACGGAGGAGCTCTCTCCCCAGCCGCTGCTGCTGGCTGTGCAAGAGCAGGTGGGATCCTGGGCAACGGCGGCCTCTGAAGGTTTGCTGCGCCTTAGGGTGGACGGGATCCCTTACTGGGTGCAGGTGACGGCCATTCAGGATCAATGGGGGCCGGGCTTTTACTTCGTCTACGGGATCCCGGAGGGCGCCCTTTTAGCCCCTGTCTATGCCAGTGCTCGGCAGGCGGCCCTGTTGGGGGGTGGGCTGCTGCTGGGCTTTTTGGCCGCCGGGATCCTCCTCAGCGAAGCCCTCTCTCGTCCGCTGCGCCGCCTTACCCAAATAGCGGAGCAATTTGTGCACACTGGGATCCCGGCCTGGCCCCCTGTGGATCCCGGCCCTATCCAAGAAGTGCAGATCCTGGCCAAAGCTTGGCAGCAGGCGACCACCAACCAACAAGCTTTGCTGGATCGCCTCTGGCAACAGCAGCAGCAGTACCGCGCTGTGGTGGAGCAGCAGACGGAGCTGATCTGCCGCTCTTTGCCCGATAGCAGCCGCATCACCTATGTCAACCCTGCCTACCTGCGCTTTTTTGGCCGTTCCGCAGAAGAAGCGATAGGTAGCCGTTGGGTGGACTCTCTACCGCCGCAAGAACGGGAGGCGGTGCTGCAGTCCCTTGCGGCTCTGACGCCTGAGCACCCTTACCACCGCAGCGAGCGGGAGTACCCCGGCGAAGATGGCCAATCCCGCTGGGTGAGCTGGGTGGATCAGGGCATTTTCGACAGCCAGGGCCAACTGGTGGAGATCCTGTCGGTGGGGCGGGAGATCACCGAGCAAAAGCGGGCCCAACAGCAGCTAGAAGCCCTCAACCGCGAGCTGGAAGCCCAGGTGGCGCTGCGCACTGCCAGGCTGGAGCAGGCTTTGCGCTTCGAGGCGGTGCTGCGCTCCCTCAGCGGCCAGATGGTGGCCAGCCTCAAGGAGGGGGAGATCCTGGAAGAGGTGGTCAAGAGCCTGGCCGAGGCCCTCAACCTAACCAGCTGTCATATTTTCTTGACCGGCGCCGATGGATCCTCCTGGATCCCGGCTTGCTCGTTTCCGGAGAAGGCGGATCCCGCCTACCTCAACGACCCCGAGCTGAGGCACCTGCTGCACTCCTATGCTTTTCTCGAGCAGCCCTGGGAAGTCCACTGCTGTTGTCAAAAGGAGCGAGGCGGGCACTGGGTACAGCTTTTGGCTTGCTCCCTTCGGGACAAGCAAGAGCGGCTGGGGCTGTTGCTGTTGGAGCGGCAGCAGGAGTTTTCCGAAGCCGAAAGGCAACTGGCCTATCAGGTGGCCAACCTGTCTGCTCTGGCTCTGCGGCAGGCCCGTCTGTATGAGGCGGCCCAGGCCCAGGTAAAGGAATTGGAGCGGCTCAACCTGCTCAAGGACGATTTCTTGAGCACCGTCTCCCACGAGCTGCGCACCCCCATGACCAATGTGCGCATGGCCCTGCAAATGTTGCAAATAGCCCGCGATAACCCCGAGAAGCAGCAGCAGTATTTCGCCATCGCCCTCAAGGAATGCAACCGCCAAATTGAGCTCATCAACGACCTGCTGGACATGCAGCGGCTGGCAGCCGAGAAGTATCTGCTCCAACCCGAAGAGATCTTCCTGCCGCGCTATTTGCGGGATCTGGTGGCGGCAGTTCAGCCCCTGGCCCAGGCCAAAAACCAAAGTTTGCAACTGCATCTAGAAGAGGGGATCCCACCCCTTGAGGCGGATCCCACGGCTCTGGGCCGCATCTTGCGCGAGCTGCTGCACAACGCCGTCAAATACACCGCCCCCGCGGGATCCATCCACCTGCAGGGGGCCCGGGAAGGAGAAGGGATCCTCTTTGTCTGCAGCAACAGCAACGAGATCCCGGAGTCGGAGCTGCCCCGCATCTTTGAGAAGTTCTACCGCATCCCGCAGTCAGATCGCTGGAAGCACGGCGGCACCGGCCTGGGGCTGGCCTTGGTGAAGCAACTGGTGGAGCACATGGGGGGCCAGATCTCCGTCAGCAGCTCGGAAGGATGGACGCATTTTCGCGTTTGGCTGCCTTCTGCCCCGCCGGTGGCAACTGCAAAAAAACTGGGGACTTGAGCGTCTAGGGACGGCCAAGGGCTGGCCCAGGGGAAGGCAAGGGCGCGGGGGAAGCGGTCAGAAAGGATCCCCGTAGTTGACCACAGGCCGCGTTGCTATCCAGGCCGCGGGTTTGGCGCACGCTGGCCCGCACGTGGTGCTCTTCAAGCAGCCGGACGAACTCCGCCACTCGCGCTGGGTGGGGGCGCTGATAGTTGGCCTCGGCAATGGGGTTGTACGGGATCAGGTTGACGTGCAGGCGGGCCCCCGCCTGGCTGGCCTGCTGTAGCAGACGCGCCAGTTGGCGGGCATGGAGGGGCAGATCGTTCACCCCCGCTAGCAGTGTATATTCAAAGCTGACCCGCCGCCCGGTGCGCAGCATGTAGTCGCAGCAATCCCGGATCAGGGCCTCTAAGGGGTAGTGGGCTGCGGAAGGGATCAACTGCTGCCGCAGCTCCTGGTTGGGGGCATGCAGGCTGACGGCCAAGGTAATCTGCAGATTCTGCTCTGCCAGCCAGGGAATTTGCCGGGGCACGCCCACGGTGGAAAGGGTAATGTGCCGCTGGCCAATGCCGATATCTTGGTGGAGGCGGCGGATGGCCTGCACCACGGTGTCGCGGTTGAGCAGGGGCTCCCCCATACCCATGAAGACCACGTGGCTGACGCGGCGGCCAAAGTCCTCCTGCACCGTTAACACCTGATCCAGAATTTCGTGCAACTTGAGGTTGCGCCGGTAGCCCATCTTGCCAGTGGCGCAGAAGTCGCAGGCCATGGGGCAGCCCACCTGGGAGGAAACGCAGACAGTTAGCCGCTTGGCGGTTGGGATCCCCACCGTCTCAATCAACTCCCCATCCGCTAGCTGCAGCAGCAACTTAACGGTGCCGTCGCGGGATTCTATCCGCTGCACAACCTGGGAGCGCCCCACAGGATAATCCTGCAGCGCCTCGCGCCAGGCTTTGGGAAAGACCGTCACTTCCTGCAGGGAGCGGATCCCTTTTTGGTAGAGCCAAGTGTGCAGTTGTTGGCCGCGGTAGGCCGGCTGCCCCTGCTCAACTGCCCACTCTTTCAAGGCAGCCAAAGATTGCCCCAGCAGAGGAAGAGGTGCCGCAGACATAGGCCAAGTGGCAACAGATTGCATTCTTCTACTCTAGCTCGCGGCCCTCAAGGCTTGCTTTGGCAGCTAGGACGAGCATCTTGGATAATAGGTTTGCCCTTGGTTAGGATTTTGCCCGCGCTATGTCGGTTTCGCCGCAACTGGCCCAACTGGCCACCTGGATGGCCGGACATTTCAACAATCTGCACCAGGCGCTGGCCGAGCCGGTTTGGTTTGCCAACATTCACGTCTACCAGTGCCCCCTGCCGTGGTCGGTGTTTCAGGGGATAGGGTTTTACGTGGAGCAACTGTACGATATCTACCCCGACCAGCCCTACCGGCAGCGGGTCATCCATCTCTTCGAGACCCCCGAGGGGATCCGCATCCAAAACTACGCCCTGACCTCTCCAGAGGCCTACAAATGTGCCGGTCGGAACTTAGAGCAATTGGCCCGCCTGAGGGCGGCAGAGCTGGAACTCTTGCCCGGCTGTGTAATCCAGGTGGAGTGGACGGGATCCTGCTACCGGGGCCGCAGCGTGCCCGGCAAAGGCTGTATCGTCGAGCGCAAGGGCAGAACCACCTACCTCTATAGCGAGTTCGAGATTGGGGCCGACTACTTCCACAGCCTGGATCAGGGCCGCGACCCGGAAACGGACCAAGTGGTCTGGGGATCCCTTTCCGGGCCCTTTCGGTTTGTTAAGAAACAGGATTTTTCCTGCTACTTGCCCCGCTGGAGCTAAGCTAGCCCCCCGTCCAAACCCAGAAGGCAAGGATCCCATCCCAGAGCAAGAGCAGCAGGGCGCAGCCGCCCAGTAGCGCGTACATCCAGGGCTGGACATAGGGGCGCAGCCCATCTATCGCAAGGCCAGTGTGGTGACGCACCAGCGCCACCAGTTCCCGGAAGCGGGCTACCCGCATGGGCAAAAGGACGCGATCCCCCCTTCGGCTGACCAGGTAGTACACCAGGCCCCCTTGGCTGGTGGAGCGGGGTTCAAGGCGCTCGACATCGGCCCAGCGGATTTGCCACTCCTGGCGCAGCCAAGGCGGAACCCAGGCGGGGTAGGTGGATTGCATGCCCACCTCGTCCACCTGAACCTGCTGGCTTAGGGATCCCACGAGCAGCCCCCATCCCACCAGCAGTGCCGCCAGCAGGGATCCCAGCGCTAGGGGCGTTCCTTGGCGGGCTAGCAACAGCGGTAGGGGCAGGACCAGCGCCCAGTACAGCGCCTGGACTGAGAAGCGGATCAAGGGCGAGATGGGGAAGATCATCCCTCAAGACGCAGGGGTTGAGACAATCCCAGCCTAGCGCTAAAAAGGCTGCCCTTCCTCTTCGGGGGGCAGAGGGGCCTGGCCTGTCAACAAGCCGTCGGTTTCACCCAAGTCTGGAGCCCCCTCCAGGGCAGACAGGTCCGCTGCTGTCTCTGGGGGCGCGGCCAGGATCCCTTGCAAATCCACCAGACTGCCGCTGAAATGGTCAGCAAAGCGGCGGGCCACCTCCGCCAGCTCATGGGCCAGGTCGTAGGAGGGTGGCCTTGCGGTTTGCACCACTGGGGCAGTAGATTGCCGGGCCCTCAGCTCCGCCTGTCTTGGAAGAGAGAGCTCGGGGGAAGGAGGGCTGCTCTCCAACCTTGAGTCACGGGCCGCAGCTGGGCCAGCATGCCCCTCCCGTAGGCGAGGCGGTGGCTGTACCACCAGCTTCAGCCGCACCGGGCGCTGCAGCAGGTTGTAAAGAGCAGAGTGGACCTCGGCTTCTTTGCTGCGCACCTTCTCCACCAGGCCCTTATTGGGAAAAGCAAGGGTAATTTCTAAGGTCTCCGTCCCCTCGAGCCAAACAAGAGCCTCCTGCTGCAAATGGCCGGATGCCAATAGCCCTCGCGTGATGGGGCGGAGGTTTTCAAGAAACTGCTCCCAGTGGGGCCGCAACACCTGGGCAGGCGCCGGATCCTTTGCCTTTTCCGGAGGGAGCGGCTCTTGTGGGCTGGGTCCTTGCGGCAGGGGCGTCAAGTCCCCTGCTGGGCTAGGGGAAGGGGTGAAGGACTCTGGGGTGGCTGTTGCCGTAGCCCTCTGCTTTTGTTCTGCTGGGGTGCGGGGGGAGGCATCGACAGTTTTCTCAGCAGAAGGTAAGCCCGCAGAGGCAAGGGGGATCGCGGCGCTGGCTGCAGCCCCTGGGCGCAGCTGGCCCAGCAGATCCAGCAGAGCAATTTCCAGCCACAGCTGGGGTTGCCCGCTCTGGCGAATTTGCGGCTCGCACTGGCGCAGATGGCTCTGGATTGCCAGCAGCATCTCTACGGAGTAGCGAGGGGCCCGCTGTTGCAGGGCCGCCCAGGTGGGATCCGTTACCGCCGCCCAATGCCGTTGCTGGGGGGCCGTCTTGGCCAGGAGCAGATCCCGGTAAAAAGCCGCCAGGTTCTGCAGCACCACCAGCGGCTCTTTGCCCCGCTCCAACAATTGCCGCGTTTGAGCCAGCACCCCCTCTACATCCTGGGCCAGCAGGGCATCCGTCAACTCCAAAAGCTGCTGTTCCGGGATCCCGCCCACCAGATCCCAGACAACTTCTGGGGTGATGGATCCCTCTAGCAAGCTAAGCTGATCCAGCAGGCGCTCGGCGTCCCGCAGCCCGCCCTGGGCAATTTGGGCTACTAGCTGCAGGGCTTCTGCTGTGATGGGGATCCCTTCCTGGGCGGCGATCTTGCCCAGGTGGGCCACCATGTCGTCGAGGGGGATGCGGCGGAAGTCAAAGCGCTGGCAGCGGGAAACGATGGTGGGCAGAACCCGCTGCGGGTCGGTGGTGGCGAGGACAAACACCACGCGGGGGGGCGGCTCTTCCAGGGTCTTCAGCAAAGCGTTGAAGGCCGCGTTGCTGAGCATGTGACATTCGTCAATGATGTAGACCTTGTAGCGGCTACTCACCGGCGCAAACTGGGCCCGCTCGATTAGCTCGCGGATGTTGTCCACGCCGGTGTGGCTGGCGGCGTCAATTTCAATCACATCCAGAGAAGAGCCGGCGGTGATGGCGCGGCACTGGCTGCACACCTGACAGGGATCCGGCGTCGGCCCCTGCTCGCAGTTTAAGGACTTGGCCAAAATGCGGGCGCTGGAGGTCTTGCCCGTGCCGCGCGGCCCGCAGAACAAATAAGCCGGCGCCACCCGGTTTTGTCGGATGGCATTGGCCAGAGTCTGCACTACTGCTCCTTGACCGACGACCTCGGCAAAGCGCTGCGGGCGGTATTTTAGGTGCAGGGGCTCATAGGCCATTTCCCAAATCTCCGAGCAAGCAGCGCCTCGACTGCGCTCCTAGGGCTGGGGCGAAACTCAAGGGCGAGGCGGAGAGGGGTCCTGGGGATCCCAGCGGCGCAGGCCAGGGAGAGAGGGGAGGGGCAGCTTCCAGCTTGGGGTATCCAACTGATCCATGCCCTGCAGCCGGTAGCTGAGCTGGTCCAGTTCCCGCTTAAGCCGGCGGTTTTCTGCCTGAAGGGCAGCAATGCGCTCGCGGATGGGCTGTAGGCGGGCCTGCAGCCTGCTGCGGTAGAGCTGCGGCAGCTCCTGGAGCAGATGCTCCAACACCTGCTTTTCTTGGTAGAGCTGCTCAATTTCTGCCTCGTAGCTGCGCAGTTGCCGCTGCTGCTTTTCTTGGCGCAACTCCAAAAGATCAATTTGGCTCTGCAGGAGGCGGTTGCGCTCTTGCAAAGCCTGGATCTCCTGCTCCCGCGCCGCCAGGGCTTGCGCCCACCAGGACTCCGGCCTGCTGCTGCCAAGCGTTTCACCGCCGCAAAGCGCTTCTTGCATTGCGTTTGCCTCAACTCACCCAAGCGCAAGGGATCTCCATCCGCTACTCTATCCAGCCTGCTGCGGCGAGGCCAAGGGTTTCTGCCCCACTGCCGCCAGGGCTTGTTGCACTTGCGCTTCCAGCTCCGCCAGGGATCCGGAATTGTCCAGCACCACCTGGGCACGACGGGCCTTTTCCTCTAGGGGCCACTGGCTGGCCAGGCGAGCTTCAATTTCTGCTGGCGTCAGCAGGGGATCCCGCTGGGCCAGGCGCTGCCGCTGCTGCTCAGGGGTACAGGTTACCACCCAGATCTCGCTGACCCAGTTTTCCATGTGGGCCTCAAACAGCAGCGGGATCATCAGGCAAACGGTGGGAGAGCCGTCCTTTTGAGGATTTGCAGGCGGCGCAGAAGCTCCGTGGGACTCGAGAAACTCCCGCAGCCGCGCTTTGACAAAGGGGTGGATCTGGGCCTCCAACCAGGCCCGCTCGGAAGCATCGGCGAACACAATTTGCCCCAACCGCCGGCGATCCAGCTCTCCAGAGGGATCTAGAATGGCCGGGCCGTAGCGCTGCAGCACCCGCTTGCGGAGGGGAGATCCCACCGCAAGGGCCTGGCGGGCCATCTGGTCTGCATCGGCCACTGGGATCCCGTGCCGTTCCAAAATGCGGGCCACCGTGGATTTGCCAGTGGCTATGCCGCCCGTCAGGCCGATGATTCTCATGGTGGCTGAAGATCCCCCTCAAGGTGCAGCCATTTGGGCAGAGGGTGGGGAAAGGCAAGGTTCTGGCAAGAGGCTGTACTCAAAGCCTTCCACCAAGGCCCGGCAGGAGGCTTCGATGATGTTGGTGGAAACTCCCACCGTGGTCCAGCGGCGGTGGCCATCGCTAAACTCCACCAGCACCCGCGTTTTGGCTGAAGTGCCGGCCTGGCCATCCAGAATCCGCACCTTGTAGTCGGTCAGGTGAATGACCTCTAGTTGCGGGTAAAACTCCAGCAAGGCCTTACGCAGCGCCCCATCCAAAGCGGCCACTGGCCCATTCCCTTCCGCTGCCGTCACCCGCGTCTGCCCCCGCACGGCAATCTTCACCGCTGCTAAGGACTGCACCTCCGCTGCCTCACCACTGGGATCCCAGTTCCTGCTGCTCCAGTCGGAGCGGGTGGTGGCGCTGACATGGAAGCTGAGCACCTCAAAGGGCTGGGAGCGCTGCCCCAACAGGCTGCGCACCAGTAGCTCAAAGCTGGCCTCGGCCGCCTCAAACTGGTAGCCCTGCAGCTCCAGGGTTTTCAGCCGCTCTAGGATCAAGCGCGCCTGCGGATCCGACTTGTCCAGCCGGATCCCGAAGCCGGCCACCTTGCTGAGGATATTGCTGAGCCCCGCCTGTTCCGAAACCACGATGCGCCGGCAGTTGCCCACCTGCTCCGGGGCAATGTGCTCGTAGGTGAGGGGGTTTTTCTGGACAGCGCTAACGTGGATCCCGCCCTTGTGGGCAAAGGCCGACCGGCCCACAAAGGGGGCATGGTCATCGGGGGCCAGGTTGACCACCTCGCTAATGGCCCGGGAGATTTCTGTGAGGAGTTGCAGCTTGCCCTCAGGGAGACAGCGGTAGCCCAGCTTCAGTTGCAGGTTGGGGATGACGCTGCACAGGTCGGCATTGCCACAGCGCTCCCCATAGCCATTGATGGTGCCCTGCACCATGCGCGCTCCCGCCTGGACCGCCGCCAGGGCATTGGCCACAGCAGTGCCGGAGTCGTTGTGGGTGTGGATCCCGATGGGCAAATGCCCCAAGTGATGGGATTCTGCCAAAACGGCTGCAGTGATGGCGGCAATCTCGTGGGGCAGGGAGCCGCCGTTGGTATCGCAGAGAACCAGCCACTCCGCCCCTGCCTCGGCAGCCGCTACCAGGGTTTGCAGGGCGTAGTCGGGGTTGTGGCGGTAGGCATCAAACCAGTGCTCAGCATCGTAGATCACTCGGCGCCCCTGAGAGCACAAATAGGTGATGGTGTCGCGGATCATGGCCAGGTTTTCAGCCAAGGTGGTGCCCAGCCCTTCAGTAACATGCAGATCCCAGGACTTGCCGAACACCGTCACGTAGCGGGTGCCCGCTGCCAAGATGGCTTGCAGCAGGGGATCCTCAGCCGCCCGCCGCCCTGGTTTGCGGGTGGAGCAAAAGGCCACCAGCTCCGCCTGCTCCAGCGGCTCTTCCCGCATCTGCCAGAAAAACTGCACATCCTTGGGATTGGCCCCCGGCCAGCCGCCTTCGATGAAAGGGATCCCCAGGCGATCCAGCAGCTTGGCAATTTGCACCTTATCTTGCACCGACAGGGACAACCCCTCCCGCTGCGCCCCATCCCGCAGCGTCGTGTCGTAGAGGGTGATGGCAACTGGAGAATTGGCCTCAGTCTTCATACCGCATCAGCTTTTTGTAAAAGGCGGTGGTGAAATTGGGCGGCTGGCCCCGCTGCATTGCCGCTACCACATCGATGAGGTAGTCCACAAACTCATAGTTGGCTAGGGAGAGCTGATAGGTCAGATCTGGGTCTTGGTCGAAGATAACCTGCACCACCGTTAGGTCGGAGGGCAGAGGCAACACGGGCCAACTGGCCAAGAAAGGGACGGGCTTGTCTCCTTCAATGGGCCGCTGTCCCTCTAGGCTGCCCTTCTTGTAAAGGCCCACGGCTAGAGCCAGGTACTGCCGGCGGGCAAGGGCGTAGTAGGGCTGATAGAGGGCCACCTCTGGCGGGCTGGCCGGTTCAACCTGAAAAGTCATGGCAGGTCAGAAGGAGAGGCAGGGATCTCCCTGCCATCCAGCCTACCGCGTCGGTGGCCCACTGGCCTAGAGAGGGGCCTTGAAAGCCTTGGATAGTCAGGAAGCTCCAGGAAACAATAGACTAAGGAAACACCCCCTGCTTTCTGCTCTGGCCCAAACCTTACTGCCTGCCTAGCCTCATGCACGCACCTGTTGGCCCTGCCACCCTAGATCCCGCTTTGCGGCACAAGTTTCGGCAGCTTGTCCAAATCTTCGCCGACATGAAGCGGGTTGTAGTGGCCTACTCGGGAGGGATCGATAGCAGCCTGGTGGCCAAACTGGCCTGGGATCAGTTGGGGGAGCAGGCTCTGGCTGTCACCGCCGCTTCCCCGGCGCTTTTGCCCGAAGACCTGGAGGAGGCCAGCCGGCAAGCCCAATACATTGGCATTCGCCATCAGATCGTTGAGACGCAGGAGTTGCAGGATCCCCGCTATGCTGCCAACCCCCCGAACCGCTGCTACTTCTGCAAAAGTTACCTGTACACCACGCTGCTCCAGCTGGCTAAAACCCAGGGGTACGACTACGTGGCCGATGGCCTCAATGCCGACGATTTGGCGGACTACCGGCCAGGGGTGCAAGCCGCCCGGGAGCGTGGCGTGCGCTCCCCTTTGGCAGAGGTGGGGATGAGCAAACTGGAGGTGCGGCAGTTGTCTCGCCACTTGGGTCTGCCCTGGTGGGATAAGCCGGCCCAACCCTGCCTCAGTTCCCGCTTTCCCTATGGCGAGGTCATCACTGCCGAGAAACTGCGGCGGGTGGGATTGGCTGAGCGCTATCTGCGCAGCTTGGGCTGGCCTCAGGTGCGAGTGCGCTCGGAAAAAGATACTGCCCGCATTGAACTCCCCCCCCACCAGATCCGAGAGTTTGTGCAAAAAACCGATCTAGAAGCGCTGGTCAGGGCTCTGCAATCGTTTGGCTACCTCTACGTCAGTCTCGATTTGGAGGGCTACCGCAGTGGCAAGCTCAACCGCGCCCTCAACCCTCCCCAGCCTGGGAGTTTGAGCTGAAGCATGAAGGGGTTTTGGTGGCTCTGGCTTTGCTTGGGGGTGTTTGGTCTGGCCACGGCTGCTCCTGCCTCAGCCCAGAAAGGCCAGGTGGCAGCCGCCCAGCCTGTGGAGACAAGTACCCTCGCAGCCCTTGCGGATCGCACATTGCGGCTACGCGCCAACCGGCAAACCTTTGATCAGCGGGCCCAGGTTTTCTTGGCCGAAGGAAACGTTGAGATGCGGCTGGGCCGCTCTGTACTGCGGGCAGACCGCCTGCGCCTTGAGCTGCAGCAGCGGCGGGCGGTGGCCGAGGGCAATGTCTCGGTGGAGCTGGAGCAGCAGCGCCTCCAGGGATCCCGCCTGGAATACGACTTTGAGCAAGAGCGAGGAGTTCTAGAAGAAGCCTTTGGCCAGCTGGATCTTGGCCAGCTGCCGGCTGCCGGACTCTCGCCCCAGCGTCTGGTGCGCTTTCGGGCTGCTCGCATCCGCTTTGATGCCAACAGCTGGGAAGGGGAGCGGGTGCAGTTGACCAACGATCCCCTGGAGCCGCCGGAGCTGGAGATCCGCAGCCCACGGGTGACTTCCACCTTGCAGGCCGATGGCTCCAGCCTGTTGCTTGCTGAGGTGGGGCAGGTGGTTTTCGACCAGGTCTTTTTTTTGCCCCTGCCCCTGCGGCTGCGTTTTGACTCCTTGAAGCGCCAACCGCCCCTTAGCCTTTTCTACGATGACTTCGACCGAAAAGAGCTGCGGCGCGGTCTAATCCTGCAAGCCAACATTGAGCTGCTGCAGGATCCCCATCTCAGTTTGGTGTTCTCCCCGCAACTGTATCCCCAGCGCCTCTGGGGGAGCCTCCAAGGGATCCGCGACGGAGTTGGGCTGCGAGCGGAGTTGCGCTGGCAGCAGCCCCCTGCCCAAACCTCCCTGTTTGCCGAGCTGCGGGGGGTTGTCTTTGAGGAGTTTGCCCAGCGCCTGCGAGCCCAGCTCGAACATCGCGTTACCACCGGCAACGGCGGCCAGGTGACCTACACCTACGCCTACCGGGAGCGCTTCTTTAGCGGGCGCCTGGGGTTCCAGATCGTGGAGAATCGCTTTGGCGCTAGCTACAGTTCGCCCACCCTTCGCCTTGGCAACACCGGCTTGGATTTCCGCTACCGCCTAGCTGCCGATTACCTCGACGCCCTCGGACAGCTCGGCACCATCGACCCTGATCCCCAGCGGGCTTTGGCCAATACCAAGGAGCGCATCCAGCTTGCCCGTCTGCAGCTGGGGGCAACCCTAACTCGTTCTTTTCCCCTCTGGCGGCCCCCCAAGAGTGCAGCCGAGCCGCCGCCCCGCTTTTCCGCTTTGCCCGTGGAACAGGGGATCTGGCTCAACACTGGCCTCAGCAGCAGCCAGTCCTTCTACTCCAATGGCCGCACCCAAAGCTACACCGCCGGCAGCATTGGCCTGGAGGCGGTGATTGGGGCTTTTGTAGCAGATGCCTTTGACTACACCAACTTGAGGGTAACCTACTCCAATGGCTTTCTGGCCGGGGCCTCGCCGTTTTTGTTTGACCGCATCACCACCCGGGAGCAGCTGGTCTTGGGCTTTCTGCAGCAGCTGTATGGCCCGCTGCGAGTGGGGGCAGAGACGGCGCTGGATCTGCAGTCAGGCCAGCAAGTGGATATTACCTACCGCCTCAGCTATGACCGCCGCACCTATGGCCTTAGCTTGCAATACAATCCGCTGCGGCAGTCAGGAGCGCTAGAGCTACGGGTGGAAGGCCTGAACTGGGATCCCAGCGGCGACCCTCTGGAGCCTCGAGGAGCTTTGCTCCCAGAGTCTTGAGCAAGGAAAAAATGTAATTCTGGCTACTGCTATCTGGAGATTTTCTATAGCAACTGCGCCCCTCTGGGAAGGGATCCCTGGCTCAATCCAGCCTGTTCCCAAAAGGCATTTTAGAAATCGGAACCGTAAGAACAGAAGTCTTTTGGGACTTAGTTTTTGTTAATTGGGATCGCCGTATCGCAGGCTACTGCAATGATCCCCAGACGGTGCTAGCGTAGATGACAAGCTGAGCAAGGCAGGCTGGTGAGCTATTATGCAAACTCTCGATGCCATCCCCGCGAAAAAACAAGCAGAGCGAATAACCTGTAGCTATATCAATGCAACCAGCTCAATTCAGGTGGCTCGCATTACCAACATTGAAAACTGGTACTTTGAGCGGGTAGTTTTTCCTGGGCAGCGGCTGCTGTTTGAGGCGCTGCCAGGAGCCAAGCTGGAGATCCACACAGGCATGATGGCCAGCTCCATCCTGACAGACATCATCCCCTGCGAAAAGCTGCGTGTGAGAGAAACGGAGCCGGTGACGGTGGTTGGTTAAGCCTCCAGGCCACAGAGCAGAACTTAGGTCTTGTGGCTTTGCCGCCTCTCCTCTTTCCTGGCCGGGCGAGGGGAGGGCTTGGGTGGCAGGGGGATCTCGAGAAAACGGGCGCTCAGCCTCACGGGGCTGGTCTCGCGCTGGGGCGGCGGCCACGGGATCCCGAGCCAGCGAGCCGTGAGCTCCAGCAGGCTGGGGGGCGGCGCTGGCGTAGGAGGGGGCGGTGGTGGTGGGGTAGGGTAGAGATCCAGGCGTGGCGGACGGGGGGTG
>NZ_JANSIU010000004.1:0-93049 GCF_047462275.1 Synechococcus sp. H70.2
GGTGGCCTTGTCAGCGCTTCACTACCCTATCCCACACCACCCCTCAACGTCAAGTACCCCAAAGCGGGTTTTTTAGAGCAGGCCACCGTTAGACTGGGGAAGTGAGCTCAGAGGGGATCGGACAGCTTTATGAAGATCGAGATTGGAATGCCAGCCCCTGACTTTAGCCTGCCTGCGGTTGGAAAAGGAATTCCCAAGGGAGCCCAGATCTCGCTGGGGGCCTATCGGGGCAAGAGCAAAGTGCTGCTGGCTTTTTACCCAGCGGACTTTTCGCCAGTGTGCACAAGCGAGATGCGCTGTTTCCGGGAGGACTGGGGAGCTTTTCGAGCAGCAGGGTGCGAGATCTTGGGGATCAGCAGTGATCCTGTCTCCAAGCACGAAGCTTTTGCAGAGCAGCTGAAGCTAGAGTTTCCTCTGCTAAGCGATGTGGATAGGAAGGTAAGCCAGCTCTATGGAGTGGACAGTTTTTTGGGGACGCGGCGAGCCTACTTTGTGGTGGACAGCCAAGGGATCCTGCGCTACCAGCATGTGGAGTGGCTGCCTATCTTCAAGCGGGACAACCGCGAGCTCCTGGAGGCAGTGAGGGCGGTTAACTAAGGGCGAGATCTTTCCGAACTGGGCAGGCAGATCTGCTGGGCCTGGCCGCTGTCGGGCAAGAGGAGGGGGGCCTGGCCAAGGGGTTCTAGAATCCAGGTGCGCTCGGGAGGGATCCAGGTGCCCTGGCGGGATTCAATTTCCAGGAGGAGCTGGCTGGCCTGCTGGTGCAGGCGAAAGGTGGTGGTGGCCCAGTGGCCGCCTGAGTAGGCGAGGGTTTGGCCGTCGTCTTCGTAGAGGGTAAAGCTGCCGTCACCGGGGTAGAGTTTAAGGCGCAGTTGGTCACGGCGCAGGTCAGCGGTGGACTGGCAGGGGGGAGCTAAGGGCAGAATAGAGCCGCTGCGCACAAAGAGAGGCAGTTGCTCAAGGGGGGCGGGGGCCAGCACATAGCCAGGGCCGCTGTGGGCTTGGCCTGTCCACCAGTCAAACCAGGTGCCTGCCGGGAGATAGACAGCGCGGCAGCGGACGCCGGGGCGGACGACGGGGGCGGCTAGGAGGGCGGGTCCCAGCAGGGCTTGGTCTGAGATCTCGTAGGTCTGGGGATCGTCGGGGAATTCGTAGAACAGGGGGCGCAGGATGGGGGAGCCGGTTTGACTGGACTCCCAGAAGAGGCTGTAGAGGTAGGGCAACAGTTGATAACGCAGCTGGATGGTCTGCCGAGCAATGGCTTCCACTTCGGGGCCAAAGCCCCAGGGCTCGTGGGGGCGAGTCCCCCGAGCACTGTGGCCGCGCATGAGGGGGTAGAGGAGCCCCATTTGCATCCAGCGGGCAAACAGTTCAGGAGTAGCGTTGCCCCCGAAGCCACCGATGTCGGCGCCGACAAAGCCAACCCCTGACAGGCCCAGGTTGAGGAGCATGGGCAGGGACATCTCCAGGTGTTCCCAGGAGGACTGGTTGTCTCCTGTCCAGACGGCAGCCCAGCGCTGGATCCCGGCAAAGCCGGAGCGGGTAAGGACAAAGGGGCGCTGGTTGGGGCAGAGCTGTTCTAGACCCTCGCGGGAGGCGCGGGCCATCAGGAGGCCATAGAGGTTGTGCACCTCGGCGTGGGTGGTGCGCTCTTCAGGGGGGCCTTGGGGAGCATCGAGGGGGATGTCCACAATTTGACCCCCATCTTCTAAGGGGCGGTCGTAGAGGGCTGGCTCGTTCATGTCGTTCCAGATGCCATCCACACCGGCTTCGGTAAGAACCCGCTGCCAGGATCCCCACCACTGCCGCACTTCGGGGCGTAAAAAATCGGGAAAGAGGACTTTGCCCGGCCAAACATAGCCGTGGAAGAGGTGGCCGTCGGCGCGGCGAATGAAGAAGTCTTGGGCTAGGCCCTCGTCAAAAACGGCGTAGTCGGCTTCGGGATCAAACTTGACGCCGGGATCCACAATGGCCACCACTCGAAAGCCAGCTTCATGCAGCTGGGCCGTGAGGCGGACGGGATCGGGGAAGCGGCGGGGATCCCAGGTGAAGACGCGGTAGCCGCGCATGTAGTCGATATCCAGGTAGATGACATCGCAGGGGATCTGGCGCCGGCGAAATTGCTCGGCAATGTTCTGTACCTGAGCAGCACTGGCGTAGCTCCAGCGGCACTGCTGGTAGCCGAGAGCCCAGAGCGGAGGCAGGGGCATGCGCCCAGTGAGCTGGGTGTAGGTCTGGAGGACCAAAGGGGGGGTAGGGCCGTAAATAAGGTAGTAGTCCAGCTCGGGGGCGCGCACTTCGATGGCCCACTGTTCAGGATCCGCCTGGCCTAGGTCAAACTGGCTCCAGTGGGTGCAGTGGAGGAAGAGGCCGTAGCAGAGGCCAGGGCGGAGGAGCAAGACAAAGGGAATGGCCAGATAGAGGTTGTCACTGTGGGCGTCGTAGCCCCAGGAGTCGCGGGTCCAGTGGCTGTAGCGCCGGCCCCGTTTGTTAAGCAGCCCGGCCCGTTCTCCCAGGCCGTAGATGTGCTCGGCGGGGTGGAGGGATTTAACCAGGCGGATGCTCTCGGATCCCCAACTGAGGCCCCCAGAGATATCGGCGCAGAAGATTTGCCCTTGGGGATCCCGAAAGCTGAAGCGGAGGGGATCCCGGTCGATCTGCAGTTGCACCAGAGAAGTGCTGAGGTGGATTTGGGTGGGGCTTTCCTGCAGCTCAAAAGGAGCCGGCGGCCACTCTTCATCCGCCAAAGCCACATCCCAAGAACGACGGGGCAAGAACTCGCCGCTGGGGCTAAAGCGCAGCCGCAGTAGACGAGGGGTGAGCACCTGCACAGACCAGCAGCCCTGAGTACAGAGGAGACGGATCCCCCTGGGGTGGATCTGGAGTTCCTGCAGGGATCCACAGGTTTGCCTCTGGGGCTGGCCGAAGATCTCGCTAGCTTCCAGCATGATTTGGGGGCAGATGCTGCTCTCAAGGCTAACCCAAGGCCGCAAGGGCATAGGAAACTCCCCACTCTTGTGGGCAGCCAACTCTGCTCCTATCGGTACATCTTTGCTAGAAGAGTTAGAAAAGCAGCAGCAATACCTCAAAATCCATCGCGAAAACAAGGTGGCAATGGCTCTGAGGATCCCGGCGATAAAACTCCTCTCCTTGCTGTTGCTTTTGGGAGGGTTGCCCCTCCCCGCTGCCGTGGGGGCCTACCCGGTCAGCCCGGAAACGGTCATGTCTCTGCAACAGGGGGATCACGCCCAAGCGTTGCCCAGAGCCAAAACGAAGCAGCGCTTTCGGGTGGTGACGTTGGCAACCGGGTTAGAGCATCCCTGGGGGATGGCCTTTCTGCCAGACGGGACAATCCTGGTGACCGAACGTCCAGGCCGCCTGCGCCGAGTTACCGACCAGGGGTTGGATCCCCAGCCCATCGCTGGGGTGCCAGAGGTGTTTGCCCGCGGCCAGGGAGGGCTACTGGATATTGCCTTACACCCCAACTACGAGAAGAATGGCTGGATCTACTTGTCCTATGCGGCCCCTGGGCCAGGCGGCGGGGGGACGCGGGTGGCGCGGGCCCGTCTGAGAGAAAGAGAACTCCAGGATCTGGAAGTGATTTTTGACATGGAGCGCAAAACCCCTGCCCAACAGCACTTCGGCTCCCGCCTGGCCTTTGACGAAGAAGGATTTCTCTACATCAGCACCGGCGACCGCGGCGAGCGGGATCGGGCCCAGGATCTGGGGGATGCTGCCGGCAAGGTGTTGCGCGTTACGGATACAGGCGGGATCCCGCCAGACAACCCCTTTGTTGGAAAAGCAGGGGCTTTGCCGCAAATTTTTACCTATGGCCACCGCAACATTCAGGGAATGGTTCGCCACCCCAAGACAGGGGCGATTTGGACACACGAACATGGGCCGCAGGGTGGGGACGAAATCAACATCTTGGCCCCTGGCGTTAACTACGGCTGGCCTTTGATTAGCCACGGCCGCGAGTACAGCGGCGAACCAGTGGGCAAGGGACTAGCAGCAGCTCCTGGATTGGCCTCGCCGCTGCTGCACTGGACGCCCTCCATTGCCCCTTCTGGCATGGCCTTTTACACGGGAGATGTCTTTCCTGAGTGGCGGGGCAATCTCTTTGTGGGAGCGCTGGCCGGTCAGCATTTGGCACGCCTGGTTTTGGAGGGGAATCGCGTGGTGGCAGAAGAGCGCCTGCTGGAGGGGGCGGTGGGTCGCATCCGGGATGTGCGCCAGGGCCCGGATGGCTTGCTCTACTTATTGACCGATGCCCCTAACGGATCCCTGTTGCGCTTGGAGCCAAGCTCTTGATTGGGGTTAACCTACATGGCCTTAGTCCTGTGGGATTAGCCCTAGCAGCGTTTCCTAACTCCCACTGCTGCTACTACAAGAACTTGACCTCTTGCTCGATGGGGAGTGGCTCTCCTGCTCGGGCATCTGTATTGTGGCAGGCAAAGCATTCCTCTGGAGTTAGCCTAATAACCTGCCTGGGGCCGTTCTTAGCTCCTTAGTCGGGATCAAAACAATTTTGCCATTGGGGGCCTTGCGCTTGTGTTTTTCGCCGGTGAAGGTCCTGACAACGCAGGATGTCGGATAGGATTTGCTGTTTTGGAGCTTAGCTTTTAGAAGCGCTCTCTGGTAGGGGCTGTATCCAAAGATCCACTTACCCTTGGAAAATTTGAGATCAAATGCTTGACTTCAAATTCTGCTGTAAAAGGTGATAATCGATGTCTTAACTTTGTAGGCTCCCGTTGTCTCCTCTAAGTAAAAAACTCGCCGGCAGCCAATGCTTGGGGAGGGTTGGTGAAAGGACTCATGAAGCATCTCCTGGCTTTTGGCTACAGGTAGGGGAGCCCTTTAGCTGCCTTACCTAGGCCAAAGCACTTGCCCAAGGAAGCTGCCTGCTGCCAACCGGCTAGAGACTCTGCTTGAAGGGTAGGGAGCTAGGCGGTGGAGGAACTGAAATGGGCGGTACAAGATTCGAACTTGTGGCCCCTTCCGTGTGAAGGAAGTGCGCTACCTCTGCGCTAACCGCCCTTGCTTTTCCAGGCCTTACCAAGGCTAGCCTTCATTATACCACCGCTGCCCCAAGAACTCACAGCGGGGGAACAAAGGCCACCGGGTCAAGAGGCAGTTGCTTGGCCAGTTGACTTGCCAGGGGAAGATTAGCCTGCACAGTGGGCAAGTTCGACTAGAGCTGCGCCTAGAGGAGCTCTACAGCCCCCTCGCCGTTGATCCCTGCCGAGCATGCCCTCTGGCAGAAGGGCTTCTGCGTTGGGAAGACTTCAGCTTAGTCGTGGTTACTCTCCCGCTGACCCTCTGGGTCATTGCGGCAACGGTCTACCCGTTTGAGGTCTTCTCCGTTCAAGCGAAGCGGCAGCAGAGACTCCATTTCGCTCTCGCGAAGGGCAGAGGCTTCCCGATCCGGCTCTTCCCCAAGGCGCTCGCCGCTAGCACGCTCTTCGTCGAGGGGCTCTGTGACGCGAGGGGGGGCTGGCAAATGGAGGAGCTCAGCAGGAGGGCACTCTTCGGCTGTGGGTAAATCAGAAGTGCTATGCACTCCTTTTGGGATGGTGGAAAGGCGCTGAGCAACAGCCCCAATGCTCTCCAAACGAATCATCTCCTCCCAGGAGCAAATCTCCTCTTCATCCTCTGTTTCGTAGCGAACCAGGATAGTGTCCCCCTCGATATCGAGGATCTTGGCTCGCTCCAGCCAGCGTCCCTGATCGCGCAGGTAGATCCACACCTCCTTGCCTTCGCGGCTGAGTTGATAGATCCTACGATGAAGCACGGTCCCCTCCTGAGACGAAAGATGCGGGCGAACTGTTTTATGGGGGTTACCCAGTTCACCCTTCCATCTTAGCGGCTGGATCCCTCCCCTGTAGGTCCTTCATGGGGCAGAATTGATTTTTTGAGGTGAAGAAATCCCAAAAGGTAGTCTCCCCCTGCTGCAAAGCCTTGACCTCCTGGAGACCGCATGCGCATTGCCATCGTCGGGTTGGGACTGATCGGCGGATCTCTAGCCCTCAAGCTTACCGAGGAGGGGTACTCCGTTTGGGGGATCAGCCGCAACCCGGTTACCTGCCAAAGGGCGCTGGAACGAGGAGCCGTTCAGGGCTGCGGAACCGAGGTGGCGCAGCTGACGCTTTTCAATCCTCAGGTGGTGGTGATCTGTACCCCCCTGGAGCACGTGTTGGCCACCCTGGAGGCCCTGGTGCCCCATCTATCACCCCAGACAGTGGTGAGCGATGTCGGCTCAGTCAAGCAGCCAATTGTTGGGCCGGCAACGGCGCTATGGCCCCTATTCGTGGGGGGGCACCCCATGGCGGGCAAGACGTTGCAAGGGATCCAGGCGGCGGAGGCTAACTTGTTTCTGGGGCGACCCTATGTGCTTACTCCTATTCCCCAGACGCAGCCCCAAGCTCTTACTGTGATGCAGGAGCTAGTGGCAGCAGTAGGTGCCAAAGTTGTCCTTGCTGATCCTGTCCGTCACGATCAGGCAGTGGCCTGGATTAGCCATCTGCCGGTTATGGTAGGGGCTGGCCTAATTGCTGCCGTCAGCCAAGAGGAGGACCAGGAGGTTCTAGCCCTAGCCCGCACCTTGGCCAGCAGTGGCTTTCGCGATACCAGTCGGGTTGGCGGTGGGGTGCCACAGTTAGGCCTGGAGATGGCCCGTTACAACCGGCAGGCCCTGCTGGCTGCTCTAGGCAGCTACCAGGCTGAGTTGGAGACCATGAAGCAGCTCATTGAGGACGAACAGTGGGAAGAGCTGCTACAGAGGCTGCAGCGAATCCGCCAGGAATGGCAGCAGTTTCCCGTGAATCAAGCGGCGCCCTAAAGGTCTAGCTGCAGCTGTTGCAACCGATTGCTCAATACCCAACTGGATAAAAGGGCCTAGCTGGTTGAGAGGTATTCTGACGCTGCCCAGAAGCTGGGCTAGGGGGAGCGATGGGAACCTCGATCATCCGCTCCGGCACCAGAGGAACCATCTCGGAGCGCTCGGCAATCTCTCGCAGAGAATTGGCGATGGATTCTTGAGTGAGGAGAAACTGCTGCTCATGGCGTTGTAGCCGCTGCCAAACCTGGTAGCGCTGGCTCCATTGGCTTTGGGTATGCACTGTCCAACTATAGACACTCAGCACCGCTAGCCCTGAGGCAATGGCAAGGCCAGTAGAGGTCCGGTGCCACCATAGGAGATGCTCTTTCCAGGTGAGCTCCCAGCGGCGGGGATGGGCTGGTTTCAAGGGCTGAGGGGAGCTGTCTTGGTAAGCAGCAGGGGACAGAGCTCTCTGGGAGGGAGGGTAGGGAACCAAAGTCGCAGCTTGGGCCTGCCAGAGAGAGCTGAGACCACGGTTTGGGTTCAAAGGTTGGCTGAGCATAGGGTCTACCCCTCACCTACCAAGCACTTACTGATCCCTCGGCCCTACTCTATCCGATCCCTGCGCCGAGTGCCCCCAAGGGTGCAGGGCACCTACCTAACTGCTGCGGGCGGCCACGCGCAGCTTGGCAGAACGGGCCCGGGGATTGTGGAGCTTTTCCTCCTGCGAAGGGCACAAGGGTTTAGGGGTGAGCACCTGCCAGCGGGGATCCGTGCGGAAGGCCCATTTCACTAGGCGATCTTCCAGGCTGTGGAAGCTGATTACAGCCAATCTGCCGCCGGGTTTTAGCCAATTGGGAGCCTGGGCCAGCAGGGTTTCTAGGGCCTCCAGCTCTCGGTTGACGGCAATGCGCAGGGCCTGGAAGACTCGCGTGGCTGGATGGATGCGACCTCGCCGCGCTGCCGGCGGCACCGCCTGCCAGACCACCTGAGCCAGTTGGGTGGTGGTAAAAAGGGGGCGGGAGCGTTCGATGTGGTGGGCAATGCGGCGGGCAAAGCGCTCCTCGCCATAGCGGATAAAGATGTCAATCAAGTCTTCGACTGGCCGGCAATTGACCCAATCGGCGGCCGTTTCCTGACTGGCGGTGGGATCCATGCGCATATCCAGCGGCCCCTCGGTGCGAAAGCTAAAGCCCCGCTCGGGGCAGTCCAGTTGGGGCGAGCTCACCCCCAGGTCGGCCACGATGCCATCGAAAGGGATCCCCTGCCCTTGTTCATCCCGGAAGCCGTGCCGCTGCAGATCAAAATCAGCGAAGTTGAGGTGCCAAAGCTGAATGCGCTCCTGGGGGATCCCTGCTGCAGCCAAGCGCGCCCGAGCCGCCTCCAGAGCCATCGGATCCCAATCCAGCCCCACCACGCGCTCTGCTCCCTTCTGCAGCAGCGCCAAACTATGTCCACCGCCACCTAACGTCACGTCCAAAAAGGTGCCACCCTGCTGAGGGTGCAGGTAGGCCACCACTGCCTCCGTCAAAACGGACTCGTGGTGGTACAGCGGCATTTCCTCAAGCTGAGCTCTTGCCAAGTCCATAGGTGCAGGGGGTGGCTTTGCTTCTTTCCCCGCTCAACGGGCTAGCTTTACCCCTTGCAGGATCGGTAGGGAACTCTAGTACCATCAAACGCTAGCATTCACAACATAAGGGCTTGCAAAAAAAGGCCGAGGCCAGGCCCCGACCGAGGAATCCATGTTGTTAAGCCCATCCTCGGGGATAGGCTCGGCTGCCGTCAAAAGACGGGCTGTCTTCCAGGAGTTCAGGATCCATCCTCTGCGGGCAAGGCCGACCGCCGGCAAGAGCAGGGCGGGTTTCAGCCTAACGTATGATTAAGACGGCTTTTGTCTTTGTCTATTGTCACGGCTGCTGTGCTGACCACTGCTTCTTCTGCCGACCTCCTGACGCTCTCGCCCGCCCGCGGCCTGCGCGGTCAAGTAAACATCCCCGGCGATAAGTCCATTTCCCACCGCGCCCTAATGCTGGGATCCATAGCGGAAGGGGAAACCGTCATTCGCGGGCTGCTGCTGGGGGAGGATCCCCGCAGTACAGCAGCTTGCTTTCGGGCTTTGGGAGTCGAGATCCCCGAGCTTAACAGCGAATGTGTGCGCATCCGGGGGGTGGGCTTGGACGGCCTGCAAGAGCCAGCAGAGGTGTTGGATGCCGGCAATTCTGGCACCACCTTGCGCCTAATGCTGGGGATCCTAGCCGGCCAGAGGGGCCGCTTTTTTGCTGTTACTGGGGATCGCTCCCTGCGCTCGCGGCCCATGGGACGGGTGGTGGAGCCGCTGCGGCAGATGGGGGCTAGCATTTGGGGGCGGGCGGGGGGCACCTTGGCGCCCTTGGCGGTGCAGGGGGGATCCCTAAAGGGGATCCATTACCACTCGCCGGTGGCCTCGGCCCAGGTAAAATCCTGCCTGCTGCTAGCAGGCCTTTTGGCAGAAGGCACCACGCAAGTTACAGAGCCGGCCCTTTCCCGCGACCACTCGGAGCGGATGCTACGGGCCTTTGGTGCCGAGATCCACGTGGATACGGCGGCGAAAACCGTGGCTGTGGTGGGAGGATCCCGCCTGGTGGGCCAGACAGTTCAGGTGCCAGGGGACATCAGCTCGGCAGCCTTTTGGCTGGTGGCCGCCTCGATTGTGCCGGAGAGCGAATTGCTGCTGCGGGACGTGGGCCTCAATCCCACCCGCACCGGCGTGCTGCAGGTGTTGCAGGAGATGGGGGCCGATATTTCCATTGAAAACCGCCGGGAAGTTGCAGGTGAACCCCTGGGGGATCTGCGGGTGCGCTCGGCTCGCTTGCGGGGCTGCAGCATTGGTGGCGATCTCATTCCCACGCTAATCGACGAGATCCCGGTTTTGGCCGTGGCGGCGGCCTTTGCCGAGGGGATCACGGTCATTCGCGATGCGGCAGAGCTGCGGGTCAAAGAGAGCGACCGCTTGGCAGCTATGGCCCAGGAGCTGAGCCGGATGGGCGCTCAGGTTACTGAGTATCCCGACGGCCTGGAAATTCGAGGGGGGATCCCTCTGCAGGGGACCGAGGTGGACAGCCACGCCGACCACCGCATCGCTATGAGTCTCATGGTGGCTGCCCTAGCTGCCCAGGGATCTACTACTCTCCGAGGGGCTGACTGTGCCCGCATTTCCTACCCTGACTTCCTCCCTACCCTGCAACGCCTCACCGCCTCAACCTCCTAGGATGTCCCTCTCGCCTGTGACCATCGAGCACCTCTGCTTCCGGGTTCCTCCTGGGGGGCAGCAGGCCTTTATCCTCCAGGACGAGCGGGTTTGGGGACCTGCCCTGCGCCAACAGCCAGGTTTTTTGGGCAAGGAAGTCTGGCTGGATGCAGAAGATCCTCACCTTATTCACCTAATTATCCGCTGGGCCAGCCGCGCCGACTGGAAGGCCTTTCCTCCTGACCAAGTGGAGGCGTTGGATCGGCAGATGCAGCCTTTCTATGTACGCCTGGAGCAGGCTAAGGAGTACCACCTCTGGCAGGCCGACCCCTCTAGCCAGGAACACCCTTGATCACGGGAGCCCTTGCGCCTCTAGGCCCGACTCCCTAGCTGCCGAGTCGAGCCGCCCCAATTCTGCCGCCCGCTCCTGTTCCACCAGCTCCCGCAAACTGGGCATGGCTACTGCCAGAGCTTCCCGCCGTTTGAGCCCTGCTTCAAAAGTTTCGGGGGTTACAATCCCGCCGGAAATCAGCATCTTGAAGGCATCTTCCACTGGCATGAGCACCTCCACCACCTGATCCTCCGGCACAATCGCATACCAGCCAGTGGTTGGGTTGGGGGTGGTGGGGATAAACACGCTAAGGGAACGCGGCGGCCCGTCCGGTCGAAGGGGAGTTTGAATGATGCCCGTTACAAAAGCCAAAGCCCAGATCCCTGGCCGGGGGTATTCCACCAGCACCACCCGTCGAAAACCCTGGTTGTTGGGGGCAAATAAGACGCTGAGCAATTGCTTGAGGGTCTTGTAGACCAGCCCCGCCACCGGGATGGCATGGAGCAACTGCTCGCTTAGGTTGAGCAGCCACTGACCGACAATGTTGCGGGCCATAAAGCCAATCAACAAAATGAGCAGGATTGGCGTCACCAAGCCCACTGCTAGGTTGATGAGGTTAATCAGAATGGGGTGCAGCCCTTGGATGGGGTTAAACGGCTTAGGAATGCTGGTTAGAAAGCCAATGCTCCAGGTGGCCACTTCCACCATCAGCCAAATGGTGGTGGCCAGAGGGATCACCACCAGCAGCCCTGCCACAAAGTAGTTTTTAAGATGCTGTTTCCATTGAGAAACCATGGCAAGGTCGTCCCGTCAAGGTAAATAAGAGTTGGGTGCACCGGGCTGATGCAAGTGAAGCTTGCAGATGGCAACCATGATACCCCCCTTCTGCCTCACCTTATGGGCATCAGCCCCACTCTGCCTGGTCAAAGGCGCATAGACCCAAGGTGGGCTGATAATGTTATCTTAGGCCGGTATAAAATTTTGTAAAGGCAGGGATCCCCCCAGCGGCTGGGTGGCCAGGGCAAAGGGGGGGGTTCTCCTTTCTACTTGTTTGGGAGGCCCCATGGCAGAGTTAGATTGGCTAGAGCACACCTGTCAGGTAGAGGTGCCGCTTCCCATTGAACAGGTTTGGGATCTGTGGTCCAACCTGGCCCTGATGCCGCGTTGGATGCGGTGGATCCGCTCGGTGGAAGTGCTGGATCACGACCTATCGCGGTGGACGCTAGATACGCGCGGCCTCACCTTCAGTTGGATCTCCCGCACCCAGACGGTGGTGAAACACCAACACATTGCCTGGCAATCGGTGGAAGGGCTGCCCAATCGGGGGGCACTGCGGTTTTATGATCGCAAGGGCAGCACCATTGTGAAGTTGTCAGTGGCCTACAAGATCCCCGGCATTCTTGGCAAGATTCTAGACGGCTTGTTTGTGGGTAAAGTAGTGGAGAACACCCTCCAGGCCGACTTGGAGCGCTTCAAGGTCTATGCCTTGGAGCAGGCAAGATTAAGAGCCGACGGCGCCTCGGTCAGCTAGCTCCGGTCTTCTGCTGGACAACTCCTGGACTCCTTGTCGACTTTTGCGGCTGCAAAGGCCTTGATCCATGTCTGATCCCCCTCCTGAGCCTCTGGTTGCTCCTCCTCCTCGACCTGTGGACAACCGCAACATTCGCTTCTCCCTAGAGCGGGGCGATCTGGATTTGGATCAGCTCCTGCTGCTGTTGAACCGCAATGCCTTTTGGGCGCAAAATCGCCGTCGGGAAGAGATGGAGCGGGCCCTTGCCCACAGCTATCCAGTGGTCAGCGCCTGGGACAGGGAGCGCCTGATTGGCTTTGGCCGCGCCACCTCGGATGGGGTTTACCGGGCCGTTCTTTGGGATATCGTGGTGGATTCTGACTACCAACGCCAAGGCATTGGGCGCAAGCTGGTGGAAACCCTGATCAGCCATCCCCACCTACGGGCTGTGGAACGCATCTACCTATTTACTACCCATCAGCGCGGCTTTTACGAGCGCATTGGCTTTGTGGAAAACCCCAGCACCACTTTGGTTCTGTATGGGCGATCCCTGGAGTTGCTGCTGCCGACTGCCGAACAGGCGCAGGCCTGAGGGGGGATCCCTTAGGCAAGAGTGTATCCTGAACAACAGTCGGTCGAGTCGGTCGGCCCAGCCTCCGGAGGAGGACGCGCTAGCCTAAAACCAAAAGGGGGGTATCTATGGCCAATCGCCTTGCTACCTGTTCCAGCCTCTACCTGCGCAAGCACGCCAATAACCCAGTAGATTGGTGGCCTTGGATCCCGGAGGCGCTGGAGAGGGCCCGCGCTGAGGATAAGCCCATTTTCCTGTCCATTGGCTATTCCAGTTGCCACTGGTGCACGGTCATGGAGGGGGAAGCCTTTTCCGACCCGGAGATTGCCGCCTTCTTGAATGCCCACTTTTTGCCCATCAAGGTGGATCGCGAGGAGCGGCCCGATCTGGACAGCATCTACATGCAGGCGCTGCAACTCATGAGCGGGCAGGGAGGGTGGCCCCTCAATGTCTTTCTCACCCCCAACGACCTGGTGCCGTTCTACGCAGGCACCTATTTTCCGGTGGAGCCCCGCTTTGGCCGTCCGGGGTTTCTAACGGTGCTGCAGCGCGTCCTGCAGTTCTACCGCCAGGAAAAAGACAAGCTCGAGGAGATGAAGGGCCAGATTTTGACGGCCCTGACCACCCTCAGCGATCTGGTGCCGCAAGACCACCTTCCCCCAGACTTGCTGCGCTCTGGGATCGCCAAGATCCAGCCCTTGCTAACCAATGCTGGGGCGGTGCAGCAGTTCCCCATGATGCCCTATGCCCAGTTGGTGCTGCGCTCGGCTCGCTTTGACTTGCCGGAAGGGATCCCTGGCTCGCCGACCGCCCTGGAACGGGCCAAAGAGCGGGCAATGGCGCTGGTGTTGGGAGGGATCTTCGACCATGTGGCTGGTGGCTTTCACCGCTACACCGTGGATCCCACCTGGACGGTGCCCCACTTTGAAAAGATGCTCTACGACAACGGACAGATCCTGGAGTTTCTCTCCGAGCTGTGGGCCTACGGGATCCAAGATGCCGCCATCGAGCGGGCGGTGCGCCTGACGGTGGAATGGGTGGCGCGGGAGATGACTGCCCCTGCTGGGTATTTCTATGCCGCCCAGGATGCCGACAGCTTTGCCCGAGCAGAAGACGAGGAGCCGGAGGAGGGCGAGTTCTACGTCTGGCGCTGGCAGGAGCTACAGGAGCTGCTCGAGGAAGAAACCTTCCGCGCCCTGCAGCAGGCTTTCTTCCTGTCTCCAGGGGGCAATTTTCCCGACCGGCCTGGCTGCATTGTCCTGCAGCGCCAACAGGGAGGAGAACTGCCGCCGGACGTGGAAACGGCTTTGACGACCCACTTGTTTCGAGCCCGCTACGGCTCCCCAGAGCGGAGAACCCCCTTCCCGCCCGCGGTAGATGCCCGCTCGGCCCGCCAACGCTCTTGGCCGGGGCGGATCCCACCTGTTACGGACACCAAGATGATTGTCTCCTGGAACGGCCTGATGATCTCTGGACTGGCGCGGGCCTACCAGGTGTTTGGCAACGAGGACTATCGCCAACTGGCTGTGGGGGCTGCGCAATTTATCCTCAACCACCAGCGCCACCCCGAGACGGGATCCCTGCAGCGGTTAAACTACGACGGCACACCTCAGGTGCCCGCCAAATCGGAAGACTACGCCCTGTTCATCAAGGCCCTGTTGGATCTGCACCAGGCCTGCCTGGGTAGAGCAGGGGATCCCAGTTCCCAGCAGTGGCTGGAGGCTGCCATCCGGCTGCAGCAGGAGATGGACACGCAACTGTGGGATAAAACCAAAGGGGGCTACTTTGTCAGTGATGCCCAGAGCGCCGCTGAACTGTTGGTGCGGGAGAAGGACTTTCAGGACAACGCCATGCCCTCAGCCAACGGCGTGGCCATCGCCAACCTGGTGCGTCTGGCCGCCCTCACGGGCAATCTGGACTATCTGGAGCAAGCAGAGCAAGCCCTGAAAACCTTTGCCCAGCTCATGAGTACCCAGCCACGCGTCTGTCCCACTCTATTCGTTGGGCTGGACTGGTACAGCAACTGGGTGAAGGCGACCCTAAGAGCTGAGCACATCCCCACCTTCCAGCAGCGCCCCTGGCCCACTACCGTCTTTGCTTTGCCCACAGAAGCAGAACCCCTGCCCCCAGGGGCGGAAGGCCTAGTGTGTTGGGGCAGCAAGTGCCTGGCTCCGGCCAGCTCGCTGGAACAAATCCACTCCCAGATTAGCAAGGGCCAAAACCGCTCCTACTGACCTGGGTTTAGCCTTCTGCGTGGCTCTTCCCCGGATTTTCCACCCCAAAAAACTCAATGCGATAGCTGTGGATGCGGGTGCCGGTCTTTTGCTCCACTTCCGCCAGCAGCTCCGGTGGCAACTCCACCTCGACGTCGAGAATGCGGTTGCTATCTAGGCAATTGACATGGCTGTGGGGATGGGTACGATTGCCATAGCGGCGCCCATCGGCCCGCTCCAGGCACTCAATGATGTTGTGGCTGGCCAGAGCCTCCAGGTTTTGATAGACGGAGGTGTGGCCAATGGGCTTACCCTGCCGATTAAGACGGTCGTAGATTTCTCGCGCAGAGAGGTGCTCGCCACATTGCCACAAAAGTTCCAAGATGTAGCGGCGCTGCCGGCTTAGGCGGAGATTGCACTCACGGCAGCGCTCAAAGGCTGCTTCCAAAGAATCCACAGGACGAGGCATGGGAAGTTGCAACTCATGCTGAGTCCGAGGGGGGACATTGCCCACTCCGCCCAAGGTAACACACTTTACGAGTACACTACCGCTGGAGGGGGAGGAAAAGCAGGATGCGGCGGCGCAAGATACTCCTGGGCTTGCTGGGGTTGGCTAGCAGCGCTGGCTTGGCAGGGGCCTACTGGGCCAGCCGGCAGCCCCTGGCTTCCCAGCCAAGTTCAGGAAGGGGTGCACCGCCTCCACCCCCTCAACCCACCCCTACTCTTGTCCCCCATCCTGAAGCGCCTCGAGGCCTCTACCTTCCTCCCCGCCGGGACCTACGCCTGCTGGTGATTAGCGACCTAAACGGCATCTACGGCTCGCTGGATTACGACCCGGAGGTGGATCGGGCTATCCGCCTCATCCCCTACTTCCAGCCAGATATGGTCTTGGGGGGGGGAGACATGGTGGCCGGGCAGGATCCCCGCCTTTCCGAAGAGCGCATCCGCGCCATGTGGGCAGCCTTTGACCGACATGTGGCCGGCCCGCTGCGCGCTGCCAAGCTGCCCTACGGCTTTACCTTGGGCAACCACGATGCCTCCTGTGCCCGGGGCAGCCGCGGCGATCTTCTCTTTCAGAAGGAACGGGATCTGGCCCGCGAGTTCTGGAACGATCCAGCCCATGATCCCGGCTTGAATTTTGTGGATCGGGGCGATTTCCCCTTCTACTACACCTTTGAACAAGGGGGGGTTTTCTACCTCGTTTGGGACGCTACCTGCAACTCCATTCCCCCCGAACAGATGGCTTGGGTGGAAGCAGCGCTAGCCAGCGAGCGGGCTCAGCAGGCCAAACTACGCATCGTAATTGGCCACCTGCCCCTCTATGCCGTTGCCGTCGGGCGCGACAATCCGGGAGAGGTGCTGCTAGAGGCTGAGGCCAAACGAGCTCTGCTGGAAAAGTACCGTGTCCACACTTACATCAGTGGCCACCACCACGCCTACTATCCTGGCCACAAAGGGCAATTGCAGCTGCTTCACTGTGGCCTTCTCGGCTCTGGACCCCGCCCTCTGCTGGGCAGCTCCCTGCCACCCCGCAAAACCCTGACCCTCATCGATATTGACTTCGCCTCCCCAGAGATTACCCACTACACCACCTACGACATGCGGGATCTCAGCGTAATCAACCAGGCCGAGCTACCTCGCTTTCTCACCGGTCACAATGGCTTGGTGCTGCGCCGCGACGTCAGTTGGGACAGCCTCACCCCCGCGGAAATCGCCACCTGCCGAGCTCGTCTTGGACCCCTCTGCCGCAATTAGGCCCGCCAAACAGCCCCTAGCCTCTCAGGGGCTCCTCTAAACTAGTTGCAGGAGCGGCTCATCCTGGAAAAACCGTGAATGGCTCCCCTCAAACGACGGCGGCAATTTTGGCTTATTAGCTGGATGGCCCTTCTGGCAGGGTTGATGGGATCCCTGCTAACTGGAGTACAAGCGCAGCAGGATCTCACCCCGACCCAGCTGCAGCAGGCCCAGTATGTGCGCAGCTGCGGCACCTGCCATGTGGCGCTGCCTGCTCAAGTGTTGCCCACTGAAAGCTGGCAGCAGCTGCTGCAGGATCCCGACCACTACGGCCAGCAGATCCAGCCTTTGACGGGTGTGGCTTTCCAACTGGCTTGGGGCTATTTGCAGCCCAACTCTCGTCCCCTGCGGCAGGGGGAGTCAGTGCCTTATCGCCTTGCTGAGTCTCGCTACTTCCGGGCTTTGCACCTGCAAGTGGACTTTCCTACGCCGGTGCGAGTAAGCAGCTGCGTGGAGTGTCACCCCAAGGTCGAGGCGGGGGATTTCGCCAGCGTCTCGCCGGAATGGCAATCTTGAGAGAGGCCCATGGACATAGGCGCTATTTTGGCGGGATATGCCCAGGGCTACTTCCTAATGGCGGACGAAGAAACGGGTTCCCTAGGGTGGTATGGCACCGAGCAGCACGCCCTGATCCCGCTGGACGAGCGGTTCCACTGTCCCCGTTCCCTGCGGCCTTTGGTGCGCGGCGGTCGCTTTCAGGTGCGCATCAACCGTGCTTTTGAGCAGGTGGTGGAGGGCTGCGCTGCTCGTCCGAAAACCTGGATTAGCCCGCAGTTAAAGCAGATCTACCTTGCCCTGCACCGGGCGGGGTTTGCCCACAGCTTTGAAACCTGGCAGGGAGACACCTTAGCAGGCGGGATCCTGGGCATTGCTTTGGGGGCGGCCTTTATCGGCGAATCGATGTTTTACCGCATTCCCAACGCCTCGAAGGTGGCACTGGTGAAGTTGGTGGAACACCTGCGGGAGCGGGGCTTTCGCCTCTTTGACGCCCAGTTGATGAACCCGCACCTGGCCCGCTTTGGGGCTTTTCTTATGGATGGCCAGGAGTACCGCCAGCTGCTGCGGCAGTGCCTGGGGATCCCTTGCCGGTTTGATTGAGCTGGCAACCCACCGCTGTATGAACAGGGTCAGCTTGAGCTAGGGTAAAGGTAGTGTCGAGCTTGCGTTCCCGACCTCCTAATGTTGCAGCCTTCGCCAGTCAGCCCCCCGCCCAGCTACGTTCGCCTGGCCATGCGCCACATGGTGCGCAAAGGCAGAACTTCCCTCCTGCACTTTAGCTTGACAACGGTGGGGCTGTTGGCCGTGCTAGTGGGGCTGGCCTACCTATTTCGCTAAGTTCGACGACGTGGACAGTGAGTTGCTTTAGGCTTCGGTAAGTCTTGTCCGCTGCCATTGCTGCTGAAGCCCCCACCCCTTGGATTTTGGCCTATGCAAACCTCGCTGGATCGCACTTCCACCCATTCCACCATTCGGCTGCTGCTGTTTGCCCAGGGCCGAGCCAACGTCGAAGAACTGGCAGAGCAACTGCGTCGGCACATCCAGAGCTTACCTGGCCAATATCCTGCCCATCTAAAAGTGGTGCCGCTGGAAGAGCACCCCTACCTGGCAGAGCACTACAAGCTGGTGGTGACCCCTGCTTTGGTGAAGGCAGAGCCCTTGCCAGCCCAGGTTTTGGCAGGGGAAGACTTGGCAACCCAACTGGAAGTGTGGTGGCCTCGCTGGCAGGGTCAGGCGGCTCTTGCCTCCCACCAGCAAAACTCAGGTCAGGATCCCGCCCCTCCCCCCACCACGGAGGCTCTGCTCCAGATGTCAGAGGAGGTCTTCCTGCTGCGGCAGGAGCGGGCCCAGTTGCGGGAACAGCTGGATTTTAAAGACCGCGTTCTGGCAATGCTGGTCCACGATTTGCGCAGTCCTCTGACGGCTACAGCCCTGGCGGTGGAAACCCTACAGCAGGGACGGGAGGGATCCCTGGACAAGGCAGTGGAGCGGCAGCTGTTCGAGCATGCCCGCCAGCAATTGCGCAAGATGGACAGCATGATTACCGATATCCTTGAATCGGCCCGCGGCAGTGCCTCGCAGCTGCGGATTCGAGCCGTGGAAACTCAGCTGGCCAGCTTGTGCCAGCCAGTGATTGAGGAGCTCCTGCCCCGCATCCAAGCCAAGCAGTTGCAGTTTCAAGCCGATATTCCCCTAGATCTGCCCACGGTTCACGTGGATCCCGACAAAATCCGCCAGGTGATTTTCAACCTTCTGGACAACGCCATCAAGTACACCCCTGCCGAGGGATCCATTCGCCTTACCATCCTCCACCGCACCAGTCACAAGATCCAGGTAACCGTCAGCGACACCGGACCCGGGATCCCAGAAGCCGACCAGGAGAAGATCTTCTCTGACGCCGTGCGTCTAGAGCGAGATCAGCAGCAGGAAGGCTATGGCATTGGCCTTTCCCTCTGCCGCCGCATTGTGCGTGCCCACTATGGTCAAATCTGGGTGGAATCTATCCCCGGCAAGGGCAGCAGTTTTCACTTCACCTTGCCGGTCTACCGCCTCAGCGGGCACTAACTGACCGCCTCTGCCTAATCTGGGGATCGGCACTGGCTAGAAGCGGCCAGAACCAGTGGGGCCGCATGAGGATGACTGTGTCAATGACGTGAATAATGCCGTTGTCGGCTTCGATGTCTGCCTGGATAACGGTGGCATTGTTCACTTCAAACACGTCCCCTTCGATAAACACGTCGATGGGGGATCCCTCTACAGATCCTACACTTTGGTAGTTGGCCAAATCTGCCTTCTTCAAGCGACCGGGCACCACGTGGTAACACAGGATCCGAGTCAATTGGGGAATATTTTGCACCAGAGTGGTAATGGTGGCAGGGGGCAACTTGGCAAAAGCTGCATCGGTGGGAGCAAAAACGGTAAAAGGGCCAGGGCCTTTCAGGGTCTCTACCAAATTTGCCGCTTTCACAGCTGTAACCAAGGTGGAAAAACCTTCAGTAGAGACTGCAATATCGATAATATCAGGCATGGTCCAGATCCTTGTTTTGCTAGAAGTTGGACTTTAACTCAAGTGGCCAATTGGCACAATAGTTATTGACTAGCGATAGTTTTGATCCTGAATGTAGGAGAGGCGAGCTGCTTCTCGGATCCCGTATTCCGGTCGAGTAAAGCGGTTGAGCTGTCCTTCAAAATAGAGGCGATTCATCATCAAATGCCGCGGATTAGGATCATCGAGAGGGTACAGAAAGGCTGCTCTCCCTGCCTGGATTACAGCTGAAGTAACGTTGTACATGGAGCGCTGGAAGCTGATTCCTAGTTGGATGAGCATGTCATCCTCACCGCGGCAGTGCTTGCGGTAGTACTCCACCAAATACGGAGGCAAAAAGTGGTACATATCCTGGTGCAAAAGGGTCGGCGGGATCCCAGCACTGGCCACTGGAAACTTGTCAGCGTAGAGGATCCCATAGTGGAAGTCTAGCTGGTTAACGGGTACTTGGTTGGCCTGAGCGTTATAGGACTTGGTGCCGCGGAAGGGAGAGGTGCGATAAAACACGGCTTCTACATAGGGGAAAGCCGCCTCGTATAGCCAGGTAAATCCCTTGGATTTGGGCACAATGTCGTACCATTCCCCGCGAATGCGCACCCGGTGGTAGATGGGCCGCCCAGCAATAGAAAAGATCGCGTTAACCAAAAAGTTCATCGCCTCCGGCACGCTGGTGATTTTGCCCTCGTCGTAGAGATCGCTCATCTCAAAAAAGACGGGGGCCATCACCTCCCAAAACAGGCCCAACACGGAGTACATGGTGGCCTGGCGGCAAAGTTCCAGAAACATGTCCGGAAAGAGCTTGTACAGCCCCATCAACAAGGGGTTGCCCTGGCAGTAGGCGCGGATGGCGCGGTCGGCATTTTGCTTGTACTCTTCCGAATCCATGTAGGGATCCAATAGGCCCCCCATATCCCGGTGCCAGAGCATGGCCCGCATACATTCTTCAGCAAATTCCATGTTGATGCGGTCATGCCAAAGGTGATGTAGAATCCGCGGCAGCTTGCGCTTCAGCTCCCCTTTTTCCATAAACTCCAGAAGTTCCGGGTGAGCAGTAGCCGGGCCACGCCAAATGCGCAAATCCGCGTTTTCTCCTGCGTAGTGGTTGGCTAGCTTCAGATACTCTTCGGGAATGATGTACTTAAAAATGGGCAAGGGATCCACAAACACCTGCTCGGCAATGTAGAGTAGATCCCGCCAGTAGAAGTCCATCGGCACGGCATAGGCCTTGTAGATGCCGATAATTTGCATCAGGTTTTCCGGCGTATCCGGCAGCATCGATCCCCCTGCCTCAAGGCGATGGACTATTTCGGCAAAGGGGTGAGTAGAAGGGGGCAGCTTGGGAGCAACCAGGGTCGTTGTCATGGAAGAAGTCTCCAACTCAGTCTACGTGGGATCTTTTCCGGTTTTTTGAGCTGTCCTCAGGGAGAATAGGAAGCCAGGGTATGCGTTTGGGCCTGAGCCACCTGGGCAGATAGGGTGAAGGCCAGCGGTTGTGGCCATTTCACCAAGTTCATAGGCTGGATGCCAAACCAAAGGATCAAGGCGGTTAACACAAAGGCCGGGATCCGTTCCCAACCTTGCACACGCGGGTAGTAGGCGGTGCGGTTGTCCAATCTGCCAAAGCAGGTGCGATTGAGCAAAATCACAAAATACACCGCCGTCAAGCCGGTGCCGCAGATGCTCAGCAAAGTGGGCAGTGGAAAATCAGAGTAGCTGCCTTGGAAGATTAAAAACTCGGCCACAAAGCCCAGTAGGCCCGGGATCCCGGCGCTGGCCATGCCGCCCAAAATCAGCAGGGCACTCACCGTGGGCAGGCCGCGCAGGGGATTGAGCAGGCCGTTGAGCACGTTTAGATCCCGCGTTCCCACCTTGCGCTCCACCAGGCCCACTAGATCAAACAGCAGCGCCAAAATTAGCCCATGGGAGATCATTTGCACTATCGCCCCCGTCAGGCTAATGGGCGTGGCCGCTGCCATCCCCAGCAAGATGTAGCCCATATGGCCAATGGAGCTGTAGGCCACCATGCGCTTGATGTCTTTCTGGGCAATGGCTGCCAACGCCCCCAACACCACGGCAATGGCCCCCCACCAAGCTAGGAGTTCATCTAGATCTGCCCACGCCTGGGGAAACAACTGCAGCCCAAAGCGAAACAGACCATAGGTGCCCAACTTGGAGAGCACCCCACCCAGCAGGATCGCCACCGGCGGCGAAGACTCGCCGTAGGCGTCGGGCAGCCAGGTGTGCAGAGGCACCAGCGGCATCTTGATGCCAAAAGCCACAATCAACGCCAAGAGTGTCAGGGTTTGGGCAGCAGAGCCCAGAGAGCTAATGCGAATCTCGGCCAGCTCAAAGGTATGGGGATCCCCTAGCCAGTAGATGGCCAAAAACGCCCCCAACAGGAAGATGGCAGAGACAGCGGTGTAAATCAAAAACTTGATGGCAGCGTAATCCCGCTTGGGGCTGCCCCAGATGGAAATAAGCAGGTAAATCGGGATCAGCACCAGTTCGTAAAAGAGGAAAAACAAAAGTAGGTTCTGAGCGGCAAAAGCCCCGTTGACCGACCCACTCATCAGCAGAATGCAGCCGTAAAAGAGGTTGGGCCGCTTCACCTCTGGCTCAGCCGCCAGAATGGCAATGAGGGTAAGCAGACCGTTCAGGGCCACTATCAACAACGACAGTCCGTCCAGGCCCAGGGAATAGCTCAGTCCAATTTGCGGCAGCCAATCCCACCGCTGCTCCCACTGAAAGCCAGTTGCCTGTAAGTCGAAGCGGGTAAATAAAAACAGGGAGATGGATAGCGAGATCCCGGCCAAAATCGCCGCCAGCCTTCGCCCCCCCAACCCCAAGAACAGGAGCAGGGATCCCAAGATTGGCAAGATGATCAAGGCATTCAGCATAGTCTTTTCCCTTTCCCAAAGACTCCGCCCGCCTACTGCCACCCCGAAGGAGCTCTACAGCAATGGACAAAAGTATGCCCTTGCTGCCGCTTTTTCTAGTTGCGACAACTCCTTATAGAACGGGCCAGTGGCCTTGCTGAGGCTAGGGCAAGTAGCTCAATACTCGCTCCTGGGCTTCTAGGACAGCAGTTTACCTTGAAAACACATCTCTTGCAACGAAACACCCGCTGGTGAGGCGCACCTAGACACTTGAGGAGCTCCCCCGTTTGTGGAAACAGCATCTACGCGGTCAAAGAGCTTATCATTATCATCAGAGACACAAAGGGAAGAAGCATCCTGTTACTGGAGCTATTTCTCTGAGAGGAGTAGTTGGCTGCCATGTCATCAAGGGTGAGATGAAGAAGGGGAATTTTTTGCAGTTTTTGAGAAGTGAGTTATGTCCGAAGCTAGATGCGAGGAAGGTTGGGATTATGGACAGCTTCATAGGAGTCGAGAAGTTGAGGAACTGATTAGGGGAACAGGAGCGCGAACCCTACACCTGCCTGTGTATGCACCGGAAGTAAATCCTATTGAGATGATGGGGTCGGTGTTGAAGCACTTTGCTCGGCAGTTTTCCAGAGTTGGGAACTAGAGCATGGAGCAGAGAGTGCAGACTTCTTTACTCCTGATCAATCCATCCTGCTTCCGAAGTTGGTTTAACAGGCTGTAAGTCTATTCTCGATGGCGGTGGGGACAATTCCTGCAAATTCTGGCAGTCAAGGCTGTAAGAGCTGGGCTGTTAACGATTGCAGTGAATCCCCGCGGTAGCAGTCAAGAGTGCTCCGGGTGCGGTCGAGAAGTGCCTAAAAAGCTGGATGAGCGTTGGCACCACTGTCCGCACTGTGGGTTCAACTCGGCGAGAGTTATCAAATACAGAGCGGTGGGGCGTCCCGTTCTTTTCGCGCCAGCGGCGCGGAGCGCTAAAGCCCGGGAAATGTCCGACGCAGTAGCGGGAGTCACTGTTTGCGAAGCGGGACGTAGTCCTTGAAGCCCGCACTCTATGCGTCGGCATGAGTGGGGGAGTAGGTCACGTTGAGCTCTCAGCCGGCTGGGGCGGCTGCCACTTCAGCACCAAGGTCGAAAGAGGAGGCAGGCAGAGCTCAAGCGAGTAGGGCAGGTTGTGGTAGGGCCAGTCATCCGTCCACTTGCCCCCTAGGTTGCCAACCCCGCTGCCCCAGAACTCTACCGCGTCGCTGTTGAGCAGTTCCTGGTAAAACCCTCGCTGCGGCACGCCAATGCGGTAATTCGGCCAAACCACCGGCGTAAAGTTACAGACTACCACTAGCCACTCCCTGGGATCCTCCCCATAGCGGATAAAGGAGATAATGCCCCGATGGTCGCTGCAGTCAATCCAGCGGAACCCTTCTGGCTTGGTGTCTTGAGTGTAGAGAGCTGGCTGCGAGCGCAATAGATGGTTGAGGGTGGCTACGTAGTGGCGCAGTTTAGCGTGGGGCTCATACTGCAGCAGCTCCCAGTCTAGATCTGCCCAAACATTCCACTCGTTCCACTGGCCAAACTCCATGCTCATAAACAAAGTTTTCTTGCCGGGGTGGGTGAACATGTAGCCGTAGAGGGCCCGCAAACTGGCAAACTTGTGCCACATATCCCCTGGCATTTTGCCCAACATGTGGCTTTTGCCGTGCACCACCTCATCGTGGGAAAAAGCCAGCATGTAATTTTCGCTAAAGGCATACATGAGGCTGAAAGTCACTAGGTTGTGATGGAACTGGCGGAACCAGGGATCCATGCGAAAATAATTCAGCATGTCGTGCATCCAGCCCATGTTCCACTTGAGGTTAAAGCCCAGACCACCCACATGGGTTGGCCAGGTTACCATTGGCCAGGCAGTGGATTCCTCGGCAATGGAAAGAACGCCAGGGTAGTACTTGAAGATGAGGGTGTTGAGCTGGCGAAGGAAGTCAATCGCCTCCAAATGCTCTCGCCCACCGTAGCAGTTGGGGATCCAGTCTTTGCGGTCGTAATCCAGATAGAGCATTGAGGCCACCGCATCCACCCGAATGCCGTCGATGTGGTATTTGTCAAACCAAAAGAGGGCATTGGCTATTAGATAGTTGCGCACCTCGTTGCGGCCGTAGTTGAAAACCAAAGTGCCCCAGCCCTTGTGCTCGCCCTTGCGGGGGTCGGCATACTCGTAGAGGTGGGTACCGTCAAAAAAGGCCAGCCCATGCCCATCTTTGGGGAAATGCCCCGGCACCCAATCGACAATGACGCCGATCCCTTCCTGGTGGGCGCGATCGACAAAGTACATGAAGTCTTGGGGCGATCCGTAGCGGGAGGTTACCGCGTAGTAGCCAATAACCTGGTAGCCCCAGGAGCCGTCGAAGGGGTGCTCGGCCACGGGTAAGAGCTCGATGTGGGTAAAGCCCAGCTCCTTGACATAGGGGATCAATTTGTCCGCCAGCTCCCGGTAGGTAAGAAAGCGGGTGTTGGGCTTTTGCTCCACCGGCACCAGGTGCCCATCAGCGGGGGGGTCTTCCGTTGAAGCGTGCATCCAGGATCCCAAATGCACCTCGTACACCGAGATGGGCGAGCGCAGGGGGTCGGTGGCAGCCCGCTTTTCCAGCCACTCCTGGTCGTGCCAGGTATAGGTGTGGAGGTCGGCTACAATTGAGCCGGTTTTGGGTCGCACCTCCTGCTGAAAGCCATAGGGATCTGACTTTTCGTAGATATCCCCCCAGGCAGTTTTCACCTCGTACTTGTAGACGGCTCCTGGCCCAACACCAGGGATGAACACCGCCCAGATGCCGCTTTCGCCCAGCCGCTTCATCTGGTGTTGGCGGCCATCCCAGTGGTTGAAGTCGCCAATGACACTGACATTGCGGGCGTTGGGAGCCCAGACGGCAAAGTGGACTCCCTGAACCCCATCTACGCTGATGGGATGAGCGCCCAACTTCTCGTAGATGCGGTGGTGGTTGCCCTCGTTGAAGAGGTAGCGATCCAGCTCACCGATGTGGTTGACCTTCTCCAGGGGAAAGCGATAGGGATCCTCCCACTCTTCCAAGTGCTGGCCCTCCGGATCCCAGACCCGCTGCGCCCGCAGAAAGTAGTCTGGAACCGGCGTGCCAGGCGCAAAGCACAGCTCAAACAACGTTTCTGGATACAGCGGCTGCATGGGGTAGGCCTGCCCAGTGGCGCGTTCTACCAACCAAACCTGTTTGGCATTGGGCACCAGGGCCCGCACCAGCCAGAAGGACGTTTCCCCCTGCTCTATCTGCTGCGGCCCCAAAACAGCATAGGGATCCTGCCACTGGTTGGTGACGAACTGAAGCACTTGTTCGGCAGACAGGAGAAAGCCCATCGGCAAGCTTCAACAAAGCAACAATCTCAGTCTAGCGGTGCTCGGCTGCTGCTTTTGGTAGCGCAGGGATTGCCAGAGCCATAGCGGTAGCAGCCAAACCTTTCTGCCCCCGGGAAAACCTGCTAGAGTTGGGAGAGGGTAATTCTCCTCCTTGCCAGCGAGGTTGGTTGGCTTGTTTTGTTGTTGGGGTTTTGGGGACTTATGGCTATCCTGCTGTCGAGCGAACCTATCCTGGCTGTGAGCATCTTTGGCATGGGCCTGCCAGAGCTGGCCGTGATTGGGATCATTGCAGTGGTTGTGTTCGGCCCCAAGAAGCTGCCGGAGTTGGGCAGCGCCTTTGGCAAAGCATTGCGCAGCTTTAAGCAAGAGATGAATAACCCCACTAGTGATGACGAGCCTCTGGCCAGCGCCGAGAAGCCAAAGGCGGAGAAGGTGCTCGAAAAGGATGCTGCCTAGGTAAAAAACTTAGACAACGTTGCAAACTTCCGCCAACGGCAAAGCTTCCTTCCTGCAAACAGCAACAAGGCGTTTGGGTTGTAGGTCACTTCTCTTTGCAGATGGCCAGGCCCTAGCTATAGGTATGCCCAGCTCAACTGCCAAGCCTTTCTGCCTTTTGAAGCCCAGAAGTACGGGCTCGACCCCTGACCTGGAGCCGGGAAGGTCTAGGAGTTGCCAGCGAAAATGCGACTAGAGACCAAGGCCGTGATCCTAGCCTGCTTGAGGCAAGGGCAGACGGTAGGATAGAGAGCAAGCTTGCCAGCGCTATCCCATGGTTCGCCAATACCTTTCCGGGGAAGGGCTGCGCTGGTTGGGCCTGGCTGTGCAGTTGTATGGGTCCGTTGTGCCCGCGGTGCTTCCCCGCACCCTTTTTTGTGCCCTGCTAGGGATCCTGGTTTCTGGGCTCCATGAGTTGGGACTGCCCCTGGTGCTGCCCTCTTCGGTGGCGTTTGTGCCCAACCTTGTTTTGAGCTTGATGCTGGTCTTTCGCACCAATACTGCCTATGAGCGGTTTTGGGAGGGGCGGAAAGCCTGGGGAAGCCTAGTGAATGAGGTGCGCAACTTGGCCCGTCTCATTTGGGTAGCTATTGCGGAAAAGCAGCCAAGCGATCGGGAAGAGAAAATCAAAATCCTGTATCTGCTGCCCGCTTTCGCCATAGCTGTAAAGCAACACCTGCACCAAGAATTTTTACCCGCTGAGCTACAGCCCCTCCTTAGCTTAGAGCAGTTGCAACGCCTTCAAAACCTCAATTATCCCCCCTTACAAATTGCCTTTTGGATAGGGGATTATCTCTAGCGCCAGTACGAGAAGAGTCGTGTGGAAGTCTATCAGCTAACGATCATGGTGGAACGGCTTAACGGTAGGGTGGAAGCTCTGGGTGCCTGCGAGCGCATCTTGATGACCCCCATACCTACGGCTTACGCCTTGCATCTACAGCAGTTGTTGCTGCTTTACTGTTTGTCTTTGCCCTTTCAGATGGTGGAAGAACTGGGTTGGATGACTGGTCCTATTGTGGGATTGTTGGCCTTTATGCTCTTTGGCGTTGAGCAGATTGGTCTTGAAATCGAGAACCCCTTTGGCCACGATCCCAACGACTTGCCTCTTGATAGAATTTGTAGTAAGATGAAGCGAAACATTGTTGACTTAATTCAATCTACCTAAAATTGCTCTGCCACTCCTCAAGCTGAAGTCCAAACCCCTACCCAAAGCCAGAGGGATCCCGCTTCTCCCCTTCCCTTGGCAAGGAGGATTGGAGTGGCAAGGGATCCCACCTCAGCCTTGGGAGTGATACTGTGAGAAGAAGAGAAGGATCGGAGCGATTGCCATGCTAAAGTGCACTACCCGCCACGTTCACATCTTTGCTGGCGAGGTTACCCCCGACAACCGCCTGGTGCCCCGCGACGATGTGCTGACCCTTGACGTGGATCCCGATAACGAGCTGGTCTGGAACGAGGCAGCCCTGCAGAAGGTCTATGCCCGTTTCGAGGAATTGGTAGAAGAGTACAGAGGCCGGGATTTGACCGAGTACAACCTCCGCCGCATTGGCTCTGACTTGGAGCACTTCATCCGCTCTCTCCTTAAGCAAGGGGAGATTGCCTACAACCTGCAAGGGCGCACCCCCAACTACAGCATGGGCTTCCCGCAGATCCCTGCAGAAAAAGTAGTGGACCAGTACATTCCCAAAAGCTAGCTCTCTTCCCCCTTCCTGCACCCCCGTTGGAGCATTACCCCATGTCTGAAGAAACCACCCCCACCCAGGACTCTCCCAAGGCTGCTGCGAAAAAAACCGCCAGAGAAGTCAAAGAAGAAAAACCCTTCGAGCAACTGATTACAGAAGAAGTGATCCCAGCGGCCATTGCTGCCTTTCAAAAACGCGGCGTCCACGATTTGCAACTGCGCCTGGAAGGCAAGACGCTGATTGGCTCGTTTGCTGGCGGCCAGAAGCAGTTTAGCGTCCTCTTTGCCGACGGCTCCCTAAATGGCCGTAAGTTCTTCTGCTGTACTACTGCCGGATCCCTACCCAGCACTCTCGAGTCTTTCATGATCGACGAGCGCCGCGTCGACGTGCCCCTGTTTGTGTTCTACTTGCTGCAGCGCCTCTACGCCCAGCAGTGGTATTGAGAGATCCCCCAGCCAGCCCTGGAAGGAATTAGCTGAGGATCCCGCCAGGGGGATCCTTTTTTGGCCTTGCGGGAGATGTGCTCCCAAGGCAGGAGGGATTATCTTTTGTGAGGAAAGGTAAGGCACTGCTACGGGAGATCTCGAAATGTACATTGTGCAGATTGCCTCTGAATGTGCCCCAGTCATCAAGGCGGGGGGGCTAGGGGATGTGGTGTACGGCCTCAGCCGGGAGCTGGAAGTGCGGGGGCACTGCGTCGAGCTGATTCTGCCTAAGTACGACACCATGCGTTATGACCAAATCTGGGGCCTGCACGACGCCTACCGCGACCTCTGGGTGCCTTGGTATGGCGGGGCTATTCACTGCTCGGTGTACTGCGGCTGGGTGCATGGCCGCCTGTGCTTTTTCATTGAGCCCCACTCCAGCGATAACTTTTTCAATCGGGGGTGTTATTACGGCTGCCCAGATGACAACATGCGCTTTGCCTTTTTCAGCAAAGCTGCCCTAGAGTTTCTCCTCAAGAGCAACAAGCGTCCCGACATCATCCATTGCCATGACTGGCAGACGGGCCTGGTGCCAGTGCTACTGTTTGAGATCTACAAGTACCACGGCATGGAAAACCAGCGGGTATGCTACACCATTCACAACTTTAAGCACCAGGGTCTTGGCGGGCCGGAAATTCTTTGGGCCACGGGACTCAACCGCGAGTCTTATTACTTCCACTACGATCGCTTGCGTGACAACTTCAACCCCTTTGCCATCAACTTTATGAAAGGGGGAATTGTTTTTTCTAACTTTGTAACAACAGTCTCGCCCACACACGCTCTGGAGGCACGGTTTGGTGATTACGGCTACGGTCTGGGACACACGCTCTACTTGCACCAGCACAAGTTCCGGGGCATTTTGAATGGCGTTGACTATGACATCTGGAACCCTGAGATTGATCGCTTTATTCCTTTTCGCTACACAGCGCAAACTTTGGAAAACAAGGCCAAAAACAAGAAGGCGCTGCGGGATCGGCTGTTGTTGCAAGATGCCGAGAAACCGATTGTGGCCTATATTGGGCGGCTAGATGAACAAAAAGGTGTGCATTTGGTGCATCATGCCATCTACCGCTCCTTGTTTAAAAATGCTCAGTTTGTCCTACTGGGATCAGCAACGGAGCCGGGAATTGGCGCCTGGTTTGCCCACGAGAAAGGCTACCTCAACGACAACCCCGACGTTCACATTGAGTTGGGCTTCAACGAAGAACTCTCCCACCTTATCTATGCAGGGGCAGATATCCTCGTGGTACCCAGCCACTACGAGCCCTGCGGCCTCACTCAGATGATCGGCCTCAAGTACGGCACAGTTCCGGTGGTGAGAGGAGTGGGCGGCCTAGCGGACACGGTTTTTGACCGCGACTACGACAGTCGCAAATTGCCTGAGCAACGCAATGGCTACGTGTTCTACCACACGGATCACGCAGCCCTAGAGTCAGCGCTGGATCGGGCCATCGACCTGTGGTATACCGCTCCCGACCAGTTCCGCCAACTGCAAATCCAGGGCATGAGCTACGACTACTCCTGGAACTACCCTGGCAAAGAATATCTAGAGATCTACGAGTTCATTCGTCACCGCTGAGTGATCCCCAGTGATCCCAGGCCTTGACCACAGGGGGGAAATGCTGGAGGATAGGTAGCAATCCTGCTCTTAACTTCCCCACAGATTTATTGCTGAGGAAGCTGAGCTGACTCCGTTATCTTCCCTGAGGATCCCTGGCTGCTATGGGTTATCTTGCCTTGGTACTCCACGCGCACCTGCCCTTTGTGCGCCACCCTGAGCAGGACTTTGTGCTGGAAGAAGAATGGCTCTACGAAGCCATCACCGAGACCTATGTCCCGCTGCTGCACATGTTCGAGGGGCTGCAGCGAGATGGCATTGACTTTCGCCTCACCATGTCCCTGACGCCGCCTCTGGTGTCGATGCTGCGGGATCCCTTGCTGCAGGAGCGCTACGACCACTACCTAACCAAGTTGGAGGAGCTGGCCCAGCTGGAGTACGACAAGAATGCCCACAACGGCCATATTCGCTACCTAGCGGAGCACTACATCAAGCAATTTGCCATGGTGCGGGATCTCTGGGAGCGCTACGACCGGGATCTGGTGCGGGCCTTCAAGCAGTTTCAAGACAGCGGCAACCTGGAGATCATCACCTGCGCCGCTACCCATGCTTACCTGCCCCTGATGCAGATGTACCCCCAGGCGGTTTGGGCGCAGCTGATTGTGGCCTGCGAGCACTACAACGAGCACTTTGGCCAATGGCCGCGGGGGATCTGGCTGCCGGAATGTGCCTACTACCAAGGGTTGGAGCGGCTGGTTGCTGATGCTGGCCTGCGCTACATGATCACCGACGCCCACGGCCTGCTCTATGCCAAGCCGCGGCCGCGCTACGGCATGTACGCTCCCATTTTTACCGAGACCGGCGTTGCCGTCTTTGGGCGGGATCACGAGTCCTCGCAGCAAGTGTGGTCGGCAGAGGTGGGCTATCCCGGGGATCCCGTCTATCGGGAGTTTTACAAAGACCTGGGGTATGAGGCCGACTACGAGTACATCAAGCCTTACATCATGCCCAATGGCCAGCGGAAAAACACCGGCATCAAGTACCACCGCATCACGGGGCGGAACCTAGATCTAGGGCAGAAGGAACTCTACGATCCCTACTGGGCGCGAGAAAAAGCGGCCGAACATGCGGGCAACTTTATGTTCAACCGCCAGCGGCAAATCGAGTACTTGTACAGCGTCATGGGGCGCCCGCCGCTGGTGGTGGCTCCCTACGATGCCGAGCTCTTTGGCCACTGGTGGTACGAGGGACCCTGGTTTTTGGATTTCCTCATCCGCAAGAGCTACTTTGACCAAAACACCTATCGCATGACTCACTTGGCGGAGTACCTGCGGGAGAACCCCACCCACCAGGTGTGCAAACCTGCTCAGTCCAGCTGGGGGGCGCGCGGCTTCCACGAGTACTGGCTCAACCCCACCAATGCCTGGATCTATCCCCACCTGCACAAGGCTACCGAGCGCATGATTGAGCTGAGCCGCCGTGAGCCTGCTGATGACCTGGAGTGGCGGGCCCTAAACCAGGCGGCACGGGAGCTGATGCTGGCTCAATCTTCTGACTGGGCCTTTATCATGCGCACGGGGACGATGGTTCCCTATGCGGTACGCCGCACCAAGTCTCACCTGCTGCGCTTCAACCACCTCTACGAGAAGATTCAAGCGGGTCAGTTTCGGCGGGAAACAGCCACCCCCGAAGACGAGCAGTGGCTGGCCAAGGTGGAATACATGGACAACATCTTCCCCAACCTCAACTACCGGGTTTACCGGCCCCTCTGAAACCTGGGGGCAGTCTCCAGCCGCACTGTGTGGAAAAAGATCCGACTACTTGGGCCTCACTCGCCTCTCTTGCAGTCGCGGCAGCGGTGCCCTCGGGAAAGTTGGGGGATTCTTACGCAGTCCACGTTGACTTACAGCACTGTCCGGCTTCTTCACCGGGGTGGGTGATAGCATTGGCGAGCGACTCAAGTCACTCAAGGACTACGTCCCGCTAACGCAATCTGGACGGAGGGTTACCAAGCTGCCCCGCTGTTTTGAAACGAGTGCAGTTTGAAATAAATCGACATCCCTGCGGACTTTCCGCTGCCGAGCTCGGGCCTTGTTGCAAACTTCTCAGAGAACTTGGGATCCCCGCTTCCTTACCTTGATGGCCAGCCCTGCCGCTTCTAGAGCTTGGTGCCGCACTCGGCACAAAACTTGTGCAGGCTGGGGTTTTTGGTGCCGCAGTTGGGGCAGTAGATGAGCTCGGCAGCTTGCTCCAGTTGCCGCTTTTCTGGCAGCCCAATCATCTGGTAATTGGCTTTGCCAGCGGGCACCATTGGGTAGCAGTTCTCGTCCCGCTTGACCACAAAGTCAACCACTACTGGGCCTTCGTGGCGCAGCATCTCCTGGATGGCATCGTCTACTTGATCGGGGTGATCGACGCGCATGCCCTTGACACCAAAGGCTTCGGCCAGCTTGACAAAATCTGGCATGCCCGCAGCCATGTCGGAGTGGGAATAGCGCTCGCCGTGAAAGGCCTGTTGCCACTGCCGCACCATGCCTTGCCAGCCGTTGTTGATAATGGCCACTTTGGTGGCAATGCCGTACTGGGCCACCGTGCCCAATTCTTGCATATTCATCTGGAAGCTGGCATCGCCACTGATGCAGATGACTTCCTCATGGGGCAGGGCCACCTTGACCCCCATAGCCGCTGGGAAGCCGTAGCCCATGGTCCCCAGGCCAGAGCTAGAGATCCAACGGCGTGGTCCGGTGCGCAGAAACTGCGCCGCCCACATTTGGTGCTGACCTACATCGGTGGTGTAGTAGGCGTGGGGAGCATGGCGTCGAAAGGCGTCAATAACCTGTTGCGGGGCAATCACACCCTCATAGGAGGGCACCTGCAAGGGGTAGTCCCGTTTCCAGCGCTCGATGCGTGCAAGCCAAGCTTGCGTCTGGCCAGGAGTGTAGGGCATTTTGCTTAGCTGCGCCAACAGCTCCACCAAAACGGTGCGTACATCCCCCACAATCGGCACGTCAGGGATCCGGTTTTTGCCCACCTCTGCCGGATCGATGTCGACGTGGATAACTTTGGCATGCTTGGCAAATTCGTCCAGCTTGCCGGTTACGCGGTCGTCGAAGCGGGCTCCGAGGGCAATGAGCAGGTCGCACTCGGTAACAGCAAAGTTGGCGTAGGCCGTGCCGTGCATGCCCAGCATCCCCACCGAGAGGGGATCATTCTCATCAAAGGCCCCTTTGCCCATGAGAGTGGTGGTTACCGGGATCTGGTAGGTGTGGGCTAGCTCGGCAATCTCGGCGTGGGCCCCGGAGATGATGGCCCCGCCGCCCACGTAGAGCAAGGGCCGCTTGGCCTGCAGAATCAGCTTGGCTGCCGCGTGGATCTGGCGAGGGTTGCCCCGCACCGTGGGTCGGTAGCCAGGAATATTGACCTCAGTGACGGGCTGGTAGTCGAACTCTTCCAAGCCCACATCTTTAGGGATGTCAATCAGCACTGGACCTGGTCGCCCGGTGCTGGCAATGTGGAAGGCCTCGGCCACAATCCGGGCCATCTGCCGCGGATCGCGCACCACGTAGGAGTGCTTGACAATGGGCAGGGTGATGCCAAAAATGTCAGTCTCCTGAAAGCCGTCGGTACCGATTAGATGACGGGGCACCTGGCCAGTAATCGCTACCAGAGGCACAGAGTCCATCATGGCGTTGGCAATGCCTGTCACCAGGTTGGTTGCCCCTGGCCCCGAGGTGGCAAAGCACACCCCCACCTTGCCCGTAGCGCGGGCGTAACCATCAGCAGCGTGGGCAGCAGCCTGTTCGTGGCGGACTAGGAAATGTTTAAGTAGCCCTTGCGATTCGGCCTTGTACAGCTCATCGTAGATGGGCAGGATGGCTCCTCCTGGATAGCCGAAAATGTGCCGCACCCCATGGCGATGCAGGCTATCCACCAATGCATAGGCACCCGTTGCCACGATGTCTTCCCCTCGCTAAGACGACTGAGCACTCGATCTGGAGCGGCTATTTAACTCAGCAGTTTAGCAAGGGTTTGCTCTGCCAGGTTGAAATTGCCAAAAGCTCCTGCACCCCCTGGGTAAAAGTCACACCTAGGCAGGCACCTGGCCCAGTTAGGGCGGCGAGGAGGTCAAGCCACGCCAGGGTTAAGGCCAGCCCCTAGGGGAGACTGGCGGCAGAGCCACCACCCCCTAGAGATAGCCAGCAGCAGTCCCCCAAGGAGCGCAAGCCCGGCTTTAATCCCCTGCCTTCAATCCATAGCGGGCCAGGAAACGGGGCAAATCAACTACCTGACAGGTGTAGGAGCCGTGCATCACGAGCCGTCCCTGCTGCAGGATCTCCACCTTAAACTGAACGCGCCTTCCCGTTACCTCCACCACCTTAACCTGAACCTGTAAAGGCTCCCCCACCACTGCTGCTGAGCAGTGGTCCAAAGCAAAGCGGATCCCAACGGCTGCTTCCTCCGCCTCGTAAAAAGGCTGCAGAGTGGTGTTGCTGCACCCCTCAATCAGGGCTAGCAGCGCCGGGGATCCAATGACCTTCACCCCAGGGTTGCCCAGCGCCTCAGCTGTCTGTTGGGGGCCAGGGATCCCTTGCCAAGTGCCGTAGGTACCGAGGGGAACGGGTTTCACTGAAAAACGCGGCGCAAAAGCCTTCCCGACGAAGCGCTGCCCGCCAGCCAAGAACGACCCTACTACCACTATGCAACAACCCCTGACCTAGTCTGCAACTGCTACGGGTGCTAGCAGCAGCCGCCTGCTTCAGCTGCAGGAGGAAGCCCTTAAAGCCCCTGGCTACCGCTTTGCGGACGTTGCCTCATGAGAGGGCGATTGACAAGAGGAGGGTGCCCTGCTGGCCCTGTCCAAGAAGAGCCGCTGCCCTCCCCGATGGCCCCCCAGCCGCCCAGGCGGTGGCAAGGATAAGCTGGAAGAAATCAGCAAGTGGGCGTTCATGTCTTCAGAACACTACAAATTTGATCTCTTTCTGCGCTACCACCGCGCCCAGGCCCGCTGGGTACAGCAACTGGCCGAGCGGCTGGACCGAGAAGGGTTCAAGGTCTGGTTTGACCGCTGGAGGCTGCAACCGGGGGATGACCGTAAGCTGGAACAGCAACTGGCCATCGAACAGTGCCGCTGGATTGGGGTGGTGGCCTCGCCGGAATTCGTTGCCAATCCCTGGCCCCGAGATGAACTCTACAGCGGTTTCTCCCACGCCCCACCCCGACAAAACCAGCGTTTGCTGACGCTGCTCCACACGCCCACCGAGCTGCCTCAGCCCCTAGCAGAAGCGCCCCTGCTGGATTTTAGTGGCTCTGAGGAGGATCCGGTGCTGTTTGAGTACCGGGCCCGCGAGCTGATGCACTTCTTGGATCCCAGCTTTCCCGCCCCTGGTGATCTGCAGCGATTTCGGCTGCAATACCGCCGCCGCGAGGAACTTCCTGAAGATGAGGAGGTGCGGGGGTTCCAAGCTTTTCTGCGAGCCATTCAGCTAGCTATCCTGCGCATTGCTACCGGCGAAATCCCCTCCGCCACTCCGGAGGAAGGGGCGCGCAAGATTGCCATTTTGCAATTTCTTCAGCGCCTGTTTCAGTGGAACAGCGCCGATATCCAGTTTGAGCGCGCAGAAGAATGGCGCAAGCGAGGCAACCTAACTGAAGCCCTGGCTGCCTACGACCGCGCCTTGAACATGGATCCCAACTTTGCCCTGGCCTGGAGTCGCCGCGGCGATGTGCTGGTGCAGTTAGGCCGCTACCGTGAGGCAATAGACAGCTACCACGGATCCCTGAGCATTAACCCCTACGATGAGGAGACCCGGCTGCGCTTGGCGCTAATTCTGGGGCGCCTGGGCCAGTACAAAGCGGCGGTGGTTAACTACGACAAGGTGCTGGAGAGCAACCCCGAAGATGCCTTAGCCTGGCACAATCGCGGCATTCGTCTGCTGCAACTCAAGCGGCCAAAGCTGGCCCTCAACAGCTTGAACAAGGCGTTGCGGTATAACCCTAAGCAAGCCCGCAGCTGGTTGGGGCGGGGGATTGCCCTGCGACGGCTGCGGCGGCCTAGTGCAGCGGCGGCCAGTTTTGCCCGGGTCTTAAAGCTCAACCCCAGAAGCGCACGGGTCTGGCGCTACCAAGGCAATGCCCTGTTCCACTGCCAGCGGCTGCGCTCCGCTATCGAGTGTTACAAGCGCTCGCTGCGGCTGCGCCGCCGGGATCCCGTTACGCTCTACAACTTGGGTGTGGCCCTGTTGTGCCTTGGGCAGTACCGGTTAGCCAGCAAGGCCTTGGAGCGCGCCCTGCGCTATGACGCTGACAACCCCAAAGGCTGGTATGCCCGCGGCGTGGCTTTCCAGAAACTGGGCTATCTCAAAGAGGCCTGCATCCACTTCGAGGAGGCCCTGAAGATCCGGCCAGAGGACTTTCCGGCTCGCTATGCCTTGGCGGCAGCTCTACAGGAGTTGGGGCAATACGAGGCCAGCTTGGAGGAGTTCCAACGCCTTGTGCAGCAGCGCCCTGGCAGCGTAGCCTGCTGGTTTGGCCAGATCACCAGCCTGCGGCGCTTGGGCCGGCTGGAGGAGGCCCTTGCTGCCAGTCAGCGGCTGATTAGCCTCAATGAGCAAGATCCCTGGGGCTGGTTTGCCCTAGGGCTGGTCTATGGCGACCTTGGGGAGGCAGAGAAAGCGGCGCAAGCCTACTCGCGCGTCCTAGAGCTCACCCCAGAAGACGCGGTGGCCCTCAACAACCGCGCTTGGGAAGTCCTGAAGCTGGGGAAGCTGGAGCTGGCCTTAGCCGACGCCCAACGGGCCACAGAGTTGCAGCCGCAGCGGCCTGCCTTTTGGCATACCTTGGGGCTAATCCAACTGCGGGCTGGTCAGCGGGAGGCCGCCCAAGCTAGTTTGCAGCGCTGCCTAGAGCTGGATCCCCAGTTCCAGCCAGCCCAAGCGGCCCTGCAGGAGTTGGCTCTTGCCAGTTCCCATTTGCCCCTTGGTCTTGCCCCGAACCCTGCCCCTGCGGCAATGCCAGCTACAGCCTTGCCATCGCTAGAAACCCTCAACCCTCAAGAAGAGCTGTCTACCCCTACGCAGCAGCCAATCGGCAAGCCTGGCCTTAGGTGTGAAAGGGAATAGTAAGCAAAGGCAACAGCGCCAACCCCAGCCAAGCCCAACTCCCCGGGAATGGCGAGGGCCCAGAGACTTCAGACCCCTCTGCCTGCAGCAGAGCCTCAATGCGCTCCTGCAGGCGTCCTCCAACAGTGGAGCCCATTTCCAGGGCAAAGCCGACCCAAGCGTTGGACGGCTGCCCTCTTACCCCATAGCCCACTACCTGGAGCAACGCCTCTCCCAGCACCAAGGGATCCACCCGCTGGGCCGCCCAGCGATCTGCCCGCAGCTCCCGCAGCGTCAGCAGTTCTTGCCAGAGAACCTCCGTATTCGGCAGCCAGCTGCTGAGGCGCCGCAGCCAACCAGCTGCAAACATCCACAAGGTATCGCGGTAGTGGCGATGGGCCTCTTCGTGGGCCAGCACTGCCTGCAGGTGCTCTTCATCCAACTGCTCCAGCAAGCCGCGGCTAACCACCAATTGCGGCTTCCACACCCCCACCTGGGCGGCAAAAGGGATCTCCAAATCCAGGACGTAGGCCGGAGAGCCGTACAGATCAACTTGGGCCAGAGCCTGGAGGTGAGCACGTCGGCAGGAGCGCCAGAACTCCCAAGCCCAGTGCAAGGCTACGCCCCCAGCCACGGCCAGCACCAGCAGCGCACAGCCATAGCAGAACCAGCCTCCTGACCCGGCCATTTGTCCCCATGGCCCCATCCAAGCTAGAGCAAAAGCAGTGGTCAGCAAAAACAGCGGCGGCAGCAAGAAGTGGATCCAGGCCCACTGCCAGCGCTGGGCCCAGGAACCCCCTCTATCCAGCCGCACCTGGGCTCGCCACAGCCAACTTAAGCCCAAACCCAACAGCAACATGCCCAAGTGGCTCATTGGGGATCCCTCCTGGCTTCCCGCGCAGCCCGCAGCCGCTCGGCAATCGCCTGCAACTGGGACACGCTGGCCTGATCCAGACTGTCGGCAAAGGCTGCCACTGTGTCGGGATCCCCGACGGCCAAAAACTGCTGCAAGTGGTCAAAGGCCCTCAGGCTGGCAGCTTCCTGGCGAGAGAGACAGGGCCGCCACAGCATTGGCAGAGGCCGCCCCTCGGCATCTGTGCGCCGTTCACAGCTTACCCAGCCTTTTTGGCTCAAGCGCTGCAAGACGGTGGTTACTGAGGCATAGGCCAACTCGCGGTTGGGATCGGCCAGAATGCGCTCGTGGATTTGGCGAGTGCTAGCGCTGCCCAGATCCCAGAGGATCTCAAGGATCTCTGCTTCCAGAGGGCCCAGCGACAGTTTTTTGGGACGATGCCTAGGCAACATGACCCCTTGCCAAAGTAGGAATACCTCTCCAGGCTAGCTTAAGCGCCTCCAGGGCCTTCCCTTCCTGAGTTGGGGCTTAATCAGGGTCGAAGAGTGCCGTCTTCAGCCAGAAAGCGGGAGCTCAGAAAAGGACGCAGCGCCTGGGGAATGCGGATCGAGCCGTCTGGCTGCTGGTGATTTTCCAACAGAGCAGCCAGAGTACGTCCCACCGCCAAGCCAGAGCCATTGAGGGTGTGGACGAAGTGGGTACCCTTTTGCCCCGCTTCTTTGTAGCGCAGGTTGGCGCGGCGGGCCTGGAAATCCCAGCAGTTGGAGCAACTGGAGATCTCCCGGTAGCGGTTTTGGGAGGGAAACCACACCTCCAGATCAAAGCAGCGGGCCGCCGCAAAGCCCAGATCGCCGGTGCACAGCTCCACCACCCGGTAGGGCAGCTCCAGCATCTGTAAAATGGCCTCCGCATCCTGCACGAGTTTTTCGTGCTCGGCCTCCGATTGCTGGGGAAGGGTAATCTTGACCAGCTCCACCTTTTGAAACTGGTGCAGCCGGATTAGGCCCTTGGTGTCGCGGCCATAGCTGCCGGCTTCGCGGCGAAAGCAGGGCGTATAGGCACAGAAATTGAGGGGGAGGCGCTCGGCTGGGATCACCTCATCCCGGTACAGGTTGGTGAGGGGCACTTCTGCCGTCGGGATTAGCCAGAGGTCGTCCTCCGCACAGCGAAAGCTCTCTGAGGCAAACTTGGGCAACTGCCCTGTCCCTTCTAGAGCGGCGCTGTTAACCAAAAAAGGAGGGATGACCTCGGTGTAGCCAGCGGCAAGATGGCGCTCCAGCATCATGGCAATCAAGGCCCGCTCCAGAGCTGCCCCTGCCCCTACCATAGCCACAAAGCGGCTCTGGGCCACCTTGACGGCGCGGCCAACCTCCAAGAGGCCCAGCTTCTCCGCAATCTCGTCGTGGGGAAGGACGGGATGGGCAGGCTTGAGGTCGTCGCCCCAGCGGCGCACCTCCACGTTGTCGGTCTCATCTCGGCCAACTGGTACGCTGGGCAGCGGCAGGTTGGGCAGGGTAAGCAGCCGGGCGCGCATCTCCTCCTCCAGCTCCCGTTCTTGCTGCTCCAGTTGGGCAATTTCTGCTTTGAGCTCTGCCCCCCGCTGCCGCAGAGCCGCCACTTCCGCTCCGTGGGGATCCGCTCCCCGCTGGAGAAGCTCGCCAACTTTTTTGCCAAGGCTGTTGCTTTCCGCCTGCAGAGATCCGCGCCGGGTCTCCAACTGGCGCCGCTCTCGATCCAACTGCAGGATCCTGTCCAAGTCAGCACTGGCCCCGCGCTTGTCCAGGGCTTGGCGTACCTCTTCCGGGCGATCCCGTAGCAGCTTTAGATCCAGCACAAGACCTGCCTCTGGTAAGGACTTCTTACTTTTTCAGCCAGCTAAACATGGCCCGCAGCTCCTTACCCACTTTTTCGATGGGATGCTCAGCCTCGCAGCGACGCATGGCAGTGAGCACTGGCCTACCCGCTTGGTTTTCTAGGACAAACTCGCGGGCAAACTGGCCGCTTTGGATCTCAGCAAGGATGCGCTTCATCTCGGCACGAACTTGCTCTGTGATGATGCGGGGGCCGCGGGTATAGTCGCCGTATTCTGCTGTGTTGGAGATGCTATGGCGCATTTTTTCCAGCCCCCCCTCAACGATAAGATCGACAATGAGCTTGACTTCGTGCAGGCACTCGAAGTAAGCCAGCTCCGGCTGGTAGCCCGCTTCCACGAGCGTCTCAAACCCAGCCTTGATCAGGGCCGTTAGGCCACCGCAGAGCACCACCTGCTCGCCAAAGAGGTCGGTCTCGGTCTCCTCCCGAAAGGTGGTCTCCAGGATGCCAGCTCGCGTGCCGCCAATCCCCTTGGCATAAGCCATGGCCCGCTCCCGCGCCATCCCCGAGGCATCCTGGTAGACAGCAAACAGACAAGGTACCCCTTGGCCCTCCTGGTAAGTGCGCCGCACCAGGTGACCAGGGCCTTTGGGGGCTACCATGACGACATCGATGTCTGCCGGGGGCTGGATCTGGCCAAAGTGGATGTTGAAGCCGTGGGCAAATAGGAGCACCTTCCCCGGCTTAAGGTGGGGCCGGATCTCGCTTTGGAAGACGGCCTTCTGCACTTCGTCGGGCAGCAGGATCATCACCCAGTCAGCGGTGGCAGCGGCCTCGGCTACTGTCTTGACGACCAACCCGTCCTGCTCGGCCTTGGGCCAAGAGGGGCTGCCGGGGTAGAGGCCGACAAGGACGTTGACACCGCTGTCGCGCAGGTTGAGAGCGTGAGCGTGGCCCTGGCTGCCGTAGCCGATGATGGCCACCGTCTGGCCGTTCAGGAGATCGAGGTTAGCGTCGCTATCGTAGTAGAGGCGAGCCATAGTCAGGCTGGGTAGGTGGTGAGCGGCGTTTGAATTAGGATAGCAGGGAAAAACAGGGTTGGGATCAGTTGCCGTAGTGCACGGTCTTCACCCACCTCAGCCGTTTGGGCTGCACACACATGCGGGCCGTGGTAACAATCATAACCGGCAGCCAGTGGAGCATGTACACCAGACCCAGGGCAGTGCGCCACCAGAGCTTCCCTCCGCGCAGCCCCTCCACTTGACGCAAGCTGCGGTAGAAGGCCAGCGTTAGGGATCCCATGACTAGAGCGTTCAGGGGGAGCAGCACCGAGGAATGCCCTGTCAACAGTACCCAGAGAGTATCGGGAACCAAAGCCATGGGCAGCAGATACTGGCAGATAAAGAAAGCCCAGAGATCCACGGTCTTGGCCATGCCCAGGCGGCCACTGAGGATCCCTGGCCAGTAGTCAAGGTAACGCTGGTAACCGCCTTCTGCCCAACGACAGCGCTGGTGCCAAAGGCTTTTCCAGGAGGTAACCCCTTCTTCGACAATAGCCGGCTCGATGAGGAAGGCAATGTCTACCCCCGCCAGGTGGAGCTTCAAGGTGAGATCCAGGTCGTCGGTAAGGGTGCTTTCGTTCCAGCCGCCGCACTTTTCCAGAACATCCCGCCGTACCAATTGGCCGTTGCCCCGCAGCTCGCCAATACCACCGATGAGCACCCGCTGCTGCTGCAAGTAGGCATCAGAGGCCATCTCCGCCACCTGGCCCAGCGTCCAGAAATTGACGTTGGGGTTGCTTAGGGCTTTGCGCACCTGGACAGCGCCCACTGCCCGCCGACCGGGAGAGGAAGGCTGACTAAACAGGGGCAGGGTGCGAGCCAGGAGATCCGGGGGCACAATGGCATCGGCATCGCAGACAAGGATGATCTCTCCCTGGGTTAGGGGGAGAACCTCGTTGAGGGCGCCAGACTTACCGCCCCCTCGCCCCGGCGGCCGTCGGTAAACGCGTAGGTGCGGCAGCCACCTTTGGGCCTCTTGCAGGATCTCTGGGGTGGCATCGCTGCTGGCGTCATCGATGGCCCACAGCTCTAGATGGCTGCGGGGGTAGTCCAACTGACTAAGGCTCTGCAGTAGCCGCGGCAGCACAGCACTTTCGTTTTTGGCCGGGATCAGCACTGCTACCCGCGGCAAAGGGGGCTTTGGCAAGGCCGCTGACGGGAGCTGGAGAGATCCCTGGTCAACCTCATCGCCAGCTGTTGTCTCTAGAGGGTAAAGCCGCAAGGGAGGTGGCGGGTCTGCCGGCTGCAGACGAAACAGGCGGTTGACGTGGATAACCATGAAGGTAGCTAGGCCAACTGTAAGCCAGCGAGCCACTGCTACCTGGTGCATCAGGCTAACTAGCCCCCAAACCATCGCCAAAACCAGCAGAGCCTTAAGCCGGCGACGCTGGGCTGAGGTAAGCAGCCAATCGGGAAGGTGAAGATCCTCCAGGGGAACCGCCTCTGACCAGACAAACTCAGACATGGGAAGCATCTCGTCGGTAACAGCTTTGCCCAAATCAACCGACCCGCCCACGCTTGAAGCTGGCGGCTGTTCAGAGGTCGTTCATCATTGCCACCACTGTGTTGTCACCGACTTGGGCTAAAGACCTAGGCTTTTGGGCTGCCACCCCTACCGCAGGGGATCCCTCTTACGGGTTGCCGCGAATTTCCTTGATCACCCCATCTTCAAGCAGGATCTCCACCTGCATTTTCTGAATTAGGTTGTCTCCCTTCTGCACGCGGAAGAAGCTCTCTATGCTGCCTTGCAGGACCTCTTGGTTCAGTTCCAAGTTGCTCAGTTGGTTAATCTGCTGGAGCAACTGGTTTTTTTGATCCAAGAGCCTAATCTTCTGCTCGTTCACGCGGCTTTTCACCGCTTCCACCTGCTGCAGCACCTGGGGGCTATTGGGGTTAGGGCTTTGTTTTTCAATTTCGGCAATGGCCCGCTTACCCTGAAACTCCAGTTGCTGGATCTGAGCATCAGTAGCTTCAATCTGCCGCTCCAGTTGCTCCCGCATTTCTTTCTTCCAAAGGGGGGTGACCACCACCTTGACAGGGATGGTGCGCTTGAGCAGTAACTGAGTGCCGTTGCCAACGTTGTTTTCTTCCATAAGACCTATACCAGGCAGACGACCAAGCAAAGCAAGGTTTCAGAACTCTCCCCTCAAAAGCTCTGGGTTTAAGGAAAATTCTTTCCCGCCGAGCCGGAGACCCACCTACTTATCCTACCGGCTCGGATCCCGGTAGTAAAGTCTGAGCTGGGGGGAAAGGGCGGCTCTGGTTAAGGATCTTGAAGGTCGCTGCCCTGCGGCGGCGCAGATTCAGCTAGCGTGAAAGACGGTGTTCTCGGATTTTGCAGCAGCCATGAGCGAACTGGCCTCAACTCCCTGGCAAGCTGTCCAGCCGGTGCGGATCGCCTCCCGCAAAAGCGAGCTGGCTCTAGCCCAGACCCGCTGGGTGATGGGGCAGTTGCAGGCCCACCATCCAGGGTTGCCCCTAGAGCTGCACACCCTTTCCACCCAGGGAGACATCATCCTGGATGTGGCGCTGGCCAAAATCGGGGATAAGGGCCTGTTTACCAAGGAGCTGGAGGTCAGCCTGCTCAACGGCACTAGCGATCTGGCGGTACACAGCCTCAAGGACTTGCCCACCCGTTTGCCGGAAGGCTTGGTCTTGGGGGCGATTACGCAGAGGGAGGATCCTCTGGACGCGCTGGTGCTGCGGCAGGAGCTGCGCGGCTACCACCTGGCCACCCTCCCACCAGGGACGGTGATTGGCACTTCCTCTCTGCGGCGGCTGGCTCAACTGCGCCACGCCTTTCCCCACCTGCAGTTTAAGGACGTGCGGGGCAACCTCAACACCCGCCTGGCCAAGCTGGATCGGGGGGAGTACGACGGCCTGATCTTGGCAGTCGCCGGCCTGAAGCGCCTGGGCCAAGCACAGCGGATCCACGAGGTGCTAGATCCCAGTGTGTTCTTGTACGCCGTTGGCCAGGGATCCCTCGGCATCGAGTGCCGGCAGGGGGACGAGCGGATTTTGGAGCTCATTCGACCCTTGGCCGATGGGGAGGCCACAGCCCGCTGTTTGGCCGAGCGAGCTTTCTTGCGGGCTTTGGAGGGGGGCTGTCAGGTGCCCATCGGGGTCCACAGCCAAGTGCAGGGGGAAGAGCTGCACCTAACCGGCATGGTGGCCGACCTAGAGGGACGACGGCTGATCCGCGATACCCAAACGGGATCCACTGCCGACCCGGAAGCGGTGGGAATCTCCCTGGCGGAAAAGCTGAAGCAACAGGGGGCCGACGAAATCCTGCAGGCCATTTTTGCCCAGGCTCGCCGCTAAATCCTTTGAGCTAGCTCTGGAAAGCCGGCAGGGAGAGTTTTAACTCCTCTCCCCTGCCGTTCCTGCTTCAAGGACCTGCGTTAGATAGGGAACTCGCATTCACAGCAACAGTAGTTGAGCTCTACCTTAGCTTCCAAGACAGCCGTGTCGTCTTGAACCACCAACGTAACCTTGTTGTTGGCAACTTCAGCGGGAGAGAGCGTTAGGGTTTTGGTAAAAGTCTGGCCCGTCGAACTAACGGGTGAAGCGTACAAGAACCCCGACTGAGTTAGAGTGCCGCCGTTATACACGTAGTACTTGTCGTTGCCCGCATCTGGAGAACTGTTGCTGCTAGCCGGCAGATTGTTGCGGTAGGCAAATGTCAGAGTACCTCCTAGCCGGCAGCCTATTTTACAAGGAGGATCCCATTGAAAAGTATGGGCAAAGACTTTATTGGGGCTTGGTTCTGCCCAGTTGGTAGTTCCGTAAGGACCCTGGAGACTGCTCCAAATGGTGGCCGGTATCTCTGACTGCAAAGGGACAGCGGGGCTGGGTGGTGGAGCCTGCAGCCTTACTGACTGCAACCGCATGGGCTGAGAACAGGGGAGCGTGGGCAACGGTCTTGGGGAGGGGAGAATAGGGATCTGGCGGAACAGCTCATCGAGCTCCCCAATTGGGGGAACGGGGGAGGGCGTTGGTTCTAAAGGCCTAGGCCTTACAGCCGGCCTTGGAGCTTGCGCAACGGGGAAATGCTCCCAAAACCGATCTCTGCCCGCAGCAATTGAAGCAGAGCTATAACTCCAAAAACTAGAAAAAGAGACTAGAGCCAGTATACCTAGGCCCAGGCCTGTTTTTTTCATTGACGTTCTCCAGGAAACTTTCTAATAACAAAGACTTTTCAGGGAAAAGCAAGTTCCCTAGATAGGGGGATTTTCTGTAAACTTCTATTGACTCTTAAGTTCCTGAAGACCAAAGGGAGGATTTCTAGTCATTATTCCTAAAGATACGTCTTTCAACCTTCAGCCCCACCCAGATCACGCCGATCCCGCAGGCCACCAACACCGCCGACTTGGCCAAGAGGCCAGTCTCATACTCGAAAAAGCGGGTCAGCACCACCAGGGTTAGCCCCAATAGCCCCTGCCAGAAGCGCCCCCGCAGCCCCTGCTGCAACCCTTCCCAGCAGAGGATCGCCGACAACCCCACCAGCAGCAGGGTTAGGATCCAGGGGGCAACAAAGGCCAGGGCCACTCTTGAGGTCAAGTCCCCAGAAACAGCATTGCTGATCACCAGCAAAAGGGCCAGGGTAATCAGGGAGAGGAAAACGACGGCATCCTTAAGCCAGGCGGAGACAGGCTGGGATCTCTTGGCCTGCCACCCCTGCCACCAGCCCCAGCCGGCCAGCAGCAGCAACCCTGCCGCCGACAAGCTTGCCCAGGGATCCACAGCTTGGAACAGAGGTGAGGGGTCGGGATCCCAGTCCCAGGGGTCACGGAAGCTCCAGACGTAGAGCAAGAAACCCAGCCCCAGCAAAGCCAAGCCCTCCGCCGTCGGGATCAGATCCAAGACTTGCTCCTGATCGCCATCCTGGCCATTTTCTCCAGTCAAAATCCGGCTTAGCCGGTAACCATGGCGTTGGTGCCAAAAGCCCAGGCCCCAGACAACGGCAAGACCCAGCAGCAGCCAGAGGGTCAAGCCTTCTCCAGAGCTGTCCCAGCCCCCTGCCGACCTTTGTAGCGCCAGGCCGAAGTCCACCAAAGCCAGGGCAAAGATCCAGCGGGAGCGGCACCCATAGGCAAGGGGCAGCAGTAGGGCCAGGGCCAGCCAGGGGTAGAGGGGATCCAGAGCCGAGCGGATCCCCCTCTGCCACAGGTCAGTCATCCCGGCCAGGGCGAATAAGAGACAGGCCAAGACGCCACTGGGGGTGTGGAACAAGCTGTAGGCCACGGCCAAGCTGCCCAGCCCCCAGCCCAAGAACAAGCCCGCGGGGGATCCCCCCATTTGAAACCACTGGGCCATCAGAATAATGGCGGCTCCCAGGGCCAGCTCCCCGGCAATCAACAGGGCGCTGCCCAAGCGCGGGGATCCCTGCTGCCAAAGTCGCAAGCCGGCCACCTGCAGTCCCACCGTGAGGGCCAGGGATCCCAGGGCTCTGACCGAGCGGGGAATGGCCTCCCAGTTGGCAGCCACGAAGGAGATCACCCCCAAGCCCACCAGCACGGCGCCCAACAGCAGCAGCACCAGGGTAAAGCGGCTAGCAGCTGTTCGCGGCAAGCTATCGAGTTGGTAGTACTCCCGCAGGCGATCCCGCTGCGCCGGCTGAATCAGCCCCTGCTGCACCCAGGTGTCCAACAGGTCGGCCAGTTGGCGGCGGAAGCGGTCGTCGGGGCCAGAGGAGCGGGGGGAAGTCATGGCACCCTCACCCCCTGCCCCTCTCCCGCGCTGCAGGAGAGGGGAGATTGGGATCAGTAGCCTGGAGCACTCGCTGCAGCACCTCTTGGTAGCCGGCTGCTGGATCGCCGAGATCAAAGCGAAAGAGGTCTTTATCCAGCACCCGCGGCTCAGTCCCTTCTAGATCCCACAGGCGGCAGGTGTCGGGGCTGATCTCGTCCGCCAGCCAGATCTCCCCTTCCTCGTCCAGGCCAAACTCCAGCTTAAAGTCCACCAGCTCCAGCCGGCAGCGCCGCCAGAAGTGGCGAAGGTGAGTGTTGACCGCCAAGGCCAGGGATCCCAGCTTCTCCACTTGCTCTGGCGTGGCCAGGTGCAACAGGCGGATGTGGTCGGGGGTTACCAAGGGATCCCCCAAGGCGTCGTTTTTGTAGTAAAACTCCACCAGTGGCGGCTCGATGGGCAGGCCCTGCTCCAGGCCTAGGCGCCGGCAGAGGCTGCCGGCCGTGCGGTTGCGCACCACCACTTCCAAGGGCAGGATCCGCAGGGCGCGCACCTGCATCTCTCGAGGGCCGGTCTGGGCCAAAAAGTGGTTGCGGATGCCCTGCTGCGCCAGGTAGGCAAACACCCGGCTGGAGACGGTGCAGTTGACCTCCCCCTTGCCGGCGATGGATCCCCGCTTTTGGGCATTAAAAGCGGTGGCGTCGTCTTTGTAGTGGCAAAGGTAAACCTGGGGATCGGCGGTGCGGTAGACCCGCTTGGCTTTACCCTCGTAGAGGAGCTCTGGGGGCGTGGGCGAGGAGGACATAGGCAACCCCTAATAGCCGGTCAGCCGTCCGCGGATCCCTTGCCAAAGGGTAATGGCGAGGATGCGCAGATCCAGCCACAGAGACCAGTTTTGCACATAGTAGAGATCATACTGGGTGCGGCGGGCAATGCTGGTGTCTCCCCGCAGGCCGTGGATCTGAGCCCAGCCGGTGAGGCCACTTTTCACCAAATGCCGATCCAGATACTTGGGGATCTCCTGGCTAAATTGCTCCACGAAGTAGGGCCGCTCCGGGCGGGGGCCCACTAGGCTCATTTCCCCCTTCAAGACGTTCCAAAGCTGGGGCAGCTCGTCCAGGTTGGTGCGGCGCAAAAAGGCTCCTATCTTGGTTCGGCGCGGATCCCCAGGGCGCGTCCAGCCCGGCTGGCCGGGTGCCTCGGCATCCACCCGCATAGTGCGGAACTTGGCAATCCAAAAGCGGCGCCCATCCAAGCTCACCCGCTCCTGCCAATACAAGATGGGGCCGGGGCTGCTGCAGGCCACTAGCACAGCGATGATCAGAAACAGGGGGCTGAGCAACACCAGGCCCAGGGAGGCCCCCAGGATGTCTACCGCTCGCTTGAGGAAACGGTTGTGGGCGTAGCGCAGAGGGGGCTGGCGCAGCGTCAGCAGCGGGATCCCGTCCAGAGAGTGCAACTGCAGGTTAACGGTTAAGAAGCTGAGAATGTCCGGCACCAGCCGTACCTGCACCGACAGGGCCTGCAGCGTGAGGAGCAGGGGTGCGTTGGCCAGCTCCGGCTGCCCAAACCACACCTCTTGGATCTCGGGGTGAGCCTGCACATAGGCCACCAGGTGGCTGGGCTCCAGCCGCTCCAGCTTCTGCAAAGGCTCTGGTTCCGGTGCCGAGGGATCCCCGGCCACGGCCCAAGCCCTGATCTCAAACCCCAAGGCTGGGCAGCGCTCCAGTCGCTCCAGCACCTCAGCCAAGAGCAGGCCGGATCCCACCCAGATCACCCGTCGCCGCCCCTGGCCGTGGGCATACAGCCAGCCCATGCCCAGCCGCAGCACTGCCCGCATCCCCGTCAAGCTGAGCAGGGCCAGCAGGCCGGCATAGCCCACCACCAAGCGCGACAGCGAGACGGAGCGCACGAAAAAGGCCCCCGCCAGCACCAGGCCAAAGGTTACCCCCAGCCCTAGCAGCAAACTGACCCATTCCTCAAAGCGAGATAAGCGCTTCGATTCGCCGTATCCTCCCAAGCCGGCCTGAACGCCCCAATAGCTAAGGACTGTCAACAACCCCAGGCCAGCGTAGACATCCCACGGTAAAAGCTGGTGGGGGCGCAAGCTGCGCAGCCAATAAGCCGCCCCGAAGGCCAGCCAGATACAGAGCCCATCCCCAAAACAGGCCAAGGGCACCCATAGGCGGTGTGGATCCAAGCTCAGGGTGTAGCTAAAAAAGGGCCCCCCCTCCCTCTCCCTCCTGCAAGAGGACCTCTTCTGGCTACAGGGATTGGCCAAGAACTCTCTCCTCTAGCCACCTAGACTGGGATTCTAGTGGTCGGCCATCCCAACTGGCCAGGGAGCTGGCCTAGGGTTCTTTGGGACGCTACAGCCCGTAGAAATCAGGGCCGGATCCCTCGTAGCTGGGGTTAACCCGCAGGTTGAGGTGGGGGCAGACAATCTCGCAGGTGCGGCATTGGATGCAGTTTTCCAGCGACATGGCGTGGGAGCGGATTCCATTGCGTTCGCGGATGTGGTGGACTTCTGCCGGGCAATCGGCCACGCAGGGGGTAGGGCGGTTGAGCTTGTCGTAGGTGGCAATGCACTGCCGGCAGGTGTCAGCGCTGAACTCAAGGATGTGGCGGTTGCCTTCCGGGTAGCGGGGATCGGCAAAAAAGACGGCATCTGAGCGCGAGAAATAGCCCCATCGCGTGGTCAATGCTTCAGGATCCAGACCTAGGGGGGCCACAAAGTCCGCTTGGATGGCGGCATGGGGAGCAACATACCCCCGTGGGGGCGGCTCGCCGGCGCTGACCCGTCCCGTCAGCAGCGTGTAGGCGCGCAGGAGTTCCCCGCCGCGACGCACGGGATCCTGCAGGCCCCAGCGCAGGGATCCCAGCCAAGGGTGGCCGGCATCGACGCTGCGGCAGATCTGGGGCAGGTATTCTTCCAGCAGGCGGGAGTTTTCCAAAAAGGCTTCCCGAAAATAGCGGCTGCGGTAGAGATCTTGCCCCACCGAGCTCTCCATCACGGCTTTTTGGTAGGCCTCTTGAATGCGCAGATCCCCTTTTAAAAAGCCGTCGTGAATGAGGCCCGCTGCCAGGTAGCCGGTCTCCATGGCGTTGTTGATCCCGGCCAGGCTGCCCACATCCAGCACCCCCAGGGCATCCCCCAAAAGCAAGGCCCCTTCAACGCCAAAGCGGGTGGGCAGGCTGTAGTAGCCCCCCTCAGGAATGACGGCGGCCCCGTACTTGAGCAACTTGCCACCGGCAATCAGGGATTGGATCCAGGGGTGGGCTTTGAACTCCTGCAGGCGCTGCTGCGGGTTGAGGTTGGGATTTTTGCTGTCGAGGCCGATGATGAGGCCCAGGGCCAGGCGGTTATCTTTGAGGCCATAGACAAAGCCGCCGCTGAAGCTGCCATCCAAAACCGGGTAGCCCAGGGTGTGCCACACCTGCCCTTGCAGCGAGCGAGGGATCTGCCACAGCTCTTTGACCCCCACCGACCACAGTTGCGGCCGAGGGCGCAGGTGAAACTTCTCGACCAGGTCTTTGGAGATAAATCCCTTGTCGCCAAAGCAGGTGAGCTCGGCAAAGACGCAATCTTCGCAAACTTGGCCGGAGTCGCTCACCCGCACCCCAATGACTCGCTCCCCCTCATAGAGGATCTCGTGGGCGGCAAAGCCGGGGAATACATCCAAGGTAACGTTGGGGATCCCTTTGGCCTTTTCCTGCAGGGTTTCGGCCAGCCAGCGGATGACATGGCTAAGGGTGAGGAGGAACTGCCCCTGTTTGCGCAACCCCTTTGGGATCGCCGCTTCCGGCAGATCCCAGCGCTCTTGGGATCCCAGTACGCTCAGGTGGCTCACTTCCACCCGCCCCTCGTGGGGAAATCCTTGGCTCTCAAAATCCGGGAAAAGCCTGGCGATTACCTGAGGATTGCAGATGGCACCACTGATGATGTGCCCGCCAAATTGCCGGGCTTTTTCCAAGATGGCGATGGAGATCTTGAGCCCCGAGAGCTTGGCCAGATCCAAAAGGCGATGGGCCAGGATCAGGTTGGAGGAGCTTCCTCCCACCAAAAGCAGGTCATAGCGGATGGCGTCACTCATGCAGAATTCCCCACGCAGCAGCTCTGGAGAGTCTGCCCGTATCCTAGAAAGGAAAAGTGGAAAGATCCCAAAACTTTAGACCTTCTCAAGGCTTTGGGCGTTCTCCCTGCGATGGCCAACCCCAGCCTCTTGCCTGGCTTGGGCAGGGATCCCTCCTTGCTGCAATTTTTCCAGCTAGCCGGGTTCGAGCCTCTCTTGCCAGAGAAAAAGGGGCTGTCTTTGAGCTGGCTTGCGGTCTTGCTGCTAGCTGGCAGAGCTTGGATTCTACGCTAAACAAGTTGTAGTTGGCAATGAAGGAACATCCTCTGTCCAAGTCTTTCTTGGCAACGCTGGTTGGAGCCTTCTTTGTTCTTTTAGGCTGCAGCGTTGTGCGGCACCACTTGTTTCAGTCGGGAGGGTATGATCTCGGTATTTTCGACCAAGCTGTTTATTTAATCAGCCGTGGCGAGGTTCCTTTTTCTACTATTCGCGGGATCCACATTCTTGGGGATCACGCAGCTTTTATCTTGTATCCTCTCAGTCTCTTGTATCGCATTGTTCCCTCTGTATATTGGCTGTTTGGCATCCAAGCTCTGGCACTAACGCTGGGAGCGCTGGCCGTTTACCATCTGGCGCTCCAAGCCGAGATTGATTCTGACAGAGCAAGAACAATTGCCGCTGCCTATCTTCTCTACCCAGCCATCTTCAACGCCAACCTTTTTGATTTTCATCCAGAAGTGTTGGCTGTTCCCCTTTTTTTGGCCGCTATACTCTGTATTCGCTCTGGCAAGTTGGGGGGGTTTTTGCTGTGCCTAGGCGGTATCCTCGGCTGCAAGGCGGTGTTGTCTCTCAATGTCGTTGCCCTAGGAGCTTGGCTGTTGCTCTTTGAAAGCAGACGAGTTGAAAAGCGCTGGCAACGGCGCTGCCAAGTGGCCAGCTGGCTTGCCATAGCGGCAGGGTCGGCCTGGTTTGGCATGGCTACTTTTTGGATTATTCCTCACTTCAGTGGCAGCGAGCCGGCAGCCGTTTCTCACTATAGCTATTTGGGCAGTTCTGTTCCTGAAATTATCCAAAACTTGGTTCTCAAGCCAACATTAGTCCTGGGCAAGGTCTTCTCTCTCGACACCCTATTCTATGGATTTTTGTTAGTCATCCCTGTGGCTTGGGGCCTCTCTTGGCGCCACTGGGATCCCTGGATCCCTGCTCTGCCAACCCTGGGGCTGAATATACTTTCTAGCAATCCTGCTTATCGGGATCTGGTGCATCAGTATGCATTACCTGTTGTTCCTTTTCTCTTTCTAGCTGTCATCGAAAACGTGAAACCAGGCCCATCCTGGGTCTGGCCTGTCAAAAGCAGAAAAGCAGCGCTAGCCTGGTCTTTGCTGGCTTTTTTAGCCCTGGCAAAATACCCCTTTTTCGGCTCCATCTATCTTCAGTCTCTTGACACTTGGCAGGCCACTCGCGAGGCCCTTGCCCACATCACCACCCAAGGGGGTGTCCTTACCACCCACGAGATTAGCCCCCACCTCACCCATCGACGGGTTATTTACTTTACCGACGAGAGCCGCTTCAAGGGATCTCCCCCCCAACAATGGGATCCCTTTGACTACGTTTTGCTTAACAGCCGCCATCCGGGGTGGCGTAGCAGCCCAGAGTTCTCCCAGACCCTGCTTGCCGCTTTACAAAAAGAAACCTCGTTTCAGCTTCTCTACCATTGCGATGGGGTGTATTTGTTCTCTAGGATACGACAAGAACCTCCAAATCCCCCCTAGTCCAACAGGGCTGCTGGCAATTGACTACAACAACAACCTCTACCCCCGCTCGGCGGTGGCGGTGATTATGACGGCGGGATTATCGGTACGTAATTGGTGCTAAAGCTGTCACTGTAGCAAAACGGGCGGCAGGGATCCCTGCCGCTTTTTCCTGCAAGAGTTACTCCCCTCTCCCTGAGGGAGAAGGGCCTACTCCCACAAGTTCAAATCGGTCACTGCCCCCAGGCTGCTGCTGGAGACGAGCTTGGCGTACTTGGCCAAGGTGCCCCGTTTGTAGCGAGGCTCGGGGGGAACCCAGCAGGCGCGGCGGCGGGCCAGTTCTTCCTCACTAACATGCAGGTGCAACAGGCGAGCGGGGGCATCGATGGTAATGAGATCCCCTTCCTCCACCAGGGCAATGGGGCCGCCTACGTAGGCCTCAGGCGCCACATGGCCCACCACCATGCCGTAGGTGCCGCCAGAGAAGCGGCCATCGGTAATTAGCCCCACGCTATCTCCCAAGCCGGCGCCGATGATGGCCGAAGTGGGGGAGAGCATCTCCCGCATGCCAGGGCCGCCCTTGGGGCCTTCGTAGCGGATCACCACGACGTCCCCTGGTCGAATTTGGCCAGCAAGGATAGCCTGCAGACAGGACTCCTCCGAGTCAAAGACCCGCGCCGGCCCCGTGATCTTGGGTGTCTTGACGCCGCTAATCTTGGCCACTGCCCCTTCGGGAGCAAGGTTACCTTTGAGGATGGCTATGTGCCCTTGGGGGTAAAGGGGGCTGTGCCAGGGGCGAATCACCTCTTGGTCAGGGCTGGGCTCGTCTGGCACGTCCCGCAGGACTTCGGCAATTGTCTGGCCGGAGATGGTGAGGCAGTCCCCGTGCAGCAAGCCGTGGTTGAGCAGGATCTTCATTACTTGCGGGATCCCGCCAGCCCGGTGCAGATCGGTGGCAACAAAGCGGCCCGAAGGCTTGAGGTCACAGAGAACAGGCACGCGGGCGCGGATGGTCTCAAAGTCATCCAGCGTCAGGGGCACCTCCGCAGCGTGGGCAATGGCCAGAAAGTGGAGCACGGCGTTGGTGGATCCCCCTACCGCCATGATGACCGAGATGGCGTTCTCAATGCTCTGGCGGGTGATGATGTCGCGGGGCCGAATGTTGGCTTTAATGGCCTCGGCCAAGACCTTGGCCGATTGGGCAGCGCTTTCGGCTTTCTCTTCGTCCTCCGCCGCCATCGTGGAGGAGTAGGGCAGGCTCATGCCCATGGCCTCAAAGGCGCTGGACATGGTGTTGGCAGTGTACATGCCGCCACAGGATCCGGCGCCGGGGCAGGCGTGGCGCTCCACCGCCAGCAGCTCTTCCTCGGAGATGCGCCCGGCGCTGTACTCCCCTACCGCTTCAAAGACACTGACGATGGTGAGGTCGCGGCCGTTGTAGTGCCCCGGCTTGATGGTGCCGCCATAGACAAAGATGGAGGGCACGTTGAGGCGGGCCATGGCGATCATCGCCCCTGGCATGTTTTTGTCGCAGCCGCCAATGGCCAAGAGACCATCCATACTCTGGCCGTTGACCACCGTCTCGATGGAATCAGCAATCACCTCCCGCGACACGAGGGAGTACTTCATGCCCTCAGTGCCCATGGAAATGCCGTCGCTGATGGTAATGGTGCCGAAGATCTGAGGCATGCAGCCGGCCTCCCGCAGGGCGGCTTCGGCTCGCTCGGCCAGGGCTTGGATGCCGATGTTGCAGGGAGTAATGGTGCTGTAGGTATTGGCGATGCCGACGATGGGCTTGCCGAAGTCCTCATCGCGAAAGCCCACCGCTCTAAGCATGGCACGGTTGGGGGAGCGCTGCACTCCCTGGGTGACCACTTGGCTGCGCATCATCATTGGCAAGAAGAAACCGAGAAAAGTGAGCCGGGAAAAGAATGGGTAGAACTCATCCTACCGCTTTAACCCTCCTGGCAAGAGGGATCCGACCGAATCTGAAGCAACTCTGTAAGTTCTCGGCACCTGCGCCGAGAATCGGCCAGCCTACCTAGTAAAGGGGATCCCAGAGTCCAATTGCGTCAACAGAACCCAGTCCTTGCCCTCCAGTTCGAGATCCAGAAGCTTCCTCCCCCTCAGGTGTTGGTGAAGCCGCCTATGGTTCTTAGCTCTCCTCCCTCCCCAGCCGCCGTGCCCAGCAGCGCCGAACGCGAGATGGCGCGGGATGTGCTCACCCTCTCCCGCCATGTCTTGCAGCAGTTTGGCAGCTTTACCGCTGAGGCGCAGGACTTTAGCGCCCTGATGAACCGCATTGCCCTAGCCGGCAAGATGATTGCCCGTCGCCTCAGCCAGGCAGGGCTAATCGAGGGGGTGCTGGGGGTAACCGGCAGCCTCAACGTCCAAGGGGAGGAACAGCAACAGATGGACGACTACGCCAACCGGGCCTTCATCCGCGCCTTGGAGCAGACGGGCCTGGTGTGTCGGCTGGTGTCGGAAGAGCTGAAGACCCCGGTTCGCCTGCCGGAAAACTGCTCCCTTAGCCGCTTGGCGCTGCTTGTCGATCCCCTAGATGGCTCCTCCAATATCGAGGCCAACCTGAGCGTTGGCTCGATTTTCTCTGTCCTTCACCCTCTCGAGGATCGTCCGGAAGTCGATAACCAAGACCTTCTCCAGCCGGGCCGCCGGCAACTGGCTGCTGGCTATATCCTCTATGGCCCCAGCACCCAACTGGTCTATTCCATTGGCAAAGGGGTGCACAGCTTTACGCTAGATCCCAGCTTGGGGGAGTTCATCCTCTCCAAGAGCGATATTCGCATTCCCGAACGCGGCTCCGTCTACAGCCTTAACGAGGGCTACTTCTGCCAGTGGAGCGAAGGGATCCAAAACTTCATTCGCTATGCCCATCGCCAAGGTAGCTACACCTCCCGCTACAGCGGCGCTCTGGTGGCGGATTTTCACCGCATTCTTCTCCAGGGCGGGGTGTATCTCTATCCCGGCACCCAGAAAAAACCAGAGGGCAAGCTGCGGCTGATGTACGAGGCCAACCCTCTGGCGTTTTTGGCTGAGCAGGCAGGAGGCGTGGCTACCACCGGCAGCGAGGCCATCCTAGACATCGTGCCCCAATCCCTGCACCAACGGGTGCCCTTGATTATTGGCAGCCGCGAGAATGTGGAGGAAGTGTTGCGCTGCCTTCGCTGAACCCCGCCCACGCAAGCCGAGCTGACTCTATGGTGACCCTGGCTGAAAACCCCTTGCGCGTTGGCCTCAACCAAGAGCGCATCCCGGATCCCTGTATCCTGGTGCAGTTTGGCGCTTCCGGGGATCTGGCGACCCGCAAACTGATCCCGGCCTACTACCGGCTGTTTGTGCAGCGACGGCTGCCGCCGGAGTTTACCTTGGTGGGAGTGGCCCGGCGCGACTGGAGCCACGAGATCTATCGCGACAAGATGCGGGCGGCCCTAGAAGCATTTGCCCCCCAAGATCTGGGGCCAGAAGCCCTCTGGCAGGACTTTGCCCGCCGCCTGTTCTACTGCCGCCTTGATCTTGGTGATGCCGAGGGCTACCTGCGTCTCAAGCACTTCCTCAACCAACTAGACGAAGAGCGGGGCACCCGCGGCAACCGGGTATTTTACCTAGCGGTGGCGCCGGACTTTTATGCCCAGGCCATTCAACAGTTGGGGGCAGCCGGGATGTTGGCTGACCCGGCCAAAACGCGGGTGGTGATTGAAAAGCCCTTTGGCCACGACCTCACCTCGGCCCAGGAGCTGAACCGCCTTGTGCAGCGGATCTGCCAGGAAGAGCAGGTCTACCGCATCGACCACTACCTGGGCAAAGAGACGGTGCAAAACCTGCTGGTCTTTCGCTTTGCCAACGCCATCTTTGAGCCCCTCTGGAACCGCAACTACATTGACCATGTGCAGATTACTGTAGCGGAAACGGTGGGGGTGGAGGATCGGGCTGGCTACTACGACGCTGCCGGTGCTCTGCGGGACATGGTGCAGAACCACCTGATGCAGATCTACTGCCTCACTGCTATGGAGCCACCCGTCTCATTACGCGGCGACGGGGTGCGTAGCGAAAAGACTAAGGTGCTGCAGGCCACCCGCCTGGCGGACACTCGCAATGTAGCTGCAGCAGCAGTGCGAGCCCAGTACGGCCCCGGCTGGATTGCCGGCAAGCCGGTGCCAGGCTATCGCCAAGAGCCCAATGTCAACCCCAACTCGCAAACCCCCACTTACGTGGCCCTGAAATTGGAATGCGACACCTGGCGGTGGAAAGGGGTGCCCTTCTACCTGCGCACCGGTAAGCGCCTGGCCAAGAAGGTTTCCGAGGTGGCCATTTACTTTAAGCAGGTGCCGCTCTCTCTCTTTCCATCGGCAGCGCGGGAGGTGAGCCCCAACATCCTGGTGCTGCGCATCCAGCCCAACGAGGGCATCTCCCTGCGCTTTGAGGCCAAGATGCCAGGGCCAGAGATCCGCACCCGCTCAGTGGAAATGGATTTTCGCTACGGAACAACCTTTGGGTCGACCACGCCAGATGCCTACGAGCGCCTGCTGTTGGACTGCCTGCTGGGGGATCCCACCCTATTTACCCGCGCCGACGAGGTGGAAGCCGCCTGGCGGGTGGTGACACCGGTGTTATCGGCCTGGGAGGCGCCGCCTGGCCATGACAAGGGCGGCAATGCCGCACCGCCGCTGTACACCTATGAGGCGGGTACCTGGGGGCCCAAGGCTGCCGAAGACCTGCTAGCCCAGTCCGGGCGGCGGTGGCGACGCCTCTAGTTTGAATCGCTGCCCTCACCCCTAACCCCTCTCCCAACGAGTTAGAGATGGTGCTCCGCGCCGCCGGCGCAAACGTGAATCTGGTTGGAACTAGCCCTGGCAGGAAGGATCCCCGGTTGCTGCAGCTAACATGGGCATGGCCTGTTTTTGCGTGGGTGTCATGCCGCCACTGGTATTCCGGCTACCTGTCCGGTTTTTGCTAACCTTGCCGCTGGGCTTTGCCCTGGGGTTGGGGGTAGGGAGAGGGGATCCTGCTCGAGCCCAAGTGTTGCTGCACATTCCCCTACCCAATGGGGAGTTGATGCGGGCCCAGGGGCTGCAACTGGCTACCGATGCGCTGCGGCTGGCCCAGTTTGGCCAGACAGAAGAGGCGCTGCGCCGCCTGCAACTGGCGGTGGCCATGGTGCCCAACTCTTCCGAGCTGCTCTACGTTTTGGGCAACGTCTATCTGGAGTTGGGGAACTCTGACCAGGCCGTGCAGGTGCTGCAGAGGGCCCGCGCTCTGGCTCCGCAGGATGGAGATGTCCTCTACTCGCTGGGAGCGGCTTACTTGCGACAGGGCAGCTACTTTGCCGCCGCCGAGGCCCTGGAGCGGGCGGTCACCCTGCAGCCGGATAATCCCAACGCCCGCTTCCAACTGGGCAATGCTTACCTGATGCTGGATCAGTGGGATCCCGCCCGGCAGGAATATGAGAAGACCCTGGAGTTGGATCCCGCCTACTGGCCAGCCATGAATAACCTCGGCCTAGTGGACTACGAGCAGGGGGATCTGGAAGCAGCCATCAAGCGCTGGGAACGCACTCTCGAGATCAACGCTGCTGTGGCAGAGCCCTACCTAGCCCTGGCCACCGCTCTCTACGTGCGCGGCGACACCCAAAGGGCAGAGGAGTTGGCCGCCAAGGCTGTGCGTCTGGATCCCAGCTACGCCCGGCTAGAGGTACTGCGGGAAAACCTGTGGCGGGAGAAACTGCTCCAAGATGTGCAAGTTCTCCTGCGAACGCAGGCGGTTGCCAAGGCTCTCCAGCAGGCTGCTGTTGACCAGTTCAACCGCCAGATGGGCCTTGCAGCAGAGTAGCCCGGGATCCCGCAGCCCCTGGCTTCTGCAGCTTCTCAAGCTTGGCTCGGATCCGCTCGGCAATGCCAACACTGTTGAGGCCAAGGTCTGCTAGGGACTCTTCGCGGGTGGCCTGTTCCACCCAAATATCCGGCACCCCCAGCCGCAGGAGCGGTACTCGAATGTCAGCGTCCAGCAGAACTTCTCCTACTGCTGAGCCAAACCCGCCCAGAAGGCAGCCTTCTTCCACCGTCACCACCAGGCGGCTTTGCTCAGCTAGGGGCAGGATTAGCTCGGTATCCAGGGGCTTGGCAAAGCGGGCATTGACTACAGTGGTGGAGATGCCGTGCTCTTTGAGAAGCTCCGCTGCCTGCAAACTGGGGTACACCATTGACCCATAAGCCAGGATTAACACATCGCCGCCGCTGCGCAGCACCTCAGCTTTGCCAATAGGGATGGGCTCCCAGCCATCTTCTGCCAAGGGCACCCCAACTCCAGAGTCGCGCGGGTAGCGCATGGCGATGGGGCCTTGGGTGTACTGGATCCCGGTCACCACCATCCGCTGCAGTTCCGCTTCGTCTTTGGGGGCCATCAGCACCATCTCAGGAATGCAGCGCAGATAGGCAATATCGTACATACCCTGGTGGGTGGGGCCGTCAGGGCCGACCACGCCCGCCCGATCCAAGCAGAAAAAGACCGGCAGCTTTTGAATACAGACATCGTGGATAATCTGGTCGTAGGCCCGCTGGAGGAAGGTGGAATAGATGGCCACCACTGGACGCATCCCCTCACAGGCCATACCGGCAGCCAAGGTAACAGCGTGCTGCTCGGCAATCCCCACATCTATAAACTGATCCGGCAGCTTTTCCTTGAGTTTGTCCAGACCCGTGCCCGTATCCATGGCCGCCGTGATGCCAATAATACGGGGATCCCGCTCCGCCAGTTTGCAAAGAGTATGGCCGAAGACCTTGCTGTAGCTGGGGGGAGTGGGTTTGGTGGGAGGATAGGGTTTGCCGGTAGCCAGGTCAAAGCGGGATTGGGCGTGATAGCTCACCTGCTCCGCCTCGGCAGGGGGGTAGCCTTTGCCTTTAACCGTAGCCACATGCACCAGCACCGGTCCGGAGAGACCATGGGCCAACTCAAAAGCATCCAATAACTCCGCCAGGTTGTGCCCGTCCACCGGCCCCACGTAAGTAAAGCCCAGCTCCTCGAAGATAATGCCGGCCTTGTTGTTCTGCACGGCAGTAACCAGCTTCACCGTTTCCTTCATGCGGTCAATTTCCGGGCTGAGGCTGGAGCCAACCAGAGGCAGATTCTTGAGCTGCTCCTCCAGGCTGTCGGTCAAAAACTGCACCGGCGGGCTGAGGCGCAGGCGGTTTAAATAGCGCGGGAGCGCCCCCACATTGGGGGAAATCGACATGCCGTTGTCGTTGAGGATCACCATCAGGTTGGTCTTGGGCAGGTGCCCGGCGTGGTTGATGGCCTCATAGGCCATGCCCCCCGTCAGGGCGCCGTCACCGATGATGGCCACCACCTTGAAGTTTTCCCCCCGCCGATCGCGGGCAATGGCCATGCCCAGGGCTGCCGAGATGCTAGTAGAGGCGTGGCCGGCCCCAAAGTGGTCGAAGCGGCTCTCACTCCGCTTGAGGTAGCCAGAGATCCCCCCCTTCTGGCGGATGGTGTGGAAGTTGTGGTACCTGCCAGTAAGCATCTTGTGGGCGTAGGCTTGGTGCCCCACATCCCAGATCACCTTGTCGCGATCCAGGTCCAGGGTTTTGTAGAGCGCCAAGGTTAGCTCCACTACCCCCAATCCCGGCCCCAGGTGACAGCCGACTGGGGAGTTGGCAGCCGTTTGCAGGTGTTTTTCGCGGATCTGCCGGGCTAAGCTGCGCAACTGGCCGAGGTTTAGGTTGCGGAGCTGGTTGGGGTGAGTGATTTCACTCAGGTGCATAGAAGACGAGTCCTTTTGGTGTAATCCCACTCTAAATCATCCTTTTCCCAAAGTGGCCGGTTGCCCCAGCCACCTCCTCAGGTGGCCGACAGCGGCCAGGGATCCCTTGGTAGGGTTAGCATCGGACAAAGGCCCAGCTTCTCGAGGTGGCCTTGAATTGGCTTGTTGTTGCCTATGAGGATTGCCGATAACATCACCCAACTCATCGGCCGCACACCCCTGGTGCGGCTGAACCGGATCCCCCAGGCAGAAGGCTGCCTGGCGGAGATTGTGGTCAAACTGGAGAGCTTCAACCCAGCGGCCTCGGTAAAAGACCGCATTGCCGTCAGCATGATTGAGGCAGCTGAACAAGCCGGCTTAATTGCTCCGGGTAAGACCATTTTGGTGGAGCCCACCTCCGGCAACACAGGTATTGGCCTGGCTATGGCGGCAGCAGCCAAGGGCTATCGGCTGATCATTGTCATGCCTGAGAGCATGAGCCTGGAGCGGCGGCTGCTGTTGAAGGCCTACGGAGCAGAGGTGCACCTGGCCAGCAGCGAAGGTGGCATGGGAGAGGCCATCTGGAAGGCAGAAGAGATCGTGCGCCGCACCCCCAATGCCTACATGCTGGGCCAATTTACCAATCCTGCCAACCCGCAAATCCACGCCCGCACCACCGGCCCTGAGATTTGGGAGGACACTGATGGCCAGGTGGACATCCTGGTGGCGGGGGTGGGCACCGGCGGCACCATCACAGGGGCGGGCGGGTTCCTCAAGAGTAAGAAACCCTCGATTCGGCTGGTGGCCGTCGAGCCCAAGGCAAGTGCTGTTCTAAGTGGAGGGCGGCCCGGCTTCCACCGCATTGAGGGCATTGGGGCAGGGTTTGTGCCCGAGGTCTTGCGGCGCGACCTGCTGGATGAGGTGATTGCGGTAGATGACGAAGAGAGCATGGTCTATAGCCGCCGCCTGGCCAAAGAAGAAGGGATCCTCTCCGGCATTTCCACCGGGGCGGCCCTGGCTGCCGCTATCCAGGTGGGGCGGCGACCGGAAAACGCTGGCAAGCTGATTGTGATGATCCAGCCCAGCTTTGGCGAGCGCTACCTCAGCACTCCCCTTTTCCGCGACCTGGAGCGGGAGTCGGACTCCCGCCTGCCCCAGTCTTTGGTTAGGTAATGCCCGGCCCGGTCCTGCTTAGAACTCGCCAGCCAGGGCCGCTACGCAGCGCTCGCACAGCTCGGGGTGTTCAGCAAATTCCCCCACGCGAGGGGAGTAGTTCCAGCAGCGCACGCATTTCTTGCCCTCCGCCCGCTGAACGGCAACCTGCAACTCTGCCTGCTCAGGCTCTGCCTTGATTAGCTCCACCTGGGAAGTGATAAACAGGTAGCGCAGGTCAGCTGCCCGCTCCTCCAGAAGAGCATACAGGTAGGGATCCCCTACCTTGAGGAGGAGTTTGGCCTCGGTGGAAGCGCCAATAAGCTTGGCGGTGCGGGCCTGCTCCAGCGCTTTGTTCACCTCCTGCCGCACTGCCCGCAGCTTTTCCCAAGTGGCCGCCAGCTGGGGATCCCGCCAGTGCTCTGGGAGCTGCATCCAGCCCCCTTCAAACACTGAACGGGTAGGCTTGGGGTAAGGCAGGTAGCTCCAGATTTCTTCTGCTAGGTGGGAAAGTACGGGGGCGATGGCTTTGGCCAAGTTCTCCAGCACCAATGCCAGCACCGTCTGACATTGCCGCCGCCGCCGGCTGCGGGCGTGGCTGATGTAGAGGCGATCCTTGGCAATATCCAGGTAGAAGTTGGAGAGATCCACCACACAGAAGTTCTGAACCGCTTGGAAAAAGCGGTAGAACTGGTAGCTTTCAAAAGCTGCAGTGACTTCCTCCCCCACCTCCTTTAGGCGGTGCAGGAGGTAGCGGTCCAACTCCGTCAACGCTGCAAAGGGAACGGCATCCTGAGCCGGGTTGAAGTCATAGAGGTTGCCCAGCAGAAAGCGGGCCGTGTTGCGGATCTTGCGGTAGATATCCGCCATCTGCCCGAGGATGGTCTTGCCCAGGGGCACATCGCCGGAGTAGTCCACGCTGGCAACCCACAGCCGCACCACATCGGCGCCATAGGCGGGATCCGTCTGGGGGTTGCTGCCGCCGTTGATGAGCACCATTGGGTCGATGACGTTGCCCAAAGACTTGCTCATCTTCTGGCCCTTTTCGTCCAGCACAAAGCCGTGGGTGAGCACCGCTTTGTAGGGGGCACAGCCGTTGACGGCCACGGAAGTCAGTAAGCTGGACTGGAACCAACCCCGGTGCTGGTCGGAACCCTCCAGGTAGAGATCCACTGGGTAGCCCAACCCGCGGGCCTGGGCCACCGCCGCCCAAGAAGAGCCGGAGTCAAACCAAACATCCATAGTATCTGTGCCCTTGCGGTAGGTGCGGCCATTGTGGCGGTACTGCTCCGGCAGCAACTCTTCCACCGATCGCTTCCACCAGGCGTCGGATCCCTCCTGGGCAAAGATGGCTTTGATGTGCTCGAGGGTCTCGGCCGTGAGCAGAACCTCGCCCGTTTCTTCGTCGTAGAAAACAGGGATCGGTACGCCCCAAACCCGCTGGCGGGAGATACACCAGTCCGAGCGCTCCTTCACCATGGCGGTGATGCGGTTTTCCCCTTCCGGCGGGATCCACTTTACGGTTTTGATGGCCTGCAGGGCCAGCTCTCGGAAGCCGGCTACAGACGCAAACCACTGCTCGGTGGCGCGGAAGATGGTTGGTTCTTTGGTGCGCCAGTCGTAGGGGTATTTGTGGTGGTAAGGCTCCTCCTTGAGCAGGGCGCCGGCAGCCTGCAAGGCCTTAATTACGGCCAGGTTGCCGCTGGTCTCCGGTTCTTTGGAGAGCACATCCAGGCCGGCAAACTGGGAGCCGGCTTCCGCTGTAAATCTCCCCCGCTCATCCACGGGGCTGAGGATGGGCAGGCCGTACTTTTGGCCGGTTTTGAAGTCTTCTTCCCCATGCCCCGGCGCTGTGTGGACAATGCCGGTGCCGGACTCGGTGGTGACATAGTCTCCCAAAACACAGAGGCTAGGGCGGTCAAAGAGGGGGTGGCGTCCCTGGCAGTATTCCAGAGCCGATCCCGGCAGCGTGGCCTTGACCTCCAGAGGGGTCTCCAGAACTTTCTCCAGCCGCTGCCGCAGCTCGGCAGCAATGAGCAGCAGACCGAAGTGGGGAGAATCCACCACCGCATAGGTGAGTCTGGGGTTAAAGCAAAGGGCCAGGTTGGCCGGGATCGTCCACGGGGTAGTCGTCCAGATGGCCACCCGCAAGCCCGGCAGGAAGGGCTCCAAAATCGGCTGTGCTGCTGGAGTGAGGCTCTGCAGAGGAAAAGCCACGTAGATGCTGAGGGAGACGTGGTTGTCGGGATATTCCAGCTCCGCTTCTGCCAAGGCCGTCTGCGAGCTGGGGCTCCAGTGGACAGGCTTGAGGCCGCGGTAGATGTAGCCTTTGAGGGCCATCTGACCAAACACCTCGATCTGGGCCGCCTCGTACTCCGGCGAGAGGGTCAGGTAGGGCCGATCCCAATCCCCCCATACCCCCAGCCGCTGAAAACTGGCCCGCTGCACGTTGACATAGTGCAGGGCGTACTCTCTGGCCTTTTGCCGCAGTTGCAGGGGGGTAAGGCTTTCCCGCTCCTGGGGGGAGAGGCTTTGCAGTACCTTTAGCTCAATGGGTAGGCCGTGGCAATCCCAGCCAGGCACATAGCGCACCTTGCGCCCCCGCAGGATGTGGTACTTGTTCACAATGTCTTTGAGAATCTTGTTGAGGGTGGTGCCCATGTGGATGTCGCCATTGGCATAGGGCGGCCCATCGTGCAACACAAAGGGATCCCCGGGATTGGTTTCCGACAGACGCTGATAGATCTGTTCTTCCTGCCAAAAAGCTTGGATGGCGGGCTCCCTCTTAGCGGCCTCCGCCCGCATGGGAAACTGGGTTTGCGGCAGGTTGAGGGTACTCTTGTAGTCCACGGCAACTTGTTGATCAGGCTAAAGGGTGTCCTTCTATCCTACGCCGTTGCTCTCTCCTCAGCGGTGTCTCCTGAGATCCCCTTCATTGAAGCCCTTTTGGGGAGAAGGGATCCAGCCCGCCCTCTTGGTAAAGGTAAAGATTCGTGCTAGCCTCAGGATGTCGTTGAGGAAGGGAGGTTCCAGGGGATGCCAGAGAGTAGTTCGTGTAAGGGTCGTCAAGTTGGGTTCAGCCGGCTGTGCGCCGGGGCTGTTCTCTAACGGCCTGAACTCAGATCCTTAGCTTGCTGAGGAGTCTTCGCGTTCTGGCTCGCTTGGAGTTCCTCCCGGCAGTCAGGTTCCAGTTGAAGGCCCGCTAGACCGCTCTCTCCTGGACCGCCTGTTTCTCCTCGGTGGTGGGTGAGAGCGGATAGTTTTTTGAGGAGTTTCCGCTCCAGTAAGCCCAACTCTTTGCTAGGTTGCTTCAAGAACCTTCCTCTCTGGCTCATCACTGTACCTGCAAGGTCAGTCTTGGAACCCAGCCACCCCTACAAGGGCTATACACAACGGCGTTGCCGGAATCTGGCGCCTTCCGTGTCTGCTTGTGGAGGGACGACCGGATCCCGTTGAAGCGTTGGCAGAGCGCGGCGTAAGCCATGCAGCCTGTCCTGTCAGCAGGAGGGTCGGGAGTAGGTCACGGTTGGACGGTAAGGCGCCGGCTCTCGACAACAAGGCCACTTTGGTTAACCAGCATCACCGAGATCCACCGAGCGCCCGGTTCTGGGGGGGCATCTGCCTGTAGAAAGAGCCCGCCTGCCTGCAGAGGTTCAAGGGCAAACGAAGTGAGATCCAAGTAGCCGCCTGCAGCGACGGGTTGCTCATCGACCGCGCCCAGCAGCAAGGACTGGGTGAGGGGTTCTGCCACAATAGCCTGCAGCGAGTAGGTGGATCCTGGCTTGACCGCCTCGGGCAACTTGAAAGTAACAGTGGGAGGTGCCGAGCCGGAGATGAGGGTGCTAGACTCCCGCAGGACTTCTTGGTCTACGAGCAGCAGTTGTCCTGGATTGGCCACATCCGGGCGGTAGCGGTTGCGCACCAGGGCGGCAGCCTTGACCTGAAACTCCCCCCGTGCTGAAGCTTGGGATCCCTGCACTTGGCTGGCGATCTCGGCCACGATCTCAGGGCCCACCTGCCGCCAAGAGACAATTTGAGCCGAGTAGGTCAATTGGGGATGGGCCTCCCACAGCTGGCGAATAGCTTCCTCCACCTCTTGTCGATCCAGGCCGTCCCGGTGGCGAAAGTCGGGGCTATAGCCAGCCATTACCCCTGGCAAGTCGCGGCGGTTGGCAGCGTCTATCTGCTTTTGCAGCCACTCTACGAGCGAGGCTGGCGGCGGGCTAGAGACTTGCCGTTGGATCCCGCTTTCTAGGCGGACGGGGGCAGCTTGAGCCGGCAGCTTGGCAGGGAAAGGGATCCCCCAGCTCAAAGTCAGAGCAAGGAACCCAAGCAGTTGGGAAAGGGTGAATCGAGAGCTCAAACTGGAGCCTCCAGGGGGCAAATCTGCCCTTAGTTTAGCTTGCTGAAGGTTTAGTGTTCCCAACGCGATTGGGCCTGGGTTTATCCTGGGAACTGGGTTCTCTGGGAGGTGTGCATGGCATCCCACCACTCTCCTGCTTTCCTGGCTTTGGTTAACGAGGCCAAAAGCCGCATCCAAGAGCTCACCGTTGAACAGGTGAGGCAAAAACAACTGCAAGGGGATCCCTTCTACCTAGTCGACGTGCGGGAAGAGTCGGAGTGGCAGGCCGGCCACATTGTCGGCGCCATTCACTTAAGCAAAGGCATCATCGAGCGGGATATCGAGAAGGTGATTCCAGATAAAGAAGCCGAGATTGTCCTCTACTGTGGTGGCGGCTTTCGCTCGGCGCTAGCAGCCGACAACCTGCAGAAAATGGGCTACCGCCGCGTGATCTCCATGGACGGCGGCATCCGCGCTTGGCGAGAGGCTGGCTTTCCCGAAGAGCGCTAGAACCTAGCCCCTCTCCTGGAGGGGGTTCGCGGTTTCGGTGCTAGTTGGGAAAAGCAGTGCACCAGGTCGCTGAAAAACACGGCGCAGAAGCCCTTGGCTCCTGCTTTGTAGTCCACCACCAAGTAGCCGCTTCCTCTATGTTCCGTCTGCTTTCCCAAAGAGAACTATATTGGTCTCTAGGGCCATCGGCCCAGATCTCCCTCTTGTCCCTGCCATGCTCCAAACCCTGCCCCGCTTGGATATTGCCGCCCGTTTGCAGCAGTTGCGCCAGCTTTTGCAGGAACAAAATCTGGATGGGTTTTGGGTGCCCTCGGCTGATGAGCACCTCAATGAGTATTTGCTGGAATACCGCAAGCGGCGGCAGTGGATTACAGGCTTTACCGGCTCGGTGGGGGATGCTCTGATTAGCCGGGACAGGGCCTGGCTGTGGGTGGATCCCCGCTACCACGAGCAGGCGGAGCGGGAAGTGGATCCCAACCTGTTTACCGTCATCAAAGGCGGCCTGCCGGAGCAGCCCAGCCTGATGGAGATTGTGGAAGAGCTGGGATCCGGCTTTCGCCTAGGAGTGGATCCCTTCACAGTATCAGTGGCCACCTACCGCCAGTTGCAGACCCACGCCCAAGCCGGGGGGGTGCTGCTGGTGCCGGTTAGCGAAAACCCGCTGGACAAGCTGGCCAAGGAAGCTAGCCAAGCCCTTTTGCAGCAACCCATCTATCCTGTCCCTGCCCAGCTCTGCGGGGCTACTGCCAGCGACAAGCTGGCCCAGGTGCGCCAGGAGATGCGTCGCAAGCGGGTGGGATTGTTGCCCCTAACCAAGTTGGACCAGGTAGCTTGGCTGTTTAACCTGCGCGGCTCTGACATCCCCTACAACCCAGTGTTCCGCGCCTACGCGCTGGTCGCCCTGGAGAGGGTTGCCCTGTTTACTGACCTGGAGCGCCTCACGCCCTCGGCTCGGCAAATGCTGGTGGAAGCCGAGGTCGAGCTCTGGCCTTACGAGGCCTACCCGGAACAGCTGCCCCAGTGGGCCAAGGGCTACGGGCCGGTGGGATTGGATCCCAAGCAGACCACTCAGGGCACCCAAGAGCTGCTGCAAGGGATCCCCTGTCGCGAGCTGGATCACCCTGTGGAGGCCCTCAAGGCGGTGAAAAACCCCACTGAGCTGGAGCAGATGCGGCTAGCTAACCGCAAGGCCAGCCGGGCCAAGATCCGCACCCTGGCTTGGATTGACCGGCAAATTCAAGCGGGGATCCCCATCAGCGAAGCCGATGTGGCGGCCACCATGGCAGCCCACTACCGCGAGGAAGGGGATTGGGTGGGCCTGAGCTTTAACACCATTGCCGGGGCCGGCGCCAACAGCTCCATTGTCCACTACGGCACCCCGGATCCTCAGAAGTTTTTGCAGCCAGGCGAGTTGTTTTTGTTGGATTCGGGATCCCACTACCTGGGGGGCACTACCGACGCTACCCGCACCATCTGGATTGGCCCGCAACCGGCAGATCCCTTGTGCCAGCGGCGCTACACCGAGGTGCTTAAAGCCCACATCCAGTGCGCCCGCCAGATCTTCCCCCCGGATACCTACGGGGTCTCCTTGGATGGCATTGCCCGCTCCAGCCTCTGGCAGGCAGGGCTGGACTATGGCCACGGCACCGGCCACGGTGTTGGCGCCTTCTTGAACGTCCACGAGGGGCCCAATGGGATCCACCGCCGCGCCACCACCCCCTTCAAGGTAGGCATGATCACTAGCATTGAGCCGGGCTACTACCAGCCGGGCTGGGGTGGAATTCGCTTGGAAAACCTCTATGAAGTGGTTGCCCTTCCAGAGCCGGAGGGCTGGATGGCCTTTCGCTCCCTAACTTGGATCCCCTTTGATAGGCGCTTGATTGACTGGGATCTGCTAGACAAGGCGCAACAGACTTGGCTTGAGGAGTATCACCGCCAGGTTTACGCCCTGCACCAAGCTAGCCTGTCGGAAGAAGAGGCCGCCTGGCTAGCGTGGGCCTGCGGCCTTGCCAAGTGACCTTGCAGGTACAGGGTGGCGTGCCCCTACTAGCTTTCCCAGGCGCAGCCCCAGCTAGAGCAGGCGGGTTGCCTCCACCAACTTAGCGTACTGGACCAGTAGCAGAGACTGCTGGTCGGGCAGCGGCTGAATAACCCCCTGCTGCTGCAGGCGTTCTAGCACCGCTGCCACTGTTTCCCTGCTAACTCGGCTGATATCGGCCAAATCCTGGGGCGGTGGGTAGAGGATGCGCATCCCCTGGCCAGTCTTCTCGCCAAAGGCTTCCGCCAGGTACACCAGCGCCTGCACCACCCGCAGCGGGGGGCTTTGTTGATCCAGATCGGCCTGCAAATTGGCTAGGCGCAAGCGACGGGAGAGGCTGCAGGCCAGTTGGTAGCACAGACGCGGCTCCTGGAGCATCAGCGCCTTGAAAGCTGCCGCCGGGATCCCGGCAGCCCGCAGCGGGGTTAGGGCCAGCACATCCCGCGAGCGGGGAGCTTCATCCAGCACGGCCATTTCCCCCACCCAAGCGCCCGGGCCAAGCAGGGCTAGGGTTTGGGTGCCATCCTGCATCCCTTGGGCGGTGCGGATCCGCCGCGCCCGCCGCACCTTGGCCCAGCCGGAGAGGATTAGGTAAACGACGTTGCCCCAGGCCTCCTGCATCAAGAGCAGCTGCCCTGCCGGGATGTCCCGCAGCCTCACCTGGGATCCCAGCCACTGCAGAGACGTTGCCGAAAGTTCCGCCAGCATTGGCACTGCCTTGAGCTCAGAAAGAACAGCAGCTGCCTCGGAAGTCATGGGGATGGGCGCCCACTCTACCGCAAGCCCACTGTAGCCCAGTTGCCAGCTCGAGAGCTATCCTGCAAGGGCACTCTCGCCAGTTCAACCCCTCGCCCTTTGCGCCAAGATCTAGGAAGGGAACCCGCTTTTCTTGAATTCGTCTGGTAAGCAGAAGGGATCCCTCTGCTATTGTCCTCCTGCTCCATGGCTGCTTATGGATGCTGTCCTCGACGACCTCAGTGGCCAGCGCTGGTCGGCTTCAGTAAAGGACGAGCCTGTGCCGCCAGAAAAGCTTGCTGATCAAGAGCTGGTACTGCTGTGTCAGCAGAGATCCCAGCCCCACCGCGAGGCCTTCGCCGAGCTCATACGCCGCTATCAAGCCTACGTAGACAAGGTTCTCTACCACCTTGCGCCCAGCTGGCCAGATCGCCAGGACTTGGCTCAGGAAGTTTGGATCCGAGCTTATCGCAACCTAAAACATTTGCAGGAACCAGCAAAGTTTCGCAGTTGGCTGGGCCGGATTGCCACCAATCTGTTTTATGACGAGCTGCGCAAGCGCAAGCGTCAACAGCCAACCCTTTCTTTAGATGCCTCGATTTCAAGGCAAGAGAGTGAGATGGAATGGGAACTGCCCAGCAATAGCCCCGGCCCCCATGACCACCTCACCACCTGCGAGTTTTACGAGCGATTGCACCAAGCTGTCCACGATCTGCCCGAGGTCTTTCGCCAAGCTCTCCTGCTGCGAGAAATTCAGGGGATGGCCTATGAGGAAATTGCAGAGATTACGGGGGTATCTTTGGGTACTGTTAAATCCCGCATTGCGCGGGCCCGCGCCCGCTTGCAATCCATCCTGAAACCCTACCTCAACGGCGAATGACCATGTTTTGCCCCAACCCTGACCGTGAGAAGGCCGCCTCCCTTTCCCCAGCGGAGCTACCGCCAGTGGAGGAGTGCTTTGAACAGTTAAGCGCCTACCTAGATGGGGAACTGGCTCCCCAGGAGGCACGGCAAGTGGAGGATTGGCTGGCTAGCAATCCCCAGGCGCGGCAACTGTATAGCCAGCTGGCGGCTTTACAAGCTGGCTTGGCCAACCTCAAGGCGCCAACCTCGGATCCCGTTCAGACGGAGTTGCTAATTAGCCGTGTGTTCGAGAAGCTGGAGCGAACGCCAGCGGTTGCTCTAGGGTGGCGGCGCTGCAGCGGCTTTCCCTGGGGACAAGTGGCAGCGGCTGTGGTGGCCTTGGCGGGAGCCGGCTGGGCAGGCTGGCGCTGGTTACACCCTCAGCCCTTGGTGTCACTGGAGGAGCCGCCGGTGCGGGTGGCCATGGTGCCAGCCTCTGCCCGGCTTGCCCAGCGCTACCTGTTCGAGCCAGGAGAGAAGCAAGACGCCTACTCAATTTTGTTTGAGCCGCTGCCCAACTCTCCAGCTGACTTGGGCGGGGAGTAAGGCTTGAGCTAGCTTGAAGGAAGACCGAGGAGGGCAGGGTGAGCACAGCAATCCGCCGGGCTTGGGGGCTAGCCATTTGTCTTTGGCTGGGCAGTCTGGGATCTTGGGCAGCCCAGGCAAATCCCAGGGGTAACCCTCTGGCGCACCCCTCTCCCAGTCCCTTGAAGTTTGCTGCCCAGCCCACCCCCCCGCTGGCCAGGGCGCAGGCTTCTACCCCAAAAAACCAACCGGCTGCTTCTGAGGTAGAGCTCTCCCCTTTTCCCGATTTCCCTCTCCTCAAAAAGTTGGAGCCACTCCCACCAACTTCAACCCAGCTGGACATCGATTGGGCTCAGCTGCCCCTCCTGCCCGATCCCCAGCTGGCAGAAGAGATGGATAGGGAGTTCAGCCGCCGCTTGGCCCGCCTGAACCAGCAGATTGCTAGCCAGCAAGACCGCCTCTACCGCCTTTTGCAAACCTGGGACTCCGACGAAGAGGAGATCCGCCAGGTCCAGGCCCAACTGAGTCAGTTGCGCCTCGAGCGGGATCGCTTAGCTCTGGAGCACCTATTGCTGCTGCGGCAGTTGCAGGAGAACTTTGCCTTGCCTCTACCGAGTCGCTCTGCCGCCACCTCTCCGTGAGGTGGGAGCAGGTTATGATCGGCAGAGGGCAACCCCTGACGGAGCTGAGCAATGGCCCAAGTGCCCAGCAACCCAGAGATTGAGCAATTGGCAGCTGCCATTGGCAAGGAAGTTTACATCGATGTAGCCCGGTGGCACCTTTACCTGCGGGATGCCCACCTGCATACGGTTTTGGCAGAGCGACTGGCTCCCCAGGTGATGGCAGGCAAGGTGGACGAGAATGCTGTTACCGAGGTTTTGCAAGGGATCCCAGTAAAAGTGGGGGGTGGGCGCAAAGAGCTGCCTCTAGCCGATCTGCTGCCCATGCAAAGCCTGCTCAACCTGCTGGATGTGCTGGAGGAGTTCAGCCGCAAATGGGCTCAGTAGAGCGGGAGAAGACGCTGCAGCAGCAAGGCAATCCTAGGCGGTCTGGGCGATCGCTGTCTCCAGCCAGCAGCTGGCTCAAGGGTGGAAGCTTTGTCCTGCTGCTGGGGCTGGTGTCGGCCTGTCAGGGAACCGAGTGGGGAGAGCGGCTGCAACGAGCGGTGCGACCGATGGGTCTGTCTGCCTCTCCCTCTGCAGATCAAGCTGAGACGCCTTCGCCTTGGATCGCTCCTACAACTCCCCCTGCTGCCTTCACGCCTCTGCCCAGCCAGCTCAGCAGCCGCTTCACGGATCTGGAGCCCGGATCCCTGGTGGCCCGCTCGGTCTATTACCTGGATCAACTGGGGGTCTTTGCTGATATTGGCGGCAGGGAATTTCAGCCCCAGCGCAGTGTTCGCCGCGGCGAATTTGCCCGCTGGTTGGTGCTGGCCAACAACGCCATTTACGCCGACGAGCCCAGCCGCCAAATCCGGCTGGGACCTGCCAGCGAGCGCCCCCTCTTTTTGGATGTGCCGGAGGAGGATCCCAACTTTCGCTACATCCAGGCCCTGGGAGCTGCCGGCATCGTTAGCGGAGACGCCAACCGCGAGTTTCGTCCCAACAGCCTGCTGTCGCGAGCCGAGCTCATCCGCATGAAGGTGCCTTTGGATTTGCCGCCTGGGCAGATCAAGGGATCCCGATTAGAGCTGGAGGAGCGTTGGGGCTTTACCGATGCGGCGCAGATCCCTGAGGAGGCGGTTGCTCCCCTGGTGGCAGATCGCAGCCTGGAGAATGCCTCCACCGTGTTGCGCACCTTCGGCCCCATCCGTACCTTTAACCCCTTCCAGCCGGTCAGCCGTGGGGAAGCGGCAATTGCCCTGTCGGCCTTTGGAGAGCGGACAGCTCAGGAGGCGGTAGCCCAGCTCTCGGCCCTGCCAAGTCCAACGCCTGCAGCCGAAACTTCTCCGCCGGCAGCCCAGCCGGAACCCACCTCTCCTACCCCTGAGGGCGAGCCTTCCCCCAGTGAACCTCCGGCAGTTACCCCAGGGGCAGGGGAAATCGTTACACCCCGCTAAGGGATCCCAGGCTTTAGGAACCGAGAGGTCGAAAGCCCCTAAGGAGAAAGGCTCTGTTGCCCCTCCCTAGGGCAGGGCTTCCCGCCTAATAATGATGGAAGAAGCTAGCTTTGGAGAAAGGGATCCCGTCTGTGGCTGCAACCATTCCCGAAATTCGCTCTGAAGACCTGCTGCGCTACACCGTCATTGGCTCGCGGCGGCCCAGTGTTTACTTTTGGGCAGTGGTCTTGACAGCGGGGGGTCTGGGCTTTACCCTGGCTGGTCTTTCTAGCTATTTCCACCGCAATTTGCTTCCCTTTTCCGATCCCGCCAGCCTGGTGTTCATTCCCCAGGGCATTGCCATGCTCTTTTACGGCCTGCTCGGATCCCTGGCGGGGCTGTACCAATGGCTAAGTTTGTACTGGAACCTAGGGGGCGGCTACAACGAGTTCGACCGCCGCACCCAAAAGATAACGCTGGTGCGGCAGGGCTTTCCGGGCAAAAACCGCGAGGTGCGCCTAGAATACGACTTTGCCGAGGTGCAAAGCCTGCGGGTAGAGCTGCGAGAAGGCCTCAACCCCCGTCGGGTTATCTACTTGCGGGTAAAAGGACGCGGCGACATCCCCCTCACCGGTGTGGGTCAGCCACCCTCTTTGGCCGAGATCGAAAACCAAGCAGCCGAGATCGCCCGCTTTCTCAATGTCAGCCTAGAAGGTATTTGAGGGGGGATCCCAGCAGTCGACTCAGCAAGCAAAACCCCCCTCTCCCTTAGGGAGAGGGGCTGGGGGTGAGGGAGCTCTAGTAGCTCGGCAAAGCTGCAGAGCCCGCAACGGTCAGAGAAGGGCTAGCTGGCTCTGGAGCAAAAGCCTGGGCTGTCGGGAACCCCAAAAACGGACTTTGCTCTACTGCCTGGATGGAGAGAGTAAACAGCGGATTGGAGAGAATGCCAGCCAAGATGGTGGCCACCAGCGTCAGCACCATGCCCACCCGCAAAGCCGGCATGCCTTCGGCCTGCCAGTCGGTCTCGGGGTAGTTTTGCACCGAAAGCGACATTTCCTGCGGCTCTTTTACCACCATGGCTTTCACCACCCGCACGTAGTAGTAGATGGAGATGACGCTAGTAACCAAGCCCACCAGCACCAGCGTGTATTCTCCTGCCTGCCAGCCAGCCCAGAAGAGATACAGCTTGCCGAAAAAGCCCGCCAGCGGCGGCAATCCGCCCAGAGAGAGCAGACAAATGCTCAGGCAAAGGGTGAGGAAGGGATCCTTTTGGTAGAGGCCGCTGTACTCGTTAATCTCGTCGGTACCCGTCTTCAGGCTAAACAGGGTAACGCAGAGAAAGGCCCCCAGGTTCATGGCCAAATAGACCATTAGGTAAAAAATCAAGCTGGCGTAGCCCGCTTCAGTCCCTGCTACCAACCCAATCAAAACAAAGCCCGCCTGCCCAATGGAAGAGTAGGCCAGCAGTCGCTTGAGGCGGGTTTGGGCAATGGCCACCACATTCCCCAGCACCATGGTCAAAATGGCCAACACCGAGAGCACCGCCCGCCACTCTTCTGTCATTGCCGGGAACACAGTGGCGAGAAAGCGAATGGCCAGGGCAAAGCCTGCCGCCTTGGATCCCACTGACAAAAAGGCCACCACCGGCGTTGGGGATCCCTCATAGACATCGGGCGTCCACTGGTGGAAGGGCACCGCCGCCAGCTTAAAACCAATGCCGCTAAGGCAGAACACCAAGGCAAGGATCCCCGCCAGCCCAGCATTGGCCAGGTGTGGTGCAATAGCTGCCAGCTGCGTCTGACCTCCTGAAAGGCCATAGAGCAGCGACATGCCATAGAGGAAGATGGCTGTGCTGCTGGCCCCGATCAAGAGATACTTCAGCGCTGCCTCTGAAGAGCGCGGATCCCGCTTGGTGTAGCCGGCCATCAGGTAGCTGGCGATGCCTAGCGTTTCCAACGAGACAAACACCATGATGAGATCGGTGGCCCCTGCAAGGAACATTCCCCCCAAGGTGGCCGTGAGCAGCAGCACATAAAACTCACCGGTGGGCGCTCCCGCCTGGGCAATGTAGCGCTCCGCCATCATCACCGTCAGGGCTGCCGTTACCACCACTAGGCCCCGGAAGAGAATGCTAACTGGATCCGCAGCAAAGCTGCCCAAGAAGCTCTCCAACTGAGGCTGCTGCCATTGCAACACCAGGGTTACCAAAGCCCCGATCAAGCCAAAGAGGGAGAGGGCGGGCAGACTTTTGCGGGCTGCTGACCCGCCTACTAAATCCACCACCAAGACAATCAACAGCGTGAGGGTGACCACCACCTCCGGCCAAATGGCGCCAGCATGCAGGTTTCCAGTTGGGGCAAAGACATCCATAGGAGAAGACTATGAAGAGAGATTAACGGGATCCAAAGCCAGCATACCGCGATTTCTGGATTCTCTAGCTTGCTCCTGGCATCTCTTCTCCCAATCGTCTCCATTGACCCTCCCTGGGTTTAATAAAGCTTGGCGCTGGAGGTGAGGACCAGTTTTAGGCGGACATGGATAAGATTCAAGTCCGCCAAGCCCAGGTCGATCTCGCCGTCGATAACAATCCCGGTGTTAATTAGCCGATCCAGGAGTTCCAGCAGGGATCCCTCGCCGTCAGGCTGGCCGGGGTAGTAGTCTCCCTGGCGGGGCAGAAGGGTGCCCAGATCCCCTAGATCGAGGTTGAGATCCGCTGGATCGATCTCCAGCAGGGCGCAGAGTTGCCGAATTTGCTCTCGCAGAGCTTGCAGGCTGCTGCCAGCCCGTTCAATTTGCTCGGGCGAAAGGCGATTGGCTTCCATTTGGCGTACCACTTGGGCCTCCATCAACTGCCGCAGCAGCTCCACCAAGGTCAGCACCAGCGAGGCCAGGCCGGCTTCCGGGCGTTTCCGGCTAGGGGCGAAGTCTTCCAGGCTAGCCGGGCTGATGGCAAGGGGGGGGGAAGGAGGAGGCGGGGCCAACCACTGCTCAAAGGGCTGGAAGAGCTGCTCTAGGCTAAGCAAATGGAGACGGGGATCCCGAGCGGCCGCTTCCCGCTCCTCGGGCAGGTTGTAGCCCCACTCGGCTAAAAACAAGAGCACCTGCTCCAGTTCTGGTACACTCTGCACCTGGCGCAGCGTCTGCAGGCGATCCTCAACAAACCAGAGCTCCTCAGGCGCTACCTGGGTCGCTGCTAGCAGCCGCTGGAGGGTGGTGGCCTTGGGGGCGCGTACCTCCTTGCCCAGGATGCGGTGGCGTGGCAGCTGGATCCCCTCGCGGAGCAAAAGCTGCTGAATGAAGCGCCCCTCCTTGGTACTGAGAATGGCCAGGCGCGGCTCGCCAGCAGCCTGGATCTGGCGCATCCAGGCCGTTACTCCTGGATAAAAGCGGTGCAGCCCCAGCCAGCCTTGGAGATCCTCTGCCAGCCAGCGATCCCGCACCTCATCCAGGGCTTGGGCCAAAGCCCGCTCGGAAACCCCCGCCTGCTGCAACAACCGCTGCCGCCAGCCGGGCCAGTCTTGGCGCAAAGCGTCCTCTGGGATCCCTTGCTGTAGCCCCCACAGCAGCAGAGGCATCTCCCAGCCAATCTCGATTAGGGGTCGCAGGCGGTCGAAGGCAGGGCGCAATGGCTCCAACTGGGCAGGGGCTAAACCCCACACCTGGCCACAGACGCGACAGGAGGAGGCAAAATACTCCAACCGCCCGTCGCAGAGCACGCCGTCAAAATCCAGAACTAGAATACGGGGGGACATTCGCGGGGGCCTAGCGAACTCCATACCTAAGTCCCCCATAGAGCCTGTTTCGCCGGATTGGCCCAACCTAGTTTGATTCCGAGATGCGAACAGACTTGATCACAACCGGGTTCAAGGGGCGATCCTGAGGGCCCGTGGGCGCCGTGGCAATTTTATCCAACACCTCTTCCCCCTCAATCAGTTGCCCAAAGATGGTGTAGTGAGGAGGCAGCGGGTAGTCGGCATGCATAATGAAGAACTGGCTGCCATTGGTGTTGGGGCCAGCATTGGCCATGGCCAAAGTCCCTCGCGTGTAGGGGCGCCGCACCGGCTCATCGGGAAAGCGGTAGCCTGGCCCACCTCGACCTGTGCCAGTGGGATCCCCGCCCTGAATCATGAAACCCCGAATGACCCGGTGAAAGATGACGCCGTCGTAGAAATGATCCCGGGCCAAGAAGACAAAATTGTTGACAGCAAGGGGAGCTTCCTGCGGGAACAGCTCCAAAACCATCGTGCCGGCGGTGGTCTCCAGCGTGGCCGTGTAGGACTTGGCCGGGTCGATGACCATTGGCGGAGGACTGTTGTAGGTTTTCACGGTTTTGCCCAACTGTTGTGCTAGGAGCAAATCGTAAGAAGAATGCGGACGGGCCAGAGCGGGAAGAAAGCCAGATCCCACCCAAAGCAGCACCGCCAGCACAGCTAGCTTCAACAGGTGGGCAACCCCCGAGGGCACACGCATCTCTCTTGCCAGAAAGCTCCGCCCCTATCCTATCAGGATTTGTCCAGGCCCGCCCTTCGCTCGACAGGGATCACGGCTTGGCTCGTCGCACCAGCCAGTAGCTGACGGAGAGGGCTAGCGTCGCTGCTGCCAGCCCAATGAGATCCAGGCCCCCCAGCTTCTCAAAATCGAAAATAATGATCTTGCGCGCCACTGCGATCAAAGAAGTCACAATCACCAGCTCTACCTGCACCACCTGCTTTTGCAAGTAGGCGGTAATGTTCTCGAGAATCTCCAGCGCAATCAAAATATTTAAAAAGAGGCCGAAGATCTCGATCAAAGTGGTAGAGAAAAACCCGATTGGCTCCTGCAGCAGATCAGCTACCAGGAAGCGGGTCAAATCCACCACAGCCACCCCAATCAGCCCAATCATCAAGATAGAAAGCAGCTTCGAGATCAGGCTTTCTAGGCGGATAATGGCCCGCAGAAAGGGATCCTCCTCCTCCGTTTCGTGGGGATTGTGCAAGAGCCACTTGAGAAACCGCATGCCACCCCCCTTTGACGACCCCATTATCTGCCCCAGACGTCTAGGAGGATCGGGATCCCTTGGGGCGATGGTTGCGACACCGCTCAGAACAGTATTTCACCTCCGGCCAACAGTCGGCCCACTTCTTGCGCCAGGTGAAGGGCCTGCCGCAGGTGAGACAGATTTTGCTGGGCAAATCCGACTTTTTTCGGTGGCGAGGCATAGCGCGCTGGAAACGACAACTCTTGAATTAACCCCAATGCCCTAGCCCGTGTTCTGCAACTGCAGGGCTTGCGGCCGGGAACGGCTGCGCAGGGCGGCCTCGATCAGCCCCAAAAAGAGGGGATGGGGGCGGTTGGGGCGGGAGCGAAATTCGGGATGGAACTGGGTGGCAATGAAAAAGGGGTGGCTGGGCAGCTCGATGATTTCCACCAGGCGGTTATCGGGTGAGACACCGCTGATGACGTAGCCGGAGTCCAAAAACAGGCTGCGGTAGGCGTTGTTGAACTCATAGCGATGGCGGTGGCGCTCATAGACAATGGTTTCCCCGTAGAGCTTGGCCGCCAGGGTGTTGGGCAAGATGCGGCAGGGGTAGAGGCCCAGGCGCAGGGTTCCCCCCAGGTGCTCCACATCTTTCTGCTCTGGCAACAGGCTGATGACGGGGTGGGGGGTGTCGGGATCAAACTCGTAGCTGTTGGCCCGCTCCAGACCGGCAATGTGGCATCCCCAGTCGATCACCGCACACTGCATGCCCAGGCACAGCCCCAGAAAGGGAATGCCCCGCTCGCGCACGTAGCGGATGGTGGCCACCTTGCCCTCGATGCCGCGGCTGCCAAACCCCCCCGGCACCACCACGCCGTCCACACCGGCCAGCAGGGCTGCCGGCCCCTGCTCCTCAACTTCTTCAGAAGAGATCCAGCGCAAGGTAACGCCGGCATTGAGGGCCAGGCCCGCATGGCGCAGGGCTTCCGCCACTGAGAGGTAGGCGTCGGTGAGGCGCACGTATTTGCCGACAATGGCAATCTCCACTTGCTCTTGAGGGTGGTGCAGCCGCTGCACCAGGAGCTCCCACTCCCGCAGATCCGGCTGCTGCGGCTCCAGGTTGAGGATCTCCAAAACCCGCTGCGCCAACCCTTCCTGCTCTAGGATCAAGGGCACGTCGTAGATGCTGGGGGCATCCTGCGCCTGGATGACACATTCCACCGGCACGTCGCAAAACTCGGAGATCTTCTCCTTGAGGCCGCGGGGTAGGGGCTGCTCGCAGCGGCACACCAGCACGTCCGGCTGAATCCCAATCGAGCGCAGCTCCTTGACCGAGTGCTGGGTGGGCTTGGTTTTCATTTCCCCTGCCGCCCTGATGAGAGGCACCAGGGTCACGTGCACGTAGGCCACGTTGGCTCGGCCCACGTCTTTGCGAAATTGGCGGATGGCTTCCAGAAAGGGCAAGGACTCAATATCCCCCACCGTGCCTCCCACCTCCACCAGCACCACATCGGCGTTGGTCTCGCGGGCCACCCGCCGGATGCGCTCTTTGATCTCTTGAGTAACGTGGGGGATCACCTGCACTGTGCTGCCCTGGTAGTCGCCCCGCCGCTCCTTGTAGATCACCGCCTGGTAAATGGCGCCGGTGGTGACGTTATTGAGCTTGGACATGTTGGTGTCGGTGAAGCGCTCGTAGTGGCCCAAGTCCAAGTCGGTCTCGGCGCCATCGTCAGTAACGAACACTTCCCCATGCTGGTAGGGGCTCATGGTGCCGGGATCCACGTTGATGTAGGGATCCAGCTTCAAAATTGACACGGTGTAGTTGCGGGACTTGAGCAAACGCCCCAGGCTGGCCGCTACGATCCCCTTGCCAATGCTGGAGACGACTCCGCCGGTGATGAAGACAAACTTGGTCATACCCCGGGTCCCTTGCCCTTTTTTGATTATGGCAGGGATCCCTTAGGGCCGAGAGCGGATGGGGCCGTTGTAGAGGATGGTGGTCTGAAAGGTGCGCCGATCCACCCGCACCTGGGTTTCGATGCTGGGCTGAGTAAAGCCAGGCTCGCCGCCCCGGAAGGTGAAGATCCAGGCATCTGCAAACTCTTCAAACGGTGCATCGATGGCTGCCCCGTGCATAGAGGCCTCGGCGCGGTAGCGCTGCAAGCCCCCGTTGGCAATTTCAGCCGCTTGGCGGGCTAAGTTCTTGGCTCGGTTGAGATCGCGGAAGTAGCGGCTAATCTCCTCAAAAGTCCCCGTCGGCAGCGGCCTTGGCCGGGGGGATGTCGTCGGTACAGGCCGGGGATCCGGCACAATCGGCAAGGTGGGAATATCCTGGCTGGGGGGCAGCGGGATAGGAGTTCGGGAAGTTTCTGGAAAAAGGGGCGTGATCACCTGTGCCTGCGCAGACAGCAGGGATCCCCAGATTAGAACGCTGCCCCCGGCCAGGCAGAGAGGGAAAATGGACTTCATCGGGCCATTCCGGTGGGAATCTTTCAATCCCCACTCTACTGAGCCTCTAGTTAGAAAAGTAGAGGCAAAAGCCCGGCCTCCTTTTCCACCAGCAGCTAGGCGCAACCGGCTTTGTCTTCTCCCGGCGCCTGTTAGCATCCTGAAACCGGATCCTCTTTGCAGAAGTTGCCATGGAGTTTGTCACGCTTGCCGAGACAGGTCTAAAACTTAGCCGCGTGGGGTTGGGCACCTGGAGCATGACCGGGGATTGGTGGGGGCCAGCAGACCCTGAGGAGGCCTATGCCACCCTCCGCAAGGCTATTGACCTAGGTATTACCCTCTTTGACACAGCCCCGGCCTATGGCCGCGGCCTTTCGGAAACGCTTTTGGGACGGGCCATCCGGGATGCCGGCTGCCGGGATCGCGTGGTCATTGCCACCAAGGCCGGCCTGCAGTGGACTAACGGCAAGGTGGTGCGCAACTGCAGCCTAAGTTGGCTAGCTCAGGATCTGGAAAACTCCCTTCGCCGCCTGCAGACGGAGGTGATTGACATCTACCAGGTGCATTGGCCAGATCCCCTAGAACCTTTGGAGGAAACGGCCGCCTTTTTCTGCCGCCTGCTGCAGGAGGGCAAGATCCGCGCCATTGGGGTGAGCAACTTTTCTCCTCAGCAGATGGAGCGTTTTCGCCAGGTGGCTCCCCTGCACACCGTCCAGCCGCCCTATAACCTGTTTGAGCGCCAGATTGAAGCGGACGTTCTGCCCTACTGTCGGGCTAACGGCATTGCTACGCTGATCTACAGTCCCCTCTGCCGGGGACTGTTGGGGGGACGGCTGACGCCCCAAACCAAGTTTCCGCCTGGAGATCTGCGCGGCGGCATCGATCCCAAGTTCGTGGAACCTCGCTACTCCCAGTACTTACAAGCAGTAGAAGAGCTGAGCCAGCTGGCACGGGAGCGCTACGGCAAAACCCTGCCTCAGTTGGCGGTGCGCTGGCTCTTGGATCAGCCGGGAGTGAGTGCAATCCTGTGGGGAGCGCGCAAACGCCAGCAGTTGGATGACCTAGCCGGAGTTTGGGGCTGGTCGCTGGAGGCGGAGGCAAGGCAGGCCATCGACGAGATCCTGCACAGGCATGTTCCCGAACCCATTCCCCCCAGCTTCATGGCTCCTCCTGCCCGCGCAGGGATCCCAGCTTCTCGGAATTGTCCAGAGTGATCCTAAGGATCAAGCAAGAGAAGGACGGAAGAGGTTCTCCTATGGCGCTGCAAGGGGTGATCCTAAGCTGGAGCGGCATAGTGGCCGACGATGAGGGGCTGCACCTCTCCGCCATCAACCAGGTGCTGCTGGAGGAGAACTTGCGTCCCTGGGATCTAGGATCCCCTGCCCAAAAGGAGCTCTACCGGCTGCACTACCTAGGCCGATCCGATCGGGAGCGCCTGCCCGCCCTTTGGCAAGCCCAGGGGCGGGTGCTCAGCCCCAAGCAGCGAGAAGAGTTGCTGCACCGCAAGGCCCTGTACTACCGGCAGGCGTTGCAGGAGCAGAAGGGATCCCTTCTTGTCCCCGGCTTGGTGGAGACTCTAGAGAGGCTGGAGCGGCTGCAGCTCAAGGTGGGCCTAGTGAGCGGCCACGCTGCTGCTGAGGTGGAGGCCTTTCTAGAACGCTTCCCCTGTCCGCTCCTGGCCCAGCTGACCGACCATTTCCGGTACCGTGTGACCGGCGAGGAGATGGATCCTGACCTGGGTTCAGGGCAGCTGCACCGTCTGCTCCTAGAGCGGATGGGGCTCTCCCCTCAGGAGTGCCTGAGCTTTGAAGCCACCTACGCCGGCATGCAAGCAGCTCGCTCCCAAGGGATCCCGGTCTTGGCCCTGGCCACTTTCTTTCCTTTGCACATGCTGCAGCGGCGGGCCAACTGGGCAGTGGATGGCTACCCCCAAGTGGAATGGGAGCGCCTCCAGAGGTGGTTTGCCACTGGCCAAGACCGGCCTGCCCAAGCCGCCTGAGGATCCCCTTAGGGCAGGATCAGCATGCCGTCCCCAAAGGAATAGAAGCGATAGCCCTGCTCAATAGCCTCTTGGTAGAGATCCAGTAGCCTCTGCCGCCCAATCAGCGCTGCCACCAACATCATTAGGCTGGAGCGGGGCAGGTGGAAGTTGGTGATTAGGCCCTGCACCACCCGCCAGCAGTAGCCAGGGTAGATGAAGAGGTCGCTCTTCCCCTGCCAGGGCTGCAGGGTGCCGGAGAGGGCTGCCGTTTCCAGCGCCCGCACCACGGTTGTTCCCACGGCAATCACCCGCCTTCCCTGCGCTTGGGCTGCCCGAACGGCAGCTACGGTTTCCGCCGGCACCTTGAGCCACTCGCTGTGCAAGTGGTGGTCAGTGACTCGTTCTGCCTCCACGGGGCGGAAGGTGCCTAGGCCAATGTTCAGGGTGATGAAGGCGGTTTGGATCCCCTTTTGAGCCAAGCGCTCCAAGAGCTGGGGGGTAAAGTGCAGGCCGGCGGTGGGGGCGGCCACTGAGCCTGGTTGCCTAGCCCAAACAGTTTGATAGTCTTCAGGTCGGACTCCCGCCTCCGCCGGATTAAGGGTGTGGGCAGCCTTGATGTAAGGGGGAAGCGGGATCCGCCCCACCCGCTCCAAGATCTTCTCAAAGGGATCCGCTCCTTCCCAGGTAAACCGCATCACCCGGCCACTGGTCTCCGCATCCACAGCAAGTACCGTGCCCATCAGTTCCGCCGGGGATCCCTGGTGATCCCAAAACCGGATCTGATCCCCCACCTTGACCCGCTTGCCTGGTCTAACCAAGACCCGCCAGATTTGCTCCTGCTGGAAGGTGTTAGCTGGGATCCCTGGCAACTCAGGCTCCAGCAGCAAAACCTCTACCCGTGCCCCAAAAGAGTCTTTTCCCGGCAAGACCTTGGCTCCCCACAGCCGGGCCGGAATTACCTTGGTGTCATTGAGAACCAGCAGATCCCCGCTCTGCAGGTAGTCAGGCAGGTCGCAGAAGCGGCGGTGCTCATGCCTATCTGGGTACACCACCAACATCCGCGCTTGATCCCGCGGCTCCACCGGTTTTTGCGCGATGCGGTCAGGAGGTAGAAAGTAGTCGTAGGCAGCAGTTAGGAGATCCGGGTTGGACTCTTCAACGCTCCCTGCAAGGGGGCCGGGTTGAGCTGGACCAGCTAGGGGTGGAAAAGGATCCGTCATGACCAAAAAGAGGTTTCCCAGACTTCAGGATCCAGCCTAGCCCTCTGCTCTGGGCTGGCTATCTCCCCCTACAGCCCCTGTAAAATGGCGTTGGCTTCTTGGGGAGCTCCGCTATGGCCAGCCATTCCATGCCTCCTTCTGCGAGGGAGTGCTCACCGCAGCAGGCAAAAGTGTGGCTACAAGGGCTGCTGGGCATTGCCTGGGCCGATGGAGAATATAGCCCCGAAGAGCAGCGACTCATTGAAGATCTCATCCGCTCCGACTGGCCAGAAGTGGAGGGGAAGGATCTATCCCCCCTATCCCCGGAGGAGTTGGCAGCCCAACTGCAACCGGAGCTGCGGGAAGATTTCCTACGTACGGCCGTGATGACCGCCATTGCCGACGGCGTGTATTCCAAAGCAGAGGATCGGCTCCTGCAGCGGTTTGCCGCCGCCTTGGGGCTGGAGCTACCCCAGCTCCATCTGCTCAAAACCACCTTGGTCGACAAGGGTTCTGCTGCGCCTTCCCCAGGAGGTGCTCCAGCCGAGAGCGGTTACACCGACCTTTTGGCTCCCTTGCGTTCCTGGCTGGACGGGATCCAAGTCCGCAATCCCCAGGTGGCCCGCTTCCTGTGCCGCCTGATCCCTGCCCGGTGTCCCTTCGAGCGGGATGTGGTGCTGTTTGGCCGCAAGGTGATGCACATTCCCCCCTTGTGCAAACTCAACCCCCTCTACGACCAGGTGGTGGCCCTGCGCTTCCGCGCTCTCTCTTTTTTGGCAGAACGCGGAGAAGATATTAGCCAGTACATAGGATAGCTGGGTGGCCCCGTACTGTAGGGCGGGGCGGAAAAGCCCGTAAGCAGCTTTGGTTGCCAACCAAAAATGCGGCTTGCTTATGGGTACAGCTTGCCAGCCAGCTTCCTGGAGGCAAACGAAAAACCCGACCGGTGGCAAGCCTCTGGGCGGGTAGGGTATCAAAGGCGAAGAGGGGGTTCCGGCCCAACTTGCTAAAGTCAACCTTAGGGCTTGGCCTCAAGGAACTGGGGGGGGCGTTTTACTGCGCAAGAATCCCCCGACTTAAGTCAGCGGGAGGGTCAATAGCCCCAAGTCCGCAACCCTGCTCAAGCGGCAAGGCAGAGAACGGCGGCAGCAGCTGCCCAGGCAAGAGTGAACCCTTTTTAGCCACACAACAGGCCTGAAGAGGTGGGCGTTCTCTCAACGGGGGCAGCTTCTGTACTCCCAGGGCGATAGAAGCAGGGGCCAAGCTTCCAGATTGGCCACAAATGGCTGCATATCCACCCGGACCCTAGCCAGTTGTAGGCTCTGGTGGGTTGCTTGCCAACTGCAGGGCTGCTGTTCCCTCCTCAAGCCCGCAGGTGGTCTGGAGGACAAGGGTCGGGTAGTCTTCTGTCTCTCCCCGAGGGATCGTCTCCCTCCTGGCGGCTGCTTCTGCTGAGCTGGGAGCTATCCCCTCTGCGGGCAACCAGCCCAACAAGGGCAAGGGCAGGAGGGTAGAGAGATTGGTTACTACCAACAATAGCCCCAGGTTGCTGAAATTGCTTTCGGTTACTCCTAGCGCGTGCATGAGCAGGGATCCCAGCTCCTGGGAGAGAAACCCCGCCAAGTTGAAGGCCGACATCAAGAGGGCAAAAAAGGTAGCCTCAACCCCTGGCGGGCAAAGGCGGGCGGCCAGAACCAGCACTGGCATAAAGGCAATTTGCCCTGCCACCGTCAACACCAGGCTATCCCCGAGGCTAAACCAGTGATCGTCGAGGCCCCAGGCGCGGTTGAGGTGATAGACCAAAATCAGAGTGGTCAGGCCCAGCCCTGCTGAAATGACTGTCATCCAGCCAAAGAGGGGCCGCAGGGGGATCTGTCGTAGATACACCTGAAAGATCCCCACCCCTGCCAAGCTGGCAATGCTGGTAACCAGCCGCACCTGGCCCAGAAACTCCGGCCCAAAGCCAAGCTCGTTGGTTACAAAATAAAACAGGGCTACGTCGGCACTGGGAGTTGCCTGCCAGACAAACACAAACAGCACCGGTAGGAAAATGCTGGGCTGCCGCAGCGCTTGCCACACCCGACCCACCTGTTGCTGCAAGGGATCCCAGCCCCAAGAGCTGGCTACAGGCTGATCCCCAATTACCCAGGCAGCCAGGGCAATCAGCAAGGGCAACAGAGCTGTTAGCCCAAACACCACTTGGGGAGGGTAGTGGGCCAAGAGCGCGCCTCCGGCATAGGCGGTGAGCAGGGATCCCAGAGCTGTTGCCCCCCATGTCAAAGACTGCAGCGTGCCCGTTCCCGCCCAGTCACTGCCCTGCACCCGCTCCACCACCAGCGAATCGACGATGACATCCCCCACCGCCACTGCTAGGGATCCCAAAACCATCCACAGCACAGCCAGCTCCGCTGTCGGTGCCCCCCAAGCCATCCCCAGCCAAGCCCCGCACCCCAACACCCCCGCAAGCAGGAGGTAAGGACGGCGCCGGTAGCCCGCCAGCGGCAGCGTATCCGACAGGAGTCCGTAAAGAGGCTTGAGGGTCCAGGGAATTACAGCCAGGCCCATCAACGCCGCTGCCTGCGCTGGACTGAGGCCCAGGCTATCCTTCAAGTAAAAGCTGGTGGCTAGCCTTGCCAGTCCTACCGCCCCCTGCACAAAATACACCAGCAGGATCCCAAACAGTTCCGGAGTCCAATGGATCTCTTGGAAGGGGTCGAGAGCCGATTGGCGTAGCCGTTGCAGGAAGAGAAGGATCATGAGCGTTTGTGTCTTGCGTTACTGAATTGTTGGGGTCCTGCTGGGTAGGACCCCTCAGGTTCGGGGCTTTGCCGCAACAATAGGAAAAGTTAGCTAAGAACTTCTTTACACTGTAACCTGCCCCCTGACCTACCACTGCAATTTTCCAGAGGCCTGTTGTTCTAGGCGCCAGCAGTACTTTTGCAAAAGCTGCCTTGGGTGAACATGATCGACAATGCAAGGGATCCTTTCTTGACTGCCCATGAGCTGGCAACGCCCTGATGGCCGCACAGCTGCCCAATTGCGCCCGATTTCCTTTCAGCGCCACTTCACCCGCTACGCTCCTGGCTCAGTGCTGGTGAAGTTTGGCGATACCCATGTTCTCTGCACCGCCACCGTGGCTGAAGAGGTCCCCCCTTTTTTACAAAACACCGGCCAAGGCTGGTTGACGGCAGAGTACCGCCTGCTGCCCACCGCCACCCAACAGCGCCAGCCGCGGGAGGTGCTCAAGCTCTCCGGCCGCACCGCCGAGATCCAGCGGCTGATTGGGCGCAGTCTGCGCGCTGCTTTGGATCTCCAGAAACTGGGATCCCGCACCATCACCATCGATGCCGACGTGCTGCAGGCCGATGGCAGCACCCGTACCGCCGCGATTACCGGTGGCTATGTAGCCCTGCATGATGCCATCACCTGGCTCTACAAACAGGGGCTGCTGGATCCGGCACAGGGATCGCCGTTGCGGCAGCAGGTGGCAGCCCTTTCGGTGGGGATTGTGCAAGGGGAGGTGCTGCTGGATCTCTGCTACGAGGAAGACAGCCAAGCGGAAGTGGATATGAACGTGGTTATGAACGAGCAGGGAGCCTTAATCGAGATTCAGGGGACTGCTGAAGCCAGCTGCTTCGACCGCTCGCAACTGTTGCAAATGTTAGACCTGGCCCAGGCCGGCATCCAGAAACTGCTCCAGGCCCAGCGGGACGCCTTAAACTCGTAGCCAACGGATCCTTTGTCGGCTTGTGAGCCTAGGCCCAGCCGAGGAGCGGGGGCTTTTTGACGATTTGATGAAGGGGAGATAACTTTATAAAGCAGCTGCAAATTAGGGTGAGTAGCCAAGGTAATCGCTGCTTGGGTGGCCTGAAAAGACGAGGCCGGAGGAGCTTCTATGTCCCATTTTCTCTTTGCAGCGGCGGAACTGGCACCTCTACTCCGGCAGCAAAGTCGGCAGTTTACCACTGGCTACCTCCACCTTTACCTCAAGAGGGGGGATCCCGCCGCGGAACCAGAGCCTTGGGTGCTGACCTACTACTGCGGCCGGCTGCTCTTTTCCGCTGATCAGCCCCTTGGAGCCCCAATTCTGCTGCAGCGCCTATCGCGCTTTATCCCTCGCCTCAACCTAGAGTGGTCCCAACGGGTTATCCGGGTGCTGCGGGAGCGGCTGCTCCGAGACAGCCCCCTGCCGGAGTTGCTGGAGGTGATGGCCGAGCTGGGTTTAATAAAGCCAGGCGAGGTGGAAGACGCCCTCTGGCTTAACTTGCTCACCGATTTTGATCGCTACCTATTCGAGCGGGCGGGCACCTGTTACTTCGAGGTGCAGGAACGGGTTGCCCAGGAGGCACCCATTGGCGGGTTTGAGCTGGAGCCCCTGCTGCAAGAAGCTGCCCGCCGCCACGATCGCTGGGCAGAACTAAAGGTGGCCATCCCCAGCCTTCTGGCGGTGCCCGTGGTTAACTGGGAGCGGGTCAATCGCTATCGCCTTAGCGACGAACAGCGCCAAAAGCTTCATGCTCTTACCAAAGATGGCCAGTCGCTGGAGGCCATTGCCCAAAAGCTCTGTCGGGATCGGCTGGAGGTAGCTGGCCTCTTTGCCGCTTGGGTCAAAAAAGGGCTGGTGAGCTTACAAACTTCTCCCGAGCTGCTGCCCCCCCAGCGCCCTACCCCCCTCACCCTCTTGGCGGTAGATGACAGCGTTGTTATGCAGGAGATCCTGCGCCAGTACCTGCCCAAGTATCGGGTCATTACAACCGGCAACCCCGCTGAGGTGCTCCCCCTCTTGTTCCAGTACCGGCCTCACCTGCTACTAATGGACATCGCCATGCCCGGGATGGATGGCCTGGAGCTCTGCCGCATCGTGCGCAGCCTGGAAGAGTTCAAGTCTCTCCCTATCCTGATGGTGACCGCACGGGACGGCCTGTTGGATCGCATCCGCGGCAAGTGGTCGGGAGCAACCGGCTACCTGACCAAGCCTTTTAGCGAAAGCCAGCTCAATGCCGAGGTGGAGCGACTCTTGGCCCAGCAGCAAGATCACCCCCCGCGCTCTCCTCGAGGAGCCAAAACCAACCCGGGATCCCTTTTCCCCTTCGAGGATCAGGCCAAGGCCTAGAAGGAGAGCCAACAAAGCCATGTTTACGGGTCTGGTGCGCAGTTTGGGTACAGCTCAGTTGATCTCCTCTTCTCAGGTACGGGTTACCTGCCCAGAGCTGCAGCCACAGTTGGCCTATGGGGACAGCGTGGCGGTAGACGGCCTTTGCCTGACGGTAGTGGAGATCCTGCCCGATGGCTTCTTGGCAGATGTCTCCCCGGAAACCCTGCGCCGCTCGACTTGGGGCCAGGGATCCCGCGGCCCGCGCCTAGTTAACCTAGAGCCAGCCCTGCGGGTGGGGGACAAGTTAGGGGGACATTTCGTCAGCGGCCATATCGATGGGGTGGGGCGACTGTGCGAACAAGCAGCTAGCGGCAACGCCTGGGAACTGAGCTTTGAGGTGCCGGCGGCAATTGGCCGCTACATCGTGCCCAAGGGCAGTGTGGCGGTAAACGGCGTCAGCCTAACCATTGCCGAGGTGCGCCAAGGGGGGTGTTGGTTTAAGGTGGCGGTGATCCCTCACACCTACCGCGAGACCAACCTCTCCCTACTGCAAGTGGGGGATCTGGTAAATGTGGAGGCAGATCTCTTGGGCAAATATGTGGAAAAATTGTTGGGCCTGGCTTGGCCGGAGAGCGGCATCTCCCTGGAGTTTCTAGCGGAGCACGGCTACATTTAGGTCCCAGGAAGTCCCAGCCGACCCTACCCCATGATCCCTCCCCAAGAAGCCGAATGCCTGCGCGGCGTCACCATCTATTTGATTGGCATGATGGGCAGCGGCAAATCCACCCTGGGGGCGGAGCTGGCCGCCCAGTTGCGCCGCCCCTTTTTTGATACCGATGCTCTGGTGGAGCAGGTGGCCGGCTGTTCAATAGCCCAGATCTTTGCCGAGCAGGGAGAAGCCCACTTCCGAGAGCTGGAAACCCAGGTGTTGGCCCAACTGAGTGGCTACACTCGTCTGGTCATTGCCACCGGCGGCGGCATTGTGCTGCGACCCAAAAATTGGAGCTACCTGCACCACGGCCTTACCGTTTGGCTGGATGCGACCCCAGAGCTCATTTGGCAGCGACTGAGACGGGATCCCGGCCACCGCCCCCTGCTGCAAACTCCTGCTCCCCGCGCTACTTTGCAGAAGCTAATGCAGGAGCGGGAACCCTTCTACGCCCAGGCCGATGTACGCGTGCGTATCTCCAGGGAAATTAGCCCACCGCAGTTGGCCGAAGAGGTTTGGCAGGCCATCCGCGCTCGTCTGCGAGAGGGAAACCCCTAAGTCCTCTGCCGACACCACTGCCCAGGGGCAGGCAGCCTCAGCTGGTTCTGCCTAGGGATCCCTAGTGTTCTAGGATGGGGAGGGGTAGGGCCGAGGACCATTTGCCTAACAAGAGGGAGGGCGTTGTGGTGCAAGCTAGAATTTTGTTTGCGGCGGCAGAGGTTGCTCCCCTCGCAAAGGTAGGAGGCATGGCGGATGTGGTGGGATCCCTGCCCATTGCCTTGCGCAAGCTAGGGCAGGATGTGCGCATCATCATGCCCCTCTATGGGTTTCTCTGGGACAAGTTTGGCCAGGAACCAGGGCAATACCCCCGCTCTAAGGATCCCATCTGGTCGAAGCAGGTCATGGGCCAGGTGGCTGATATCTACGAAAGCGTTTTACCCGGCACCGATGTCCCCCTTTACCTGGTCAGCCACTACTGTTTTGCCCCCCACCGCATCTATTACGGCGAGGACGAGTTCTGGCGCTTTACTTTTTTTGCCAACGCCGTAGCCGAATTTGCCTGGACCTACTACCCCTGGCGGCCCAACATCATCCACTGCCACGACTGGCACACCGGCATGATCCCGGCCTGGATGCACCAGGCTCCTGACATCGGTACTGTCTTTACCATTCACAACCTGGCCTATCAAGGACCTTGGCGTTGGCAACTGGAACGCATGACCTGGCTGCCCTGGTATTTTTCCGCTCCCAATGCCATGGCTGCCGGGATCCTCTACGCCGACCAGGTAACCACGGTTTCGCCCACCTACGCCCTGGAGATCCGCACCAGTGTCTATGGAGAAGGCCTCCAGGATCTGCTGGCCTGGAAGGGGGAACGCCTGTGGGGGATCTTGAATGGGATCGACACCGAGAAGTTTGATCCCCGCACCGATCCCCATCTAGCCGCCAACTTCAGCATTGACGACCTCAGCGGTCGAGCGGTGAACAAGGCCGTGCTGCAGGCCCGCGTGGGCTTGACCGTCAACCCCGATGTGTTTTTGATGGGGATGGTGGCGCGTTTGGTGGAACAAAAGGGGATCGACCTGCTTATCCAAACCTTGGATCGCTTCTTGGCCTACAGTGACTCGCAATTTGTCCTGCTGGGCAGCGGCGAAGCCTACTACGAAGGACGGATGCAGGAGATGGCCGAGCGGCACCCAGGCCGAGTGGCCTACCAACGGGGTTACCAGCCCCAACTGGCCCAGTTGATCTATGGGGGAGCAGATGTCTTTTTAATGCCCAGCCGCTTCGAGCCCTGTGGCATTAGCCAGATGATTGCCATGCGCTACGGGTGTGTGCCCATCGTCCGCCGCACGGGGGGGTTGGTGGATACGGTCAGCCACCATATTCCCAGCAAAGGGATTGGCACTGGCTACTGCTTTGACCGCTACGAGGCTTTGGACTTCTACACCTGTCTGGCGCGGGCCTGGGAGGCGTTTCAGCACAAAGACACCTGGCAAGCACTGCAAAAGCGGGGCATGGCCAGCGATTTCAGTTGGCGCCGCTCCGCCTTGCAATACCTGCGCCTGTACGAGCGGATTATGAACTTGCCCCTGTTGCCAGAAACCCTCTCGGCTCAACCGGATCCCTTCCCGGCCAGTTCCCCGCCGTCTGAAGAGCTGCCTCCTCGGCAATCCCCTCTGGAGGAGGCCCCTGAGCTGCAGCAGAGTCAGAAGTAAGGTAGAGTAGAACGGGTTAGCACGGTTTCGAGGGTTCCTGGCCCATGTTCCGACCACCCCCTGCTGGTGCTGGCAAGAGTCGACCTACTTTCCGTGGGCTTGCCTTTCGGCCCCGCTCTTGGTTGCAGTTGGCCTTTGGTCTCTTGCTGGGCTTGGGGCTGGGTGTCAGCTCGAGTTTCTGGGCTACAGCTCAAGAACTGCCTGCTGCTAGCCAGCAGCTTATTCCCAATCCCCAGCAGTTTCGTGCCCTAGAACAGCCCAGCAGCGCCCTTAGCGCCTTGCGAGCCGAACAGTTGGCTGCTGAGGCGGATGCCGCCATCCAGGCCCAAAACTACGACCGGGCCATTGAGCTCCTGCAACAGGTGTTCAACGCCTACAACCAGCGCTCCAACTACCACCAGGATCTCTCCCGGGCTTTTGCCGGCATCCAAAACCGCATCTCCGAAGAGCAGCGGGAGCTGGCCCGCGTTGCCGCCCAGGCTCGGGATCAAGCCGCCTATGATCTAGCCGTGGTCTATCGGGCTGCCGGCCGTCCTGAGGAGGCCGTGGGCTGGCTGATCCAGGTCATCAAGAGCCAGACCCCAACCCGGGAGCTAGGCACCCAGGCCTACCAGCAGCTTCTCGAGATTGGCTTTGTCAGCACCCCCTTCCCCTAGGGCCCCTCTCCCAGCTGCCGATAGAAAGCTAGCGCCGTTTGCCCGTAGGCCCGCTGGTCCAAGCGCAGCAGGGATCCCACCTGCTCCGGTAACTTTTGGCCACTGCGATGCTCGACAATCAAGGTTCCACCTGGCTTGAGCAAGGGCGGGATGAGCGGCAGGAGGGGGGTGTACAGGCCGGCATCATAGGGGGGAGCAAAGTAGACGTAATCAAACGGATCCAAAGCGAGACCTCGACTGAGCAGCTTGCGGGCATCTCCCTGAATCACCTGGAAAGATTGTCCAGGCTTGGCCACCTTGGCCCAGTTGGCCTGGATGAGGCGACAGGCTGGCGCGGCAATCTCGATGCCAGCCACGAAGGCTGCTCCCTGGCACAGGGCTTCTGCCCCTACCGTGCCAGCCCCACAGCAGAGATCCAGCCAGCGACAGCCCTCCACCTGCCCCCGCAGGATGTTAAACAGAGCTTGCCTCACCCGCCCAGGGGTAGGCCGAGTTCCCAGGCCAGGGGGGGTTTGCAGCGTCTGTTTGCCACTGATGCGCAGGCCCATTGGTGTTAGGGAGAGGGAGTTGGTGTAGGCAACTGGCCGGTCAACCCACTGCGCTGGGCGGCGCGATCCCGCTCCATCTGGATTTGCTCCACCAGGGCTTGCGGCAACTGGGCAGCGGCCTGCAAAGCCTGGTCAAAAAGGGGGACGGCTTCCCGGTCTTGACCCTTGGCAGCCAGGATCTGGGCCTTGAGGTAGTAAAGTTCAGGGTTGTTACAGGAAACTGCAATTGCCCGATCCACCGCCGCCAGCGCCTCGTCATAGCGTTGCATATCCCGGTAGGCCAGCGCTTGACCGCGGTAGGCTAAATACTCAGGCGCTGCCAGACGAAATTGGTTCAAAGCCTTCTCGCGGTAGGTCAGCAACAAGTCAATATAGCCGTTGAGAAGATTTAGCTCCGGGTCACTGCTGTCTACTGCTTGGGCAGCGCGGATGGCTGCAAACAATTGGTTGAGGGTGGGCAATGCCTTAGGCAAGCCAAGCACCACCCCTTCCCGCACCACAATGTTGGCTGCTTCCAACCCGTAGCCCACGCCCTCGTACAGGTTGCCGCGTAAGGGATCCGTCTTCTTCAGCTCGGCAGCCACTTGGCGGGTTTGGGTGGCCAACTGGGCGAAAGACTCCAGATCCCCCTCTTGGTAGGCCAGGGCTGCCAGCAAGGCGTAGACCATTGGCTCTTGGGGAGAAGCCTGTCGGGCCCTCTCTAGCTTTTCCCGGCTCTGGGTATAGCGGCCTGCGCAGAAAAACTCCTCAAAGGCGGCAGCCACCTCAGGGCTAATGGGGCGAGTGTTGGCCCCACTGCGGAAGGGATCCTGCGCCCAAACTGGCGCAGCCGCCCGCCCCCCCCCGCCCCGCCGGCCCCCCCGCGTGCCGCAGGGGCCTAACCCAGAGCAGGTCACTCCCCCAACCCCCACCGCCCCGAGAAC